>CAMAHD010000006.1 GCA_945834405.1 uncultured Prevotella sp. | reverse complement strand
CACCTGACTCTTAATCAGGGTGTCCAGGGTTCGACCCCCTGCAGGCGTACAAAGAGAGAGGTTTTCGAGGGAAAATCTCTCTCTTGTTTTATCCTCGTGTCATGCTGTCCCTGATGCCTCCATGCCGTCACAGAAACCGATGATTATTTGGAAAAGCAATGACCTTCAGACGCATATTTATACAGAATAATCGAAGGGTCATATCCGAAGACCGATGAGGCTGCCGTGACATGGTGACCCCGTAAAAAGTGGCTTCCTTTGGCTTTCTTTGGCCGTTTTGTGGCGGTTTTCTGCCGTGCCGGTCTCACGACTGCGGTTCTGATGCTGTAAGAATGGCTGTTCTGATGCTCTCACGACAGCTGTCGTGACGGTCTCATAACTGCGATTCTTAGCCCGTCATAACAGCTGTTCTCAGAGCGTCATTTCAGGCATTCTTTCATGGCCATTTCCTGCATCCAAGTGTTCACAGAAATGCCGTCTTTTGTATATTAATTGGATATAAATGAATGTTTAATGATGACGAATAGCCTGGCGCTATTTGTATTCGTCACGATATAGATATGCTATGTTCGTAGCAACAAAAACAGCACCTACGGGAGGTGCTGTCGGAGTGAAAAAGGAGCGATAGACGGGGCTCGAACCCGCGACTTCAACCTTGGGAAGGTTGCGCTCTACCAACTGAGTTACTATCGCATGGATGATTGATTTCGATTGCAAAGTTAATCATTCTTTCTGAATTACCAAAATTATTTCAGTGTTTCCTGTTATTTTTTTCACATAATCATTGTTGAATATGATTTTTTTCGTATCTTTGCAAGTATTAAATACCAACCTTATGATGAACGACGGCACTTACAATACAGAACTTGGTGGAACAGGCAATCAAACAGCATCTGGTTCGCAGACAAATTGGGAGCGAAATCGCAGCATAGACGGCACTTTACATTCGCCCAATGATAACCAAAAACAAGCTTTTCAACAACAACCAACCTTTCAGCAAAACGCTTTTCTGGCGCAGAATATGGCGCGGGCCACGGAATGTCCTTTCTGTGGTGCCCATCTCGACATGGATGCCGACTTCTGTGAGACCTGTCATCGCTATGTGCGCACGGATATATGCTCTTTCTGCGGTACGCCCTTGGCTGAGGGAGAGGCTTATTGTCCCGAATGTGGCAATCCGCGCGGTGGGGTGGTCTGTCCCGTATGTCATACCATCAACGAGTTTTCATTCTGCAAACAATGCGGTACGCCCGTTACGGAAGAGGCAAAGGTGTTGGTGCAGAGCCTGAAGGAAACGCCCGAATATCGTGAGATGCTCGCCATTTCGGAAGACTTGCAGGATTTGGACAAGTGTCTGCCCTATAACACTGAGGCTGACAGAAAGCTGGAATCCTATAACGAACAGTTGAGAAGCCGCTTGTTCGAACTGCTGAAGAACGACGGCGACAAGGCTGAAAAGCTGGACGACCGCAAACAGCAGCGTATGAGTGCCGAAGAGCTTGCCAAGAGAAAGGCCGAATGTATCGAGAAACTGACCGCACTGTTGGACAATTTCGCCATCACCGCTACTCCCTCGCCTGCAGTGGCACGCAACTATGCCATGGCAAGCAAACCTCAGGGAGTGAGACTGGCTTGGCTCTGCAATTACAAACATGCCTTGCACAGCGGTCCCTGCGGATGTGCCAAACCTCAATTAGGCGGCAAGTGGATTATTTTAGGAAAGGGCAATATGGACCAAATCAAAGACGACAACTTACAACATGGATGATATAACCAACCGTTTCGAAGCGACACGCAGATTGGCTGACCCCGGCATGGATGACATGCCAACCCATGCACAGCCACAGACGTCAACACTCAACACGCTGCAATCTCCTGGCGATGTGGCTACGATGGCTGCGCCCGTACAGGGCGACACGATGACTGCCGACAGTACTGCCGACAATCAGATCATGTTGCGTGGAAAACCTTTCCAGATTAAAAGCTGTCTGAGTGACAACTCCGGCGAGGCACAGGTATATCTGGGTACCTACGAAGGGCAGGAGAGAGTGCTCAAGGTTTATTACCCCAACTTCACCGTCAACAAGAATCTGATGAAGCTGGTTGCCAACATGAACTTTGAGATGATAGTCAAGCTCTTTGATTACGGAAAGACTTATGTGGACGGCAAGCTGCGCGATTATGAGCTGATGGAGTATCTGCAGGGGGGGACCATGGTTGGCTATCGGGTGGATGGAAACATGAAACTCTTTCGCCGACTGGCTTTGCAGGCAGCTGCCGCTTTGGCCTATTGTCATAACAACCGACTCATACATAAGGACATCAAGCCGGGAAACATCTTCTTCCGCGATAAGGAGAAGACTCAGGTGGCTATTGCCGACTTCGGCATCTCTGCCATCATGTCGCCCGATGAGAGCGTCATACGTACCACCCAGGCGCGTACACCGCTCTATGCGGCACCAGAGATGTATACCGATGTGATTGACGGTGAGGTGGAGATTTCGCCTGCCGTCGACTACTATTCGCTCGGTATGACCTTGCTCGCGATATGGACGGGAGACAAGCCCCTCAACTCCAACGAGCGCGACATGATGAAGCGCAAGAATGAGGGACGTATACCCGGTGTGCAAGACCTGCCGGAAAGAGTGAAGATGCTGATACAGGGTCTGACTGCCGTGAAGGCAACGTCCCGATGGACCTACGACCAGGTGGAAAAATGGTTCCTCGGCGAGTCACCCGACATCGACCTTTCCTCACCTTGGCTGAAGTACAAAGCCTTTGTCGTTGACCCCGAACGTAACCTGGTGGCAGAGAGCATACAGGAGCTTGTTCCCATGCTGCTCGACAACGAACCCATCGCACGCAACTATCTCTACAGCGGACGTATCACCAACTGGCTGGAGATGTCGGGAAATACCAAGCTGAGCATTACCCTGAAAGACATCATCAAGAACCGCTATCCGCTGGACCAGGAAGCCGGACTCATGGCTGCCATCTATGCGATGGAGCCTACCTATCCCTACCGCGATATGCACGGCAACAAGTGCGACGATATGCACGGACTCGTCATGTCGCTGCTGAATTATGCCGACGAATATGCGGTGACGTTGAGAAACACCAATGACTCTCTGTGGCTTTATCTGGAGTCACACTCCAAGTGTAACGTCAATCGTCTGAGAAGCTATTTTACCCATAATCAGGACGGCAAAGTGGCTGTCACACGATGCGTATACGAGCTGGACGACCAGCTGCCTTTCCTGCCCAAATATCCGTCATCCAGCCTGAAAGAGATAGTAAAAGCCTTTGGCTATCAGCAGTTGGATGAGGATGCCTGGCACAGTCTCTGTGACGGTCGACTGCTCTCGTGGATGTACAGTAGAGAAGATGCTATCGTATGTGAGTCCGTCAGGTATCTTACCGAGAATCAAGAATATTCCAAGACTCTGGCATATAAGGTGTTATATAACCTCGACAAGACGACGGCCTATGACCTGCGAGAAGCAAATACTCCGGAGAAAGTGGGCGAAATGTGGTGTGAACTGATGAAAAACAGTCAGCATACCGACGAGGACACCTTCCGTCAGAGCATCGATGATTATGTCAATCCCGACGGCCGCTTCCACTATTATGCACAGCTGCATGGCTGGTCACGCCAGTTGGCTGAAATTGACCGCAGCTTTGAAATGGACAGCAACGAGAACAGAGACCGCTATGGAGCCTACGACTACTACACGGCGGCTTATCGTTCCTGCTGCATACTGGGTGTCATCCCATACTATCAGATGCCATGTGGCGACTTGCTGAAGGATGGCCGTCAGATAGCCAGCAAATATCGTTCGGAAATCCGAACCGAGCTGAACAAAGGAATCTTTGCACAGTGGCTCACCGTCTTCTATCATGAAGACCCCTCGCAGGAGTTTGCCGAACCTTACAGTTATGAGCGCGAGCTGGTAAAATGGATAGAGGCATTGGGTGACTTCAACGCCCAGCATCCCTATTACCACCGTTACCATACGGCTAAAGAGGCAACCAAGAAGAAGTATGACGAGATGCGCCACGTACTGGAAAGCACCAAGACGAAAGTCAGGATATGGAAAAGCATCTTCGTAGGACTCAGCGTCTTATGGCTCTTCCTCCTGATACGTTTCGGCATTTCAGATACCGACCTGCTGTTCCATCATTCCTTCGTCTCACTCATGTTGCCCATAGGAGGCGTTTCGGCTGCCGTCGTCGTTGTACGTTCGTTCTTCAAAGGATATGGAACGGTGGTGATTTTCTTCCAGGCTTTGCTGGCATTCCTCTCCTCGATGATACCCATCACCATTCTCCGTTGGACCGTCAACAACATGCCCGGAATATTGATACCGGTGGCCGTGGCGATTTCATTGGTGTATATCATTCTTGCCATCGTGATGGACTATCGGCAGCACAGGAATGACGAGATCAAGAGGGTGACCAAGGTGGTGGAGGACGACGACAAGTCTGACCTTCTGGAACCTCTCTACTATACCTTCAAAACCAAGTCATTCCGGTTTAAAGGCTCCAAGTTCAGTGCGATGGATGAAGCCCAAGACTGTGTCCGTTCCGTGGTGAGCGAATCGGTGATATACCATTTCCTCTGGAGTCTGATGTTTGCAGCTTTGTCGGCACAGATGATAGCCTTCCATCCTAAGTTGCTCCATTTAGATACGCCCAACTTGGATATATGGGAGATAGACGCAACTCGTATTTACAAGACCCCCCAAAACAGCAACGAATAAGGCAACTATGAAATGTGAAAAATGTCAACAAGATAATCGAAGTATCGCCAAATTCTGCAAGTGGTGCGGACAGCCCCTGCAATCCAACAACATGCTGGATAAGCTCGTCGGACTGACCGAAGTGAAACAGCAGATGAAGACGGTGGTTGATACCTATACTTTCCTGCGCTCGCGTAAGGATATTTCCGACGTGCGCCTCAGTGTCAACTCGATTATCATCGGTGAGACAGGTACCGGAAAGACCAAGCTCGCAGAGATATTGCGCGACTATTTCTATCTGCACCGTATCATCGACAAACCTAAGCTCACCATGGTAGATGCCGTGGATTATCAGCGCTTTGTAGATAACTGGGAGGAGAATATCAAGAATGCCAAGGGAGGTATTCTGTTTTTCGACAATGTGCAGAAACTATTGCCAGACAGATATTCCAATCAGGTGAATCCCTTGGATAAACTGTTTGTGGAGATGGACCACTGGCAGGATGACCCTATTGTCGTCATCTCAGGACTCACCAGGGGACTGGATGATTTCTTGGTGAACAACCCTGCCATTGCCAGTCGTTTCAAGTATATCTTCCGACTGCCTACTCCTACCTGGAAAGAGTTGTGCCAGATATGCAAACTGACTCTGCAGCAGCGTTATGGACTCACCATGTTCTCACCGCAGGCTGAGAATAAGCTGGAAAGATATTTCCGATATCGACTCAAGACCAAAGACGAAACCTTCGGCTTCGCTCACGAGGCAGCCAAGATGGCGGAAGATGTCTTCACCTCTTTTATTAATAGAGGTATATATGCCCATCAGGTTGAAGAGGAAGATATACGAGGGTATGTACCCGAAGAGCGCTCGCTGGAAGACATTCTCAGTGATTTGGACAGCTATATCGGCATGGAAGAGGTGAAGAAGGCGGTCAGAGAGATTGCCTACAGCGTGCGTAATGCCTCTGAAAGACAACAGCGAGGATTGGGCGACCAAGGAAAGATGTCCATGCACGTTGTCTTGACGGGTAATCCAGGTACCGGTAAGACAACCATCGCCCGAAAGTTGGGCGAGATACTGGCTGCTATCGGTTATTTAGACAGTGGACATGTAGTAGAGGTGGACCGCGCACAGATGGTGAGCCCTTATCAGGGAGAGACTCCCAAGCTGGTGGACACTCTTTGCGACAAGGCTATGGGCGGCATACTCTTTGTCGATGAGGCATATACGCTGGCTCCATTGAGCGCTTCCGGAGAACGCGACAATCAGGGAGCTCAGGCTCTGGAAAAACTGATGAAGCGCATGGAAGACGACCGCGGAAAGTTTGTCGTGATTGCCGCTGGCTACCGCATGGAGATGGACAACCTGTTCCGCATCAATCCGGGATTCAGAAGCCGTTTCAACTATTTCCTCAATATTGAAGACTATCAGCCGGCTGAACTCTATCAGATTATGATGTCGTTTGCCAAGGGCAAGAACTATGTCCTTTCGACGCCTGCTGAAGAACTGGTCAAGAAGATGATCAAGGAGATGTATGATACCCGCGACAAGGACTTTGCCAACGGACGTACCATGAGGACACTCTTCGACCAGATATGCAAGAACCAGGCACAGCGTCTGGAAAAGGTAGACCTCTCTACTGCCAGCAATGAGATTCTGATGACCATTGAAGAAAGCGACATTCCTTACGAAGCTCCACAGATGGTCGACTATACCACCTGTTTAGAGAAACTCAACGGCATGGTGGGACTGGAGGCTGTCAAGAAGGAAATCAGCAACCTGGCGGCTTTCCTCAACCTGCAGGTCAAGAGAGGCGAAACCAATACCTTCCAGGGCAAGCATTACGTGTTTACAGGAAATCCCGGTACCGGAAAAACCACCGTCGCGCGTATCATGGCTGAGGTGTTCCATCAGTTGGGCATCCTCTCACGAGGACAGTTAGTGGAGGCTGACCGAAGCAAACTGGTGGCAGGATATAGCGGACAGACGGCTATCAAGACCAATCAGCTGATTGATTCTGCCATGGGTGGAGTACTCTTCATCGACGAGGCTTATACCCTGAAGTCCAACGACCAGGATTCGTTTGGCTCGGAAGCCATTGATACCCTGCTGAAACGACTGGAGGACGACCGCGGTAAGTTTATCTGTATAGTGGCAGGATATACCGAACAGATGCACGACTTCATTGACACCAACCCGGGACTCAAGAGCCGCTTTACGCAGACCATCCATTTCGACGACTATAATCCGGACGAACTGACGCAGATATTCCTGAATCTCTCTGCCAAGAAAAGCTTCGTCGTTGAGGATGAAACCAAGGATGCCATCCATCGCATGTTTGAACAGCTCTACCTGCGTCGCGACAAGAACTTCGGCAATGCACGTGAGGCACGACGCCTGTTTGATGCTACCATTGAGCGACAGAGTCAGCGTCTGGTGAAGGAGATATCTAATCCCGACATGAAGGAAGGCGACCTGAGACTCATCAAGAAAATCGACCTGCCTGTCGACAAGCACGAGAGCATGAAGTCTCTGGATGCCGTGCTCAACGAGTTGAACGGACTTGTAGGCATGCGTTCGGTCAAGAATATGGTGAACCGTCTGGCTGTTCAAAGCATGTTCATGAAGAAACGCTCAGAACAAGGCGTAGGCAGTGTTCAGCAAATGGCTATGAACTTTGTACTGACGGGAAATCCGGGAACGGGAAAGACTACTCTCTCGCGCATGATGGGACAGGTTCTGCAAAGCATGGATGTGTTGCCAACCAATACCGTCGTCGAAGCCAGCCGTGCCACACTCGTTGGAAAGTACATGGGTGAGACACCGAAGATTGTCAATAATATGTGTGACAAGGCGATGGGCGGTATCCTCTTTATTGACGAGGCATACACCCTCTGCGGCGAGAACGACCCTTATGGAAAAGAGGCTGTGGAAACGCTGATGAAACGCATGGAAGACGACCGTGGCAAGTTCGTCGTGATTATTGCTGGCTACAAGTGGAAGATGGATGAATTCCTGGATATCAATCCCGGACTCGCCAGTAGATTCACTCACAGACTGCATATCGATGACTACGATGCCGACGAGTTGTACAACATTTTCAAGAACATGGCAAGCAAGGAGTCGTATATCCTCTCGCCAGAGGCAGAGTTGAAGTTGCAGGAAATCATCATCACGAAGATTGCCAACAAAACGGAATCGTTTGGCAATGCGCGTGAGATGCGTAACCTGCTCGATACCACTATCCAGCAGCTCTCCGTTCGTGTTTCACAGATACCTATTTCACAAGTTACCAAGGAAACCTATCAGATGATTCTTCCCGAAGACTTCATTGAATAAAACAACATGATATATGATTATATGTCCAATATGTAGAGAAGAAATTGACGACGACTCACGCTTTTGTGACCAGTGCGGACATGCCCTGCTTTATTGCAGCAGTTGCGGCAGGGTGGGTGTCGGCAGGCGTTGTACGTCGTGTGGAAGCATGATGCTCAGTGCGGACGAGAAGTTCGGAAAGGCAGGAGGTCTGGCTCAAGGATCCGTCTTCGCTTCATCCTCCATGGTCGATATGTCGTCGCATATCTTCAAGAGTGTCACTGCATCCAAACGTCAGCCCGAATCTCCCTCCGTCACCTCATCCATGTTGGGCAGAACGCCCACGTTGCATTTGGTCAACGAGAGTCTCAACATCCATATCGCCGCAGTGAACGGTGCGGTGATAGGCAGACGTCAGGGACCTTATAGCCAGTTCTTTGAAAAGAACATGTATGTGTCGGGAGTTCATGCACAGCTGATGTACAACAATGAGAGCGGCTGGTGCGTGATAGACAAACATTCGTCCAACGGTACTAAGCTGAATCAAAGACCGATACAGCCTGATGTGCAGATGGTACTGCGCAATGATGATGTGTTGACGATTGCCAATGTCAACCTTCAAGTAAAAATTAATTGAGTTTAGAAGCTATAATAAATATGAAGTATTTGAATATCACTGCATGCAGTAAGACGGGTTGCGTTCGCAGCAACAACGAGGATATGGTGCTTGTAGGAAATAAGTTCATACGCAGCGATGCCTATCGCAACCATTTCTCCATCACTCCTTCCGGCAGATATATCATGGCTGTTGCTGATGGAATGGGTGGACATGAGGCGGGTGAAGTTGCAAGTTCATCCACGCTTATTGATTTGCAGTATTTCTTTTATGACCTTCCAAAGGAACTGGATATCAGCGGTTACCAGGAGTCGATGGTAGGATGGCTCGATTCTATCAACAGAAAGTTGCATAGCAAAGGATTGGCAAACAGAGCCATCTTAGACATGGGAACGACACTCGTGGCGCTTGCCTACTATGAAGGGCATCTCTTCCGCATGCATTGCGGTGACAGCAGACTCTATCTTTTCAGAGACGGAGAACTGAAACAACTTACCGTAGACCACTCGCTGAACACCATCATGGGAGAAGAAAAACACTCCAACATCATCACCAACTGTATTGGTGCAGGATGCAAGACTTCATTCATGGAAATCTGTGACATAGGGGACGAGGTCAAAGCTGGAGATATCCTGCTCCTCTGTTCCGATGGTCTCAATGACATGGTCAGCGACAAGACTATCGCACAGATGCTTGCGAGGGGGGATGAGGCTGAAGAACTGGCACAGGCTGCAGTGGATGCCGGTGGGTTTGATAATGTTTCCACTTGTGTCATCAAGGTGGAGTAGTAGAATATCGGAAAAAAGATTGTTGTTGAATTATGCCTTTAAGATTACCAGACAGATTACCTGCTATAGATATCCTCAAGAAGGAGAACATCTTTGTGATTGATGAATCGAGGGGTACAACGCAGGATATTAGACCCTTGAAGATTGTGATTCTGAATCTCATGCCACTCAAAATCACGACCGAGACAGACCTTATACGTCTGCTCTCCAATACACCGCTCCAACTGGAAGTGAGTTTCATGAAACTCAAAAGCCACACTCCCAAAAACACACCCATAGAACACATGATGATGTTCTATCGTGATTTTGAGGTGATGAGTAAAGAGAAATTCGACGGAATGATTGTCACGGGAGCTCCTGTGGAGACGATGGACTTCGAGGATGTCAGCTACTGGGATGAGATTACAACCATTTTCGAGTGGGCGAAGACGCACGTTACTTCTACCTTATATATCTGTTGGGCTGCCCAAGCCGGACTCTATTATCATTACGGTATACCCAAATATCCTTTGGATAAGAAAATGTTTGGCATCTTCCCCCAATATACCTCAGGGAAACGGATTCCCATATTCCGGGGGTTTGACGATGTGTTCCAGATGCCTCACAGCCGTCATACAGAGATACGCAAGGAGGATATACTGGCTAATCCGAAACTGCAGCTTATCGCTGAATCACCGGAGAGTGGCGTCAGCATGGTCATGGCCCGAAAGGGTAGGGAGTTTTTCATCACTGGCCATCTGGAATATGCTCCTGATACACTCGACAAGGAGTATAAGAGAGATATGGGTGTGCGGGACGATGTGGATTTGCCTAAGCATTATTATCTGAATGATGACCCTACACAGTCGCCTTTGGTGACATGGAGAGCGCATGCCAACTTGTTGTATAACAACTGGATTAACTATTATGTTTATCAGGAGACTCCATACGACATCAATCAGATAGAATAGCGGATACAAAACAGGTATTAACGTGACAGAACTTGAACTACTTGCTCCAGCCCGAAATCTGGAGTGTGGCATTGCCGCCATCGACCATGGGGCTGATGCCGTCTATATAGGTGCCGAACAGTTTGGCGCACGCGCTGCTGCAGGCAATAGTATAGATGACATCCGCCAGTTGTGTCTCTATGCCCATCGTTTCAGAGCGAAGGTGATGGTGGCTGTCAATACGATAGTGTATGATAACGAACTGGAAGCTACCAACCGCCTGTTGAAACAGTTGAAGGATGCTGGTGTTGATGCGGTGATTGCACAGGATATGGCTGTCTTTGAAATGGCTAAGGCATGGCATCTTCCTGTACATGCAAGCACACAGACAGATAACCGCAGTGCCGATAAAGTGGCATGGTTGCGCGACAGGGGAGCTTCGAGAGTGGTGTTGGCACGTGAGTTGGCTTTGGAAGACATTGCTGCCATTCACCGTCAGGTACCTGAGATGGAACTGGAGGTCTTTGTTCATGGAGCTCTTTGTGTGTCATACAGTGGACTTTGTTATGCCTCTCAATGTTTCCTGCATCGTTCTGCCAATAGAGGTACGTGTGCGCAGTTCTGCCGCCTGGCTTTCGACTTGGTAGATGCTACGGGAAGGCTGATAGAACGCAAAAAGCATCTTTTGTCCTTGAAAGACATGAATAGGCTGGAAGAACTGGAGCGATTGGCAGAGGCTGGAGCCGTTTCTTTCAAGATAGAAGGAAGACTGAAGGATGCCGGTTATGTCAAGAATGTGACGGCGGCTTACAGTGAAAAACTGGATGCCATCGTCCGAAAACATCCAGACCGTTACTGCCGTGCTTCTCTCGGTCGTTGCCATTATTCTTTTACGCCCGACATACAGCGCAGCTTTAATCGGGGATTTACCACTTACTTCCTGCACGGACGTACTGCAGATGTAGCGTCTTTTGATACGCCGAAAGCGGTGGGACAGTTTGTCGGTCATGTCAAGGAAGTGAAAAGGCAAACCATTCGCGTAGCGGGCATCTGTTCCTTTGCCAATGGCGACGGACTCTGTTTCATGGATGCAGACCGTCAGCTGGTGGGTTTCCGAGTGAATAGGGTGGAGGGCAATCTTCTTTTTCCTCTCAAGATGCCTCAGGGAATCCGTGTTGGCATGTCACTCTATCGTAACAATGACCAGAATTTTGAGAAGAGTCTCGCCAAATCGGGAGGCAACCGCAAGATTGCGGTCTGTATGAAGGTAACAGAAGAAGGACTGTCAGCAAAGGTAGAGGGAAGGGATATAGAAGTATCTCTTCCGTTTGATACTGGTTTTGAGCAGGCTGTCAAGTCACCGGCGGAGAACATACGAGCCCAAATGTCCAAGCTGGGAAATACCATTTTCGAGTGTACTCAGGTGCAGGTGGCTCCAGATTTCAGCTCGTTTATCCCCAGCAGTGTACTGACACAATACAGACGCCAGCTGGTTGAACGGTTGGAGGAAGTCATCATGGAATCAGCTGCTTCTGCCCCGTCCTCTTCACGCTTGCAGGATGAACACATGTCTGTTCTGCATTCCCTGAAGGAGCCAAGCCAAAGGGCTGTCACTAAGAATGATATGTTTGCACCTACTCCTTATTATCGTCGTTATCCTTACCTATATAATATAGCAAATGCCAGGGCAAAGGAAATATATGCCCAGTGCCATCTTTCTCCTTTGCGTGAGGCATACGAAGTGAAAGCAGAGCCGATGGCTGTACTGATGCAGTGCCGGCATTGCATTCGCTATTCACTGGGACACTGTGTCAAGAATGGCGGAAGTAAAGCCGACTGGAAAGAACCGCTGTATTTAGTAGCTGGAGACGGGCGTCGATTCCGTCTGGAATTCGATTGTGGCCAATGCCAGATGAATGTCATTCATGAATCGTTTGAATAAGTGTTGAATCAACTCACCGTGAGCATGGAAAGATGTAGATTTCTGATAATGTGGGTTTGGATGGTATTGCTGACAGGGTGTTATCATCAGTCAAGGACTACCCCTGATGCCTGGAATCTGACCGATGACCAGTTGGATTCCATATCGTTCAGCACCACCCATCATTATACACAGAACTATAATTTCCTGGTGGATGCCGACTCGTTGCAGCTTTCAACCCAAGCTCCCGATGAACTACCCTTTGATTCCGTGATGCTCTATCGTGGGGATCGGGTTGTTGTGGCAGAAATCATGACTATGTCCAATGACACCATTGATTCTGTATGGGTCAAGGTAGCTCGCGACCAGGCATCACAAGGATGGGTTCAGGAGACATTCCTCTTGAAGGCTGTAGTTCCTGATGATCCTATCTCGCAGTTTATTCGTATTTTTTCTGATACTCACCTGCTTATCTTCCTTGCCTTCCTGGTTTTGGTTGTGGCAGCTTATAGTCTTAATTTCCTGCGTAGAAGGAATGCTTATATCGTTCATTTCCATGATATTCCTTCCGTTTATCCTACTCTGCTTACACTCTTGGTTGCCATGTCGGCAACCCTCTATGCCTCCATACAGATGTTTGGAGCCGAGTCGTGGAGACACTTCTATTATAATCCAACGCTGAATCCTTTTGAGTTGCCTTTCCATCTGTCACTATTCTTAACGATGGTGTGGGCGCTTATCATTGTGCTGGTAGCTGTCGTGGATGATACCTTCCGTCGTCTGTCTGTAGTTCATGCTTTGCTGTATCTCGGAGGTTTGGCAGCAGTGTGTGCTGTCGATTATGTCGTTTTCAGTGTTTCCACCTTATATTATATAGGGTATCTGTTTCTGCTGGTATATTGTATTTTCGCTGTCGTTCGTTGCCGACGTACCTTAACCCGAAAGTTTGTATGTGGAAACTGCGGTCAGGAGATCGAACGTAAAGGGCGCTGTCCTTATTGCGGTGCTATGAATGTGTAAGCATGACAGAGAGCCAATAACATTAATTTCCCCATAAATAAGGATTGCATGTGCAAAGGATTGTGAGTAACTTTGCAGCATGAAAACAACGAAAATTAATGCTATTCTTCTGGGGGTGAGCTTCTTGCTGCCCTGTTACTCTCAATGGGCATTCTCTGCTGATATTCGTGAAAATACGCAGATACCTACGGATAGTGCCCAAGTTGTTGACTTGGACGAACTGGTGGTCGTTTCACAATCGAAGGAGTATCTGAAGTTGAGACGACAGGCGTTGTCGAGCACTGTGCTCACCAATCAGGAGATGGAACAGCTGCATGTGAAAGGGTTGAACCAACTCTCATCCTTTGTCCCATCGTTCGTGATGCCGGCGTATGGTGCCCGACTTACCTCATCCCTTTATGTTCGTGGCATAGGTTCCCGTACGGGTAATCCTGCCGTGGGCGTTTATTATGATCAGATACCTCTTGTCAGCAAGAATGCCTATAACCAACATTTCTACGGCATCAATCGTGTCGACATCATACGTGGTCCGCAAGGAACGCTTTATGGACTGAATGCTGAGGGTGGTGTAGTGCGTATATACTCCAAAAATCCAATGGATTACCAAGGTACGGATATCTCTCTGAGCATGGCTTCAGGACTTTGTTCCGATGTGGAGTTGGAGCACTATCATCGCATGTCCGACAAGATGGCCTTCTCCGTTTCCGCTTTCTATTCAGGGCAAAAGGGTTTTTTCCATCATCAGAACTTCAAAGACAGGGCAGACCTGTCGAATGAGGCGGGCGGAAAGGTAAGACTCGTGATGAATCCCAACAAAAAACTGACACTTGACCTGATTGCTGATTATCAATATGTCAATCAGAATGGTTTCGGCTATGGAGAATATGCAGATTCGACGGGCAAATGGAATAATCCCGCATCTACCATCATGAATGGTTATCGTCGACAGATGGTGAATACCGGGTTACGCGCGTCCTATGATATGGGGGACTATCTGCTTCATTCTGCAACGGGCTATCAATATCTGAACGATGCCATGCAGATGGACCAGGATTATCTGCCAGAGGATTATATGCGTCTGAAACAAGATCAGAAGATGAATGCCATCACGCAGGAACTAACTTTCCGTAACAAGAACCATGACCGATGGTATGCACAGACCTCGGGTATATTCTTCAACTATCAGTGGTTGCGGACAGACGGACCTGTGTTCTTTGGTGATGATATGAACCGCATGATTATCAGTCAGATGGGGATGCCTCCTTACGTGGCAAGCAGTCTTTCTCTTTCTGATAATGACGTTCCAGGAACCTTCCATACACCTCAGCTGAATCTGGGCTTATATCATGAGTCAAATCTGAAAGTGGCAGATGAGCTTACCCTGACCTTAGGCTTGCGGTACGACTATCAGAGACATAGTATTTCTTATCAGACAGAATCACATTTCACACTGGCCTATCAAGGAATGATACAGAACAGACCTGTCAGCACTGCCCATCGTTATGTATCAGAACTCATCGGTTCAGACCATACTTCCTATCATCAGCTGTTGCCCAAAGTGGCTCTTACCTGGCAGGTGGCTGACAATGGTAGTCAGGTGTATCTCAGTGTGGCTAAGGGATTCAGAGCCGGAGGCTATAATCTGCAGATGTTCTCGGATATCTTCAAGACAGAACAGCAGCAGTTAGGAAAAGAGATGATGGAGCTGATGAACAAAGATAAGATAGTAGAACATAGTGCGGAAGACTATCAGCAGGTCAACCAAACGATATCTTATAAGCCAGAAACTACTTGGAACTATGAATTGGGAACACATACGAATCTGCTTGACCGTCGGATGCAGTTGGATGCAGCTATCTTTTTCATGCAGATACGCAACCAACAGCTGTCTATTCTTGCCGGTAATTTCCAGTATGGACGTATGATGGTCAATGCCGGACGAAGCAATAGTTGTGGTGCTGAGCTTTCTTTGCGCAGTGTCAGTGCCGATGCCAAGTTCAATTGGTCGGCAACTTACAGTTTTACACATACCACGTTCCGTCATTATGTAGATGATGAAGTGAGCTATCGAGGTAAGTATGTGCCCTTTGTTCCTCGGCATGCCATGAGCCTGACAGGACAGTATCAGTTACTTCCTTGGTTGGCTGTGGGAGCTCATGTTTCGGGTATGGGACCAATTTATTGGGATATAGCCAATACGTTAGAACAGAAATTCTATGTGGTAGGAGGTGCCAATGTGAGATTGACATTTGGTGATTTCCAACTGAATGTATGGAGCAGGAATCTCACTAATACTCATTACAATACTTTCTTAGTGGAGAGTAAGGTGGATGGGGTGTCACGTGGTTTCTCCCAAAGAGCCAATCCCTTCCAGCTGGGTGTCGATTTGTCGCTCCATCTTTAAGTGAGTGGGTTCATTACTTTGCTTCAATGACATTACTTTGCTTCAATAATCGGACCAACGATAGCATACAAACAGGGAGCTATCGTTGGTCAATTGTTTTTGTCTTTCCGCTGAGTATTCTGTTTCTGACACTTTTGACAGCTGGTTTATAGTATTCCATTTCCATGACTTCCAGCGTGCGGATGAGTTCCTCTTTCAATTCGGGAAAGAAAGAGCACATCCTGTATGCCAGTTTCATGCAGAGTGACTGAATACCGGGAAACTCTTGAGGCATTGCCATGTGTTCCAGACAGAAATCGAGAAAATCAGTTCGTATGTCATCTTCTTTCAGGTACAGTCGTTCAATCAGATTCAATGACAGTCGTCTGACAGATGGGTTATTGGTTGAAATAGCCAGGTCAATCAGGCTGTTCAGCGCCACTTGCAGTTGCTTGATTTCTGCCTGATTGGCCTTGGTCAATCCCCATAGTGCATTGCGAGTCACCTGATGGTCATCATCTTGCATGAACTGATATAAGAAGGCAAGGAAGTCTCCGTCGTCTCTCACTTGACGATAGATGGCAAGTGCTTCTCCCTCGCTATATGAACCCTTGAGTTGCTCGCGCGTAATCTTCATGTTATAAGGATTTTATGGTATAACAAATGGTTTTTATATCCTTATATTCTCATGACATTCTTGACACCTTTTACGGCTTTGAGTTTCTTGATGAGTGTTTCCAAGCGTGACGTATCATCGAGCATTACTACCAGATTTCCGCTGAAAAGACCATCGTTACTGTCGATGCTGATGGAACGCAATACCAGTTTCTCATCCTTGCTGATGATGGAAGTGAGGTTGTTGACGATGCCTATGTCATCATTGCCGATGACGCGAAGGGTTATCTGATAGAGCGAACTGCCTTTGCCGCTCCATTTCGCTTTGACGATACGGTAACCGAAACGTTTGTGCAGTTCAGTAGCATTGGGACAGTCGGTACGGTGAATCTTGATACCTCCGCTGACGGTGACAAAACCGAAGATGTCGTCGCCATAAATAGGATGACAGCATTTCGCAAGTTGATAATCGATGCCTTTCAGATTACGGTCAATGACCAAAACGTCCTCATTGGCAGGTGTCTCACTCATTGTCGTTGGTCGCAGTTTGAATCCGTCGGCGCTCTTGATGGGTATATCTGCTCCGGGATTAGCCTCATGCTGTTGAATCTCAAGATATTTATCAATGGCAATATTGACGTCCAACTCTCCGTCAGCAATACGTTTATAGAACTCGCTCGTCTCCTTGAAACCCAGTTTCTTCACCAGTTTTGCCATGAGAGACTCTTCCATTTCAATCTTGCGGTTCTTGAACTTTCTCTCTAACATCTCCTTGGCAAAGAGACCTTCTTTTATCTGTGTTTCTTTCAGTGCGAGACGTATCTTGGCTTTGGCCCTTGACGTCTTGACGATGCTCAGCCATTCCTGCTTGGGCTTTTGGTTGGCAGAGGTGATGATTTCTACCTGGTCACCGCTGTGTAATGGCTCTCTGAGTGACACAATCCGGTTGTTGATGCGGGCACCGGTACATCCGTTGCCTACCTTGGAATGGATGTGATAGGCAAAGTCGAGTACAATAGCTCCTTTGGGGAACTTGAACAAGTCGCCGCGTGGAGTGAAGACGAACACTTCGTCTTCATACAGGTCCATCTTGAACTGGTCCATCACCTGTAGGTCATCACTCGTTTCCAGTATGTTTCTGATATTCGTGAGCCATTCGTCCAGTCCGCTTTCTCCCTTCACTCCTTTATATCTCCAGTGTGCTGCTACGCCTCGTTCTGCAACCTCGTCCATTCGTTCTGTTCTAATCTGTACTTCCACCCATTTCTGTTCGGGCCCCAGTACGGTAATGTGCAGACTCTCGTAACCGTTCGATTTCGGAACGGACAACCAGTCACGCAGACGTTTGGGGTTCGGCTGATACATGTCAGTGACAATAGAATATGCTTGCCAGCACTGCATCTTCTCTTTTTCTATGGGCGCATCAATGATGATACGGATGGCAAAGAGGTCGTAGATTCCCTCAAAAGCACACTTCTGTTTCTTCATTTTCTGCCAGATAGAATGAATGCTCTTGGTTCGCCCCTTCATGTGGAAATGAAGACCGGAAGCCTTGAGCTTTTCCTCAATAGGAGAGATAAATTGGGCGATATAGGCATCTCGTGCCTGTTTGGTAGAGTTCAGTTTTTCTTTGATATGATAATAGGCATCATGTTCGAGGTATTTAAGAGAAAGGTCTTCCAGTTCACTCTTGAGTTTATATAAACCCAGTTTATGAGCGAGCGGTGCATAGAGATACGCTGCTTCCTGAGATACTCGGGTGCGGTCGGTCTGATTGTCTGTGTCTCTTATCTGTCGCATCAGGTTAACCCTGCTGGCAATCATGATAAGTATGACCCTCATGTCTTCGGCAAAGGAGAGGAGCAGGTCACGGAAGTTTTCGCTTTCTACTACGGGAGTTTTGTCATAGAGTTCGGCAATACGTTGCAGTCCGTGCAGAATTCTCGCTACGGATGTTCCGAACTGTTTCTCTGCCTCGTCGATGGTCAGGAATCCACTTTCTATACTGGGGTGAAGCAATATGGCAATAACAGCATCTCGCCTCAGACCGATTTCTTCAACGACGATGAGAGCAGTCTGGAAACTCAGCAGTATAGGGTTATGTCCAAACACATTCCTGTTCACTTGGTTTTCCTCAATACAACGCATCAGGTGGGTGCGCATTTTCTCTTCATCACCTTCCATCAGAGAAGGTCCTGTCAGCTCCTTTAATTTGCTATAGAGAGCGAGTGTATGCTCCTTTTCCGCTTCTGAGAAATTGAATTTTACCATTCTAATTGCTTTATTTTGGCGCAAAGATACAATTTTTATGGAAAATAGCTATCTGAATAAAAAAAAAGTTGTACATTTGTGCATTAAATCAGACTAAAATACCACAATTATGCTATCTCAACAAGACTTAAAACAAATTTCCGCAAAAGGAATCAGCGAGGAACAGATATGTGCCCAGCTTGAACAGTTCAAACAAGGTTTTCCATTTCTCAAGTTGGAGGCTCCGGCTGCCATAGGCAAAGGTATTATGGCACCCAATGAGGAGGAGAGGAAAAGATATGTAGATGCCTGGAATCGCTATAAGGCAGAAGGAAAAGTAATCGTGAAGTTCGTGCCGGCTTCTGGTGCAGCCTCACGTATGTTCAAGGATATGTTCGCATTTCTGGATGCCGACTATGATGTGCCTACTACCTCATTCGAGAAACAGTATTTTGAGCAAATCAAGAACTTTGCTTTCTATGATGAACTGGATAAGTGCTGTCGTGCCAACGAAGGTGCTGGCATTGATGAACTGATAGAAAAAGGAGAATATAAAAAGGTGGTTGCCAATATGCTCCAGGCCAAGGGGCTCAATTACGGACAGTTGCCCAAAGGTCTGCTTCTGTTCCATCGTTATGCACAGGGAGCCCGCACTCCTTTAGAGGAACACCTTGTTGAGGGAGCTCTCTATGCTGCTACCGATGGTAATGTTGCCATCCATTTCACCGTCAGTCATGAACATCTGGAACTGTTCAAGAAGAAGGTGGAAGAAAAAGTGGCTTTATATGCTGATAAATTTGGTCTGAAGTATCATGTCAGCTTCTCTGAACAACAACCTGACACAGATACCGTGGCTGCCAATCCTGACAATACTCCTTTCCGTGATGAGAAGGGACAGTTGCTTTTCCGTCCCGGTGGTCATGGCGCTTTGATTCAGAACCTGAACAAAATAGACTCTGATATTACCTTTATCAAGAATATCGATAATGTAGTGCCAGACCGTCTGAAGGACGATACGGTTGAATACAAGCAGGTGATTGCCGGCATACTTGTTTCCTTACAGCAGAAAGCTTTTGAGTACATGCGTCTGTTGGACAGTGGTTCTTATAATCATGACAAGCTGGAGGAGATGATTCGCTTTGTTCAGCAAGACCTCTGCTGCCGTAACCACGACATTAAGAATCTGGAGGATGCCGACCTCGTGATCTATCTCAGAAAGAAGCTCAACAGACCTATGCGTGTCTGTGGTGTCGTGAAGAATGTAGGTGAACCCGGCGGTGGTCCCTTCCTGACATACAATGCAGACGGTACCGTCAGTCTGCAGATTCTGGAAAGCAGCCAGATAGACAAGTCAAACAAGGAGTATATGGAGATGTTTACCAATGGTACGCACTTCAACCCGGTAGATTTGGTTTGTGCTGTGAAGGATTATCAAGGCAAAGCGTTTAACTTGCCTGACTTTGTAGACAAGTCAACAGGTTTCATTTCCAGCAAGAGTAAGAATGGCAAGGAGTTGAAGGCCTTAGAACTTCCCGGTCTTTGGAATGGTGCCATGAGCGATTGGAATACCATTTTTGTTGAAGTTCCTCTCTCAACCTTTAATCCTGTAAAGACCGTCAACGACTTGCTGCGCGAACAGCATCAATAATATCTTATGTTGTTAATTGCAGACAGTGGCAGTACCAAGACAGACTGGTGTCTGGTGGGGAAGGACGGCTCTGTCCGTTCCTTTTCCACCCAAGGCATCAATCCCTATCATCAGAATGACGAGATGATAGCTCATGTGCTTCGTCAGGAACTCCTGCCTCAGATGGGTTTGAAAGAGCAGTCTTTGCGTGTCTGTTTCTATGGAAGTGGTGTCCGAACCGACAAAGAAGAAGGTATCAGGAAACTCTTGGCTACTTGTATTCCACATACGGAGGATGTGGAGGCACATGGAGACTTGTTGGGTGCAGCCAGAGCTTTATGCGGACGTGAAGTCGGAGTGGCTTGCATACTCGGAACAGGTTCCAATTCCTGTCTATATGACGGACAATCCATCGTCGCAAATACACCGGCACTTGGCTATGTGTTGGGTGATGAAGGCAGTGGTGCAGTGCTGGGTATACGTTTTCTGAATGGTTTACTGAAAGGTCAGCTGTCGGCACAAATGAAATCGGAACTGTTGAGCAGGGAAGGGTGGAGTATGGATGAAATCATCGACAGGGTTTATCGTCAGCCTTTGGCAAATCGCTTTCTTGCCAGTCTTGCTCCATTCATTCACGAACATCTTGAAGAAGATGGAGTAGAGGCATTGGTAATCAATAACTTCAGAGATTTTATCAAACGAAATATTCAACCTTATTTCACTGGTCACGAGCGTTGTGAAATCCATGCAGTAGGAAGCATGGCCTTCCATTACGAGTCGCAGTTGCGGGCAGCTGCTGCTTTGGAGGGAGTACGTATCGGAAAGATACTCAAGAGTCCGATGCAGGGATTGATAGATTATCATCTTCAAACAATTTAGATAACGAATGAACGGATTATATTCAGTGCTCCTTTTAGTGTTGAGCAATGTATTTATGACTTTGGCATGGTATGGACATCTGAAGTTACAACAGTCAGGCGTATCGTCTAACTGGCCATTATTCGGAGTGATACTGTTCTCCTGGGCTATTGCTTTTTTGGAATATTGTTGTCAGGTGCCTGCCAATCGCATGGGTTTTGAAGGCAATGGAGGACCTTTCAACCTGGTACAGCTCAAGGTTATACAAGAGTGTGTCAGTTTGGGCGTATTTGCCATCATTGTCAATATTTTGTTTCAGAATCAGACCATCCACTGGAACCATGTCCTCGCATTCTTCTTGATTATATGCGCTGTTTATCTCGTGTTTATGAAGTAAAACAAACATAACTGAAAAAAACATCCAAACAATTATCTACCAATGACAGTCAAACAATACTTATTAGGTTTAGATGTGGGCAGTAGTTCGGTGAAGGCTTCACTCGTTGAGGTGGAGAGTGGTAAGTGTGTTGCCACCGCCTTCTATCCCGAATCAGAAGCTCCCATTATCTCGCATCAGCCCGGATGGGCAGAACAGGATCCAGAGATGTGGTGGACCCATGCAAAGTTGAGCATGGCTCGTATCATGAATGAGTCTGGAGTGAAAGGAAGTGACATCAAGGCCATCGGTATCTCTTACCAGATGCATGGTCTGGTGTGTGTAGACAAGGATTTGAAGGTTTTGCGTCCCTCCATCATTTGGTGCGACTCCCGTGCTGTTCCTTATGGACAGAAAGCCTTTGAGGCTTTGGGCAGCGAGCAGTGTCTCTCACATCTGCTCAATTCTCCAGGTAATTTCACAGCAGCCAAACTCGCATGGGTGAAAGAGAATGAGCCAGACCTTTATCAGCATATTTATCGTGTGATGTTGCCTGGTGACTATGTCGCCATGCGCCTCTCAGGGGAACCACGTACCACGGTGAGCGGTCTTAGTGAAGGAATGTTTTGGGACTTCAAGGAGGACCATGTTGCTCAGTTCCTGCTCGATTATTATGGCATAGATGCTTCTTTGCTCTCAGAGCAAGTACCTACTTTTGGCTTGCAAGGTGAGGTGACCGCTGAAGCGGCGGCAGAAACAGGACTGGCTGTTGGCACTCCCATCACCTATCGAGCAGGTGACCAACCTAACAATGCACTCAGTCTGAATGTGTTTAATCCGGGTGAAATAGCCTCCACGGCTGGCACTTCAGGAGTAGTCTATGGTGTTTTGGGAAATGTAAACTATGATCCTAAGAGTCGTGTCAATACTTTTGCCCATGTCAACCACAGTCATCTTCAGACACGTCTGGGAGTATTACTTTGTATTAATGGAACAGGCATATTGAATGCTTGGATTAGACGCAATGTTGCTCCGGAGGGTATCAGTTACGTCGAGATGAACCATCTGGCAGAAACAGTGCCAGTGGGCAGTGAGGGAGTGAGCATCATACCTTTTGGAAATGGTGCAGAGCGTGTGCTTGAAAACCGTGAGACAGGTTGTTCTGTTCATGGCATCAACTTCAATACCCATAGCAAGGCGCATCTTGTAAGAGCTGCTCAGGAAGGTATTGTCTTCAGTTTCTGCTATGGTATGGAAGTGATGCGTGAAATGGGCATGGATATTCGCAAGATACATGCAGGTCGTGCCAACATGTTCCTCAGCGACATCTTCCGCAATACACTTGCCAATGTCAGTGGTGCCACCATAGAGTTGTACGATACGGATGGCAGTGTAGGTGCAGCCAAAGGTGCTGGCATTGGCGCGTCAATCTATCGAGATCATGATGAAGCCTTCGCCACATTGGAGAAATTGCAAGTGATAGAACCCGGCAATGACCGTGATACCTATCTCTCTGCTTATGCCCGTTGGAAAGAGCGGTTGAATCAAATCATCAATTGAGTTTATTGAACTAACATCAATACTAACAACAATCAAATTAATTACCAAGAATTATGGCAAAACAGTATTTTCCACAAATTGGAAAGATTCCTTTTGAAGGAACTGAGAGTAAGAATGTAATGGCATTCCATTATTATGAGCCCGAGCGTGTCGTAATGGGCAAGAAGATGAAGGATTGGCTCAAGTTTGCAATGGCATGGTGGCATACACTGGGAGGAGCTTCCGGCGACCAGTTTGGCGGACAGACCCGTAGCTACGAATGGGATCAGGCAGAGTGCCCAGTTCAGCGTGCCAAGGACAAAATGGATGCTGGTTTTGAAATCATGGAGAAGTTGGGAATCGAATATTTCTGCTTCCATGATATCGACCTCGTTGAGGAAGGTGATACCGTAGAGGAATATGAGGCTCGCATGAAGGCTATTACCGACTATGCAGCAGAAAAGATGAAGGGTTCCAACATCAAGCTCCTTTGGGGTACTGCGAATGTCTTTGGCAACAAGCGTTATATGAATGGTGCAGCTACCAATCCCGATTTTGATGTGGTGGCACGTGCAGCAGTTCAGATCAAGACCGCTATTGATGCAACCATCAAACTGGGTGGTCAGAACTACGTGTTCTGGGGTGGACGTGAAGGTTATATGAGCCTGCTCAATACCCAAATGCAGCGCGAGAAAGACCATCTTGCCAAGATGTTGACAGCTGCCCGTGACTATGCCCGCAGCAAGGGATTCACCGGAACCTTCCTCATCGAACCTAAACCAATGGAACCTTCAAAGCACCAGTACGATGTTGACACCGAAACAGTTATCGGTTTCCTTCGTGCCAACGGCTTGGACAAAGATTTCAAGGTGAACATTGAGGTAAACCATGCTACCCTGGCAGGTCATACTTTCGAACATGAGTTGGCAGTGGCAGTAGACAACGGTATGTTGGGTTCTATCGATGCCAACCGTGGTGATGCTCAGAATGGATGGGACACCGACCAGTTCCCCATTGACAATTATGAGCTGACCCAAGCCATGATGCAGGTTATCCGTAATGGCGGTTTAGGCACTGGCGGTTCTAACTTCGATGCCAAACTGCGTCGTAACTCTACTGATCCTGAAGACATCTTCATTGCTCACATCAGTGGTATGGATGCTATGGCACGTGCCTTGCTCAATGCAGCAGCCATTCTTGAAGAAAGTGAGATTCCTGCCATGCTGAAGGAGCGTTACGCCAGCTTTGACTCCGGACTGGGTAAGGACTTCGAAGAAGGTAAAGTCAGCCTCGAACAGCTTTATGAGTATGGTAAGCAGGTTGGTGAGCCCAAGGCTACGAGCGGTAAGCAGGAGAAATACGAAACCATTGTAGCTCTTTACGCTAAATAAACAGTAAATTAGATATAGAAGCGCTATGATTAAGGAGATACAGATGAGAGTGTTGCCTCAGGTGGCAGCATCGTTGGCCAATATCAAGGAAGCAGCATCGCGTGAACAAGCCCTTGATGTCCGTACTATACAAGCCGTGCGAATATTGAAAAGGAGTATAGATGCCCGTCAACGTACCATCTATGTCAATCTGAAGTTGCGCCTCTATATCAATGAAATGCCTACTGAAGCCCCCTTTACGCCCATCAATTATCCCGATGTGTCTAATGGTCGTCAGGTGATAGTGGTGGGCGAGGGGCCCGGTGGACTTTTTGCGGCACTGAGACTGATAGAGTTAGGTTTGCGCCCTGTCATTTTGGAGCGTGGAAAGAATGTCCGTGATAGAAAAAAAGACTTGGCTGATATAACCCGTCATCAACAGGTGAACAGCGAGAGCAACTATTGTTTCGGTGAGGGTGGAGCCGGTGCTTATTCTGATGGCAAACTGTATACCCGAAGCAAAAAACGCGGAAATATCGACCGTATTCTCAGTATTTTCTGCCAGCATGGTGCCTCAACAGATATTCTAGTAGATGCCCATCCCCACATTGGTACGGATAAGTTGCCTGCTGTCATTGAAGCAATGCGCAATACGATTATCCAAATGGGTGGTGATGTCTTTCATCAGACCAAGATGACCAGACTGCTGATAGAAGACCAAACGGTTGTCGGAGTAGAAGCTGTTCGCTTAGATACGGGTGAAGAGCGTGTCTACCGGGGACCCGTCATTCTGGCAACCGGTCATTCAGCCCGAGATGTCTATCGTCTGCTACATGAGGCTCACATAGCTTTGGAAGCAAAAGGGATAGCCGTAGGTGTTCGTCTGGAACATCCTTCAGCACTGATTGATCAGATTCAATATCACAATCCGAAGGGTAGGGGAGACTATCTGCCTGCAGCCGAGTATTCATTTGTTACTCAAGTGGATGGACGTGGCGTGTATTCTTTCTGCATGTGTCCGGGAGGCTTTGTTATTCCAGCTGCTACAGACAAACGACAGGTTGTTGTTAACGGGATGAGTCCCAGTAATCGCGCAGGTAAATGGTCAAACAGTGGAATGGTTGTTGAGACACGCGCTGAAGACATAGCAGGAGACAGTCCGTTAAGAGTGATGGAATGGCAGGAGAAAGTAGAGCATGACTGTTGGATGCAAGCAGGTATGAAACAGACGGCACCCGCTCAGCGAATGGAAGATTTCGTCCGTGGACGTCTCAGTTATGATTTGCCTGCCACATCTTATGCACCGGGACTCATTTCCTCACCGCTTCATTTCTGGATGCCCGATTCAGTCAGCAAGCGACTTCAGCAAGGGTTTCAGGTTTTTGGACGTAGCAGCCGCGGCTTCCTGACCAACGAGGCAACGATGATAGGTGTAGAGACAAGAACATCAGCTCCCGTTCGTATTGTCAGAGAACAGGAGTCGCTGATGCATGTCACAGTCAAGGGATTATTTCCATGTGGTGAGGGTGCTGGCTATGCCGGCGGCATCGTTTCTGCCGCTATCGATGGCGAACGCTGTGCGGAGATGTGCCGTCAGTGGTTGGATGCCATCGGGTGATTAGCCTACCGTGTGATTGTCGAAATAGCGCTGTATGGCATCTTTATAACTGTCAGAGATAGGAATACTCTGATTGTTAATCATGATATGGAAGCGCACAACTGAGTCTATCTTGTTCATGTGAACAATATAGGAACGGTGTGTACGGATAAACTCTGGATGGGGCAGGTATTCCTCTAATGCCTTCATGTTCATCAAAGACATGATTTTATCACCGTTTTCCAAATAGATGCGCACATAATCTTTCTGTCCCTCAATATAGAGGATATTGTCCAGATTGATACGTTGCAGTTTATAGTCGCTTTTCACGTAGAAGAATCGTTCCTCTTCATTATATTTCTGCATGTAGAAATCCTGTGCCTTGAATACCGAGGTGAGAAAGTCTTCGTAGCTGATGGGTTTGAGCAGATAGTCGAGAGCTGAAACCCTGAAGCTGTTGATGGCGTATTGAGGAAAAGCCGTGGTAAAGATAATCTTGGTATCATTCTTGATGACTTTTGCAAATTCGATGCCGCTGAGTTCGGGCATCTGAATATCAAGGAACAACAGTTGGATATTCCCTTCACGAAGATCTTTCATGGCCGTAATGGCACTATTGTAAACTCCGGTAAGATGCAGTATCGGAGTTTTTTCCACATAACTCTGCAGCTGTTGTGCTGCCAGTGGTTCGTCGTCAATGATTACACAGTTCAGAATCATAAGTAGATCGTAATATATGAATAATAAGTATTGTCATTATCTTTGGTTCCCCTGTCCCATTTGTAATGGTTGGGGTAGGTGACGTCTCAGGAAGGGGAATGGCGTGAGAAACAGGATGGTACATGCTGCTGCATGTATGAGGAAGGTTCGTCTGTTCTTCATCTTGATATATAATTGCTGTTGTCTGTTGACATGTTTTATTGATTAGTCATGAAGGTCCGTTCCTTCGTTTCTGCTACTCGTATCTCAAAGCCTCTATGGGGTCGAGTTGGGCTGCTTTCTTGGCAGGGTACCATCCGAAGAAGACACCGGTGAAGGTACAGACAGCAAAGCTCATGACGATGGTCCAGGCTTCGATGGCAATAGGCCAGTGGGCAAAGCTCTTGATCATATAAGATGCTCCGATGCCAAGCATGACGCCTATGATGCCTCCAGTGACACTCAGCATGATGGCTTCAATGAGGAACTGGTTGAGAATATCGATGCCACGTGCTCCCACGCTCATGCGCAGACCTATCTCACGGGTACGTTCTGTTACGCTGACATACATGATATTCATGATGCCTATGCCACCTACTATCAGGGATATGCCGGCTACGCATCCCAGCAGAATGGTAAGCATATTAGTGGTAGATGTCATCATGGACGACAGCTCCTCCTGCGAGCGGATATTGAAATCATCTTCGTCAGCCGGTGTCGTATCGGTGGCATCCTTCAGCTTGTGGTTTCTGCGTAAGATGTTGGTAATCTGTTCGGTTGCTTTGTCCGTAACTCCTTCTGTCGTAGCAGAACATTGGATGCCGCTCAGGTAAGTCTGTGCCAGTATTCGTTTCATGACAGAGGTATAGGGAGCCAGAACCAAGTCGTCCTGGTCCATACCCATTGAGTTATATCCTTTCTTCTTCAGCACACCGATGACACGGAAAGGTATACTGTTGAATCGAATGACTTTACCGATAGGGTCACCTCCATTGGGGAAGAGATTGTCCACTACCGTTTGTCCGAGAACACACACCTTGGCGCTCGACTTGATGTCAGCCAGTGTGAATATTTCTCCTTCTGCCACACTGATTTGTCTGATTTCCAGATAGTCTTTATTGACACCATAGATGGTCGATGGCGTATTCTCATTGCCATAGATAAACTGTCCGCTCTTATTGACCATAGGACTGATGGCTTTGATATAGGTACACTCGTCGCGTATGCTCTCATAGTCGGTCATCTTCAGAGTCTCCATGGATGATGCATCCTGTCTTACTCCGCCTCTGCGGTCAGCACCGGGTCCGATCATGATCATGTTCGAGCCCATCTCTGCTATATTGGCCTGAATGCTCATCTTGGTACCTTGACCTACGGCAAGCATCGTGATGACAGAGGCGATACCTATGATGATGCCCAATGCCGTGAGGAACGAACGTGTCTTGTTGGCAAAGATGGCTTTGATGGCTATTTTAAAAAGGTTTGCGTAGTTCATGTCTGTTTTGAATGTCTGCTATGGTGATATGTCTATTCGTCCGTATTGACAGGCAGTGCAGCCAGTCCTTCGGCAGCGGAGAGGATGTTATGGTTATATTCGTCGCTGATGACCTTTCCGTCGCGAAGCATGATATTCCGACTGGAGTAGTTGGCAATGTCGGGGTTATGGGTTACGAAGATGATGGTGCGTCCCTCTGCGTGCAGTTTCTGAAAGAGTACGAGAATCTCGAATGACGTTCTTGTATCCAGATTACCCGTTGCTTCGTCAGCCAGAATCACGGCAGGATTGTTGACCAGTGCCCTGGCAATAGCTACACGTTGCATTTGTCCGCCCGACATCTGGTTAGACTTATGAAAGAGACGATCCCCCAGTCCTACTGCCTGCAGTGCGTCGATGGCCCTTTGTCGTCTTTCCTCACTGCTTACCGCCGTGTTGTACATCAGCGGCAGCTCTACATTCTCTATGCTGGTAGTCTTGGCAAGCAGGTTGTAGTTCTGGAAGATGAAGCCAATCTTTCTGTTTCTCAATACAGCCCGTTGTGAGCGTGACATGGTTCTCACGGGTACGCCGTCCAAAATATATTCACCGCTGGAAGGGGTGTCGAGACAGCCTAACTGATTGAGCAAGGTAGACTTTCCGGAACCCGATTTACCCATGATGGTGACAAACTCACCCTCGAATATCTTGAACGAAACACCCCTCAAGGCATGTACCGTCTCATCTCCTACGAGGAAGTCACGCTTCACTTGCTGCAGTTCGATAACTATCTTTTTCTCTTGGTTCATAGTTGCAATGAGTGTTTGCGTATTATTTCTTTTTCCTTCCCGGAGGACCTGGTGCAAAGGGCGAGCGTTCTTGGGTAGCTTCGGCCTGTGGTTCTTCCGTCACTTCTTCTACTCCTGTAACGATGATGCTACCTTCCTTGATGCCCGAAATAATCTCTGTGTTGATACCGTCCGTCATTCCAATCTGTACGCTGTATGCCTTCATGGTGTTACCCTCCTGCACCCACAGTTTGTTCTTTCCGTTGCAGTCGGCAATCTTCATCTTGCCTACGGTTTCCGTTGTCGGCGTGAATCGGAAAGCCTTGGCTGGTGCACACAGGACACCTTGCTTTTCAGCTGTATAGATGGTTACGTTGGCTGTCAGTCCCGGTTTCAGTTTGAGGTCTTCGTTGGGTGCGCTGATAACCACCTCGTAGGTTACCACATTGTTTGTAGTCGTTGCCTCTTGTCTCACCTGTGTCACTGCTCCCTCAAAAGTATCATTGGGATAGGCGTCTACGGTAAAGGTCACTCTTTCTCCTTCTTTCACATCGCCTATGTCAGCTTCATCCACATCCGCAATGACGCGCATGTTGGTCAGATTCTGAGCGATGGTAAAGAGTTCTGGTGTATTGAAGCTGGCAGCCACTGTCTGTCCTTCTTCCACCGCTTTTGAGAGGACAACACCGTCAATGGGCGAGGTGATGGTGGCATATCCCAGGTTGGTCTGTGCCTTGGTAACGCTTTCCTTACAGGTAGCCACTGTCTGTACAGCCTTCTCGTAAGAGAGGCGTGCGGATTCAAATTCATCAGCGCTGACCAGTCCTTTCTGGTAGAGCGTCTGATACCTTTTATAATTGGCACTTTCGTATTTCAGCGAGCTCTGTGCACTTGCCAGGTTTGCCTTGGCAGTGTTGAGTTCGCTGGTCAGGTTGGTCTTGTCCAGTTCGGCTATCACCTGTCCCTTCTTCACCACGCTGTTATAGTCAACATACAGGTGGCTCACGATGCCCGACACCTGTGTACCTACCGTTACCGAAGTGACAGGTTCGATGGTGCCGGTGGCGGTAACGCTGTTCTGAATATTGGCTCGTGCCACCTTTTCGGTGGTAAAGCTGATTTCTTTCTCCTTCTTGTTGCCTGAAAGCAGCCATATACCGATAGCGACGATGAGCAAGGCTCCGGCTACAATCCATATTTTACTGATTTTTTTCATACTGTGTATCATGTTTTTGTTTGATTCTTGATGGTTATTTGCCGTAAAACTCCAACATCTTGATGTTCATGATGGTCAGATATTTGCTTTCCAGTAGACTCTGTTTGGCAGCCAGCAGATTGTCCTTTCCGGTCATCAGTTCAATGATGTTCTTCAATCCCAAGTTGAACTGTTCGCTCAGCAGTTCGTAGCTGGCTTCCTCACTTTCTACCATAGCCAGCGCCGCCTTGTATTTCTGTTGGTTAGTCTGCGCATCCAGCCAGAATCCTTCGATGGTGCTGTATAGTTTTTTCTGTTCATCCAACAGAGAAAGTTCGCTGTCCATCTGCTGTAGCTTAGCCTTGTTGACAGCGGTTTTTGTTTTTCTTTTGTCGTAGATGGGGAAGGAAATGGTTGCACCGAGACTGGCATCAAAATTGGTCTTTATCTGTTGTCCCCAGTTTTTGTCGCTCATGGAACTGTTGCTTGTTCTGACACCTCCTGTGATGCTTACGGTAGGAAACCATCCGGCTTTGGCAATGCTCAGGTTGACGGCACTGCTTTGGATAGCCAGTCGCTCACGTTCTATTTCCGGTCTTGCCGCCAGTGCCTTTTGATAAGTAGCCTGTAGGGTAGGGATATCTGCCAAGGCATTTTCTGCCGTATTATCAGGTATGAATACGTCAAATTCGTCCTCCCCTGTAATCTCCAGCACCTGTTTCAATTGCAGTTTATAGTTGGCAAGCGTCGTCTGAGCATTCACCACATTGTATTCATCCTGGGCACGTTGGGATGACAGTTGTGCCAGGTCAGCCTTCGACATCTTGCCCACTTCCACCATTTCCTTGCCTCTCAGTTCGTTCTTTCTGCTGGTTTCCAGGCTCATTTTGTTGACGTTCACCGCCTCAGAGAGATAGAGTATCTGGGTGTATAGTTGCAGTATCTGTTCCTGAATGCTGTTGGCAGTGGTGGCAGAGTCGAGTTCGGCCTGCTGTTCCGTCAGTTTGTTCAGTCGTATGGTATTGATATTCTGATTTCCATTCCATACCGTCCATGAAGCATTGATGCCGTAGCTGCCGTTGTAATAAGCTTTGTTTATACTTGTCGATACAGTACCGTTGGTGACTGTGCTGATGCCAGCGTTCACCCAGGGTCTGTAACCTACAGATTGGTTGGTAGATGCGCTGAGCGAGGGCAGTAAGTCAGCTTTGGCACCCTTCCAGTCTTCAGTAGCCTGCTGTTTGGTGATAATCGTTCTTTTCAGCGAGATGTTGTTGCTGAGAGCATGGTTGATACAATCGTCGAGCGTCCATTTTCGTGGCGTATCGGCGAGAGCATATCCAGGCATTACTGCTGCCTGTAATAGGACAGCAAGTGGAATCATTGCTAATTTTTTTCTCATATATATGAATATGTATAATTTACGGCAGTGATGCGTAATAGTTTGTCTGATGTCGTTTAGTTATTAAGTGTATAATTTTGTTATCACATGGTTGTCCCTCTCGTGGCTGTTGTTCCGAAGGGATTTTGCAGCAATTGTATTAAAACCGAATCTGTGTGCAAAGATACTGATTAAATTGCAGATGTTATTCACTTTTCGTATTAACCTTTTCTAATTTCTTAGAATTTTTGCAAAAATCATTCTTTCGCCCCCATCTATCTTAGCTGACGAAGGCTGAGGAGATGAAGTTGAGCACATGCGAAACTTGAAGATGTTGATTCTATATGTTGCAAGAACTCCGAAGCGATGTTTGGAAATGACAAAAGAAAAAAGAAAGAAGAAATCATGAGAATAATTTGGAGGAACAAGATAAAAACACTACCTTTGCAGGCGCATAGGTCGCTATAGGCGATAATAGGGAATGGGGTGAGAATCCCCAACAGACCCGCTGCTGTATTTCGTCCTTTTGCAGACAAACACGAAGTCACTGGGAAAACTCGGGAAGACGTTTGTCCGCAGACGATAAGTCAGAAGACCTGCCTTTGCATTGCCTGCAAGACAACCTCGTGGATATAGGTTGGCAAGACAAGAAATCAAGAAACAAGCAAAAACTGCATGAATGTGATTTACAAGAACATTCGACAAGAGTGGACAAGACTGTCCACTGCCTGCATCGGATTGCTCTGTATGGCACAGAGTGTCATAGCCGCAGATGTGAAGCATCAGGATGAGCGGTCAGCCGAACCGACCGACCTTCTGGACAGTATGCATCATATCAAAGCTGTTGTAGTCACAGCCAAGACTGCAGGCAGAGAGGTGGTTCCTGCACAGCATATTGATGCCCGGCAGTTGGAGAAACTGGGCACTCAATCCGTTGCAGATGCTTTGAGATATTTCGGCGGACTGCAAATCAAGGATTATGGTGGAGTGGGAGGTGTCAAGACCGTCAACATCAGAAGTATGGGCACCAATCATCTCGGAGTGTTCTACGATGGAGTAGAGTTGGGAAATGCCCAGAATGGACAGATAGACCTCGGACAGTTGTCTTTGGACAATGTCGAAGAAATCAGTCTGTACAATGCTCAGAAAAGTGCCATCTTCCAGTCTGCTGCCGACTTTACCAAGGCAGGCTCCGTCTATATCCGCACCCGTACCCCCAGGTTGGACAGTGTGCGCACTCGTCATTTCAAGGCAAGGATGAAATACGGAGCCAGCGACTTGCTTCAGGGTTCACTGCTTTATGAGCAGCGTCTCTCTGCCTCTCTGGCAGCCAGCATCAGTGCCGGAGCACTCACTTCTTCGGGAAAATACCGTTTCCGATACAGAAGAAAGAACAGCGATGGAACCGTAGCCTACGACACCACTGCCGTCAGACAGAATGGAGATATATGGGCGTGGAGGGCAGAAGCCAATCTGTTTGGTAAGCTGACAGAAGGCAGTTGGACAGCCAAGCTCTACAGCTATAACTCAGAAAGAGGCATCCCCGGAGCCATCGTCAACAATGTATGGCGCAGAGGAGAACGCCAGTGGGACCACAACCACTTTGTGCAGGCATCAGCCCATCAGCGCCTCTTGCCTCGCCTGATGACCAAGCTCATGGCAAAATATGCCTACTATGATACACGGTACGTGAACCGCGATACGACCAAGATGATGATAGACAACAGCTATATGCAGCAGGAGCTCTACTTCTCTTGGGCAAACCTATACGAACTGAGCGAACAATGGACAGCCTCCTTCTGTTACGATTACAGGTGGAATTTCCTTGATGCCGACATACAAGGCTTCAGCTCACCCACCAGACACGCTCATTCCTTCGCATTAGCTACGGCACTGACTCTCGACAGACTCAGTATGCAGGGGAGTCTGGCAGCCTCTATAGTTGATGACCGTGAGGGACATCCGCGCGAACTGGCTCCTGCCATCATCGCCCAGTATACTCCCTTCGACTCTCGTCTGTTGACACTGCGATGCTTCGCGAAGAAGAGTTTCCGAATGCCCACTTTCAATGACCTCTATTATACCGAGGTGGGCAATGCACGGCTGAAACCCGAAACGGCTCTGCAGTACGATGCCGGATTGACGCTTGCCAAGAGCATTCAGCGCGGTTGGCTCCGCGAGTTCAGTCTTCAGACGGATGTCTACTACAACAGTGTCCACAACAAGATAGTAGCTTATCCCAAGGGAGAGCAATTCCGATGGACCATGCTGAATCTCGGAAAGGTACACATCACGGGCGTAGACATGCAGGCAATGGCAGCTTTTCAACCCATGCGGACACTCAGGGTGGAAACCCGACTGCAATATACCTGGCAGAAAGCCATCGACGTGACCGACCCCCAGCAGTCGTTCTATCGTGACCAGATACCCTATATCCCCACACACAGCGGCTCTGCCGTAGTCAATGTGAGTTGCGGAGCTTGGGAACTGAACTACAGCTTCATCTATGCAGGAGAGCGGTACAGCCAGCAAGAGAATATACCAGTCAATCACCTGCAACCGTGGTACACCAGCGACCTGGCAGTGGCATATCAGCTGACACTCAAACCCGTGCTTCTGCGCATGGCACTCCAGGTGAACAACCTGTTCAGTCAGGATTACGATGTGATACTGAATTATCCGATGCCCAAACGCAATGCAGCCCTGACTCTCACGGTAGAATGGTGATGCCGGCAAAAATCTGTGACCTCAACAAAGCTCTTAACAAACAAGTAATAAAACGACATGAAGAAAAAGATACATATACTGATGATGCTCCTGACAGCAACCCTGTTCTATACAGCGTGCCGCCATGACGAGTTTGTCCAACTGTCCGACTCTCAGCAGATAGGTGGTCAGCCAAACTCATCTGCTGACGGCGATTTTTGTGGAATGTATGTGCTCTGTGAGGGCAACATGGGGAGCAACAAGGCATCGGTAGACTATCTGTTCTTTGGCGACAGCATCACCCCATCCACCTATTACCGCAATATCTATGCCGAGCGTAATCCCAATTCGGTCAAGGAGTTGGGAGATGTAGGCAACGACATCAAGGTATATGGCAGTCAGCTATGGATAGTGGTCAACTGTTCCAATAAGGTAGAAGTAGCCTCGGCTGCCGACTGTCGCAAGAAGGGTAAGATAGATATTCCAAACTGTCGCTATGTGGCATTTGCCGATGGTTATGCCTATGTCAGTTCGTATGTAGGTCCTGTGCAGATGTCGGGTGATGCGCCTTTAGGAAGAGTATATCAGGTTGATACGCTGACACTGCAGAAAGTCGACTCCGTCGTTGTAGGCTATCAACCCGAAGAAATGGCTGTCATAGGCAATCGTCTTTATGTTGCCAACAGCGGTGGCTATCGTGCTCCCAACTATGATTGCACGGTGAGTGTCATCGACCTTGACAGCTTTACTGAGATTCAGAAGATAGAAGTAGCCCCCAACCTTCATCGTCTGCGTGCAGACAAGTATGGACAGCTGTGGGTCAGCTCGCGTGGAGACAACAGTTCCCTGCCGTCCCGACTCTATGTGTTGGCACCCGACGGACAGGGAGGATTACAGACACCCAAGGCATTGGACGTGCGTGTCAGTGACTTTTGCATTGTGGGTGATTCACTCTTCTATATCGGTGCCGACTATCATCAGCCGACGTCGAGAAACGCCCTTGCCAGTGGCATCATCAGTGTGAAGACCCATCAGACGCTGCGCTCCCCCCTGACCGATGCCCCTCAGCTGTCAGAGGTAGAGATGGCTTATGCCATAGCCGTCAATCCCCTTCATCGCGACTTTTATATCATGGATGCCAAGAACTACGTTTCTAGTGGTCAGTTGCTCCATTTCCTTGCCGATGGCACTTACGATTGGACCGTATGGACAGGCGACATACCATGCAGTGCCGCTTTTGTGGGTACCGCTGTCAGTCCTGCCGACGAGCAGCCTGCCGATGCGGAGAAGAGCCGATATATCCAGGCTGTCGATGAATACTGCCCCGCACCGGGACAGTTTGTCAACCTCTTGCCGCGCTATGACGACGGTGATACCGAAGAGGACATGATTAGAAAATGCACGGAGGCATTAGCCGGAGGCAACAATGGCACGGTTACGCTCGGTGCCTATGGTGGATATATTACTTTCCACTTTGACCATCCCATCGTGAATGTGTCGGGTGAGCTCGACTTCTTTATCCGAGGCAATACCAATCAGGGTGGAGCCGAACCGGGAGTCGTCATGGTGTCTGTTGATGATAATGGTAATGGCAAGCCCGACGATACCTGGTATGAACTCCAGGGCAGTGCCGAAGCGGAGCAGGCAGGAGAGCTGGTATACAACTATTCCATCACCTATCAGCCATCGCCCATGCAGTCTGTACCCTGGACGGACAGTCGCGGACAGTCGGGTACGGTAGACCGAAACGGTTACCACACCCAGGAATATTATCCGCTGTGGCACAGCCAGCCGCTTACCTTCACGGGAACTCTCCTTCCCTCTAATGCAGAGAACAGAGGCACGGAAACGGCACCCTATTGGTATCTGAGCAGCTTCAGTTACGGCTATGCCGACAATCTGCCTAACAGAAACCGTGAAGGATGCAGTTTCGACATAGGATGGGCTGTGGATGCCAAGCGCCAGCCTGTTCATCTGCCCTGCATACACTTTGTGAGGGTTTATACGGGAGTCAACCAGAAGTGTGGATGGATAGGAGAGACCTCTACCGAAGTGACAGGAGCCGAAGACCTGCATCTTTCGGAAGAATGACAGAAGAAGATACAACCAACAAATATTATTAATAACAAAAAACTAACAAACAAGATGAAAAAGATTTACTCTATCATGGGTCTCGCCTTTGCGGCAGCCCTATTTACTCAGGCTCATGCCCAGAACAGCACCGTGGTTTCCTTTGAGAACCAGACTCTCAATGAAGATGGTTTCTGGATAGGAGACACCAATGGAGAAGGAATAACCAATGATTATGGTGGCACCACCTATTTATGTTCCTATGAGGAGGGCGGTCTGAAGTTCAACATCAGCAATTCTGTCTATTACTGGTCGGGCTACGCCATTTCAAACCGTACAGAGACTTCCTACGTCAACTTGGATCCCGACCAATATAATAATGTGACAGGCAAGGCTCATAGCGGCAGTCAATTTATGGTGGCATATCCCTATGGTGAAACAATCGACGTCGTTGACGAGGCTGGCACCCAGATACAGGGACTTTACTTTACCAACAGTTCTTTCCTGGAAGATGCCGTGCTCAGAGGCACTGACTATTCTACCGCTTTCGTTACTGGCGACTGGCAGACGATGACGGTCACGGGCTATGCCAATGGTGTAAAGACTGGCAGTGTGAATGTATATCTGGCAGACTACCGTTCTGAAAATCCGGCTGACCACAGCTATGTAAAAGACTGGACTTGGCTCGACCTGAGCTCTCTCGGCACTGTGCAGAAAATTGAAATCTCTTTCGACAGCTCTCAGTCAAACGAATGGGGTATGCTCACTCCTGCTTATGCCTGCATCGATGATGTTACCCTTGCTGTCAATACTGGCATCACCAATGCCGATAGCAGCGACAACCATCCTTCTGTAGTGAAGAACTTTAACCTCAGTGGACGTCAGCAACTCCAGACTCGCGGATTGAATCTCCAGCGTATGAGTGATGGAACGGTTCGCAAAGTATTGGTTAAGTGATGATATGTCATAGAATGAATAAGTATTTGGTACTTAATATTTTATCGTTTTTTATTATAGTGACGCTCTGTGCCTCGTGTGGTAGTCGTAAAACTGCCGGCGGGGAGCAGGGCGACACCCTGTTGATGCGCCATGCCCAGCTGCTTCAGATGGTTGACTTCGGCAGCTACACGGAGGTTTCCGTGCAGAATCCCTGGCATAAGGGACAGCTGCTTCATCGCTATTTCCTGGTCAAGAAAGGAGCTGAGCCAGATGAGTCATCTCTGCGTCAACGGGGAACGGTCGTTCGGGTTCCGCTGACCCATACTGTCGCCTTCACCACGGTTCATGCCAGTCTGTTGCAACAGCTTCATGCCGAATCGGCATTGGCAGGCATGGCAGACGTAGAGTATGTCCATTCTCCTTCGCTGAAGCAACTCTGCAAGAGTGGAAAGATAGTCAATGTAGGCAGTTCGCTCAGTCCCGACGTCGAGCGTATCATTGCCCTGCAGCCTGATGCCATGTTCCTTTCGCCCTTCGACAACAGTGGCGGTTATGGAAAGGTGGGCGAGTTGGGAGTGCCTGTCATTGAGTGTGCCGACTATATGGAGTCTACGGCTCTTGGACGCGCTGAGTGGATTCGCTTCTACGGACTGCTGACCGGACGCGAACATCTGGCAGATTCCATCTTCCGTCAGGTGGAAACCAACTATCAGGAACTCTGCCGAAAGGCTTCTCAGACAAAGACTCGCCCTACACTCCTGATGGATAAGTTGACGGGCAGTGTCTGGTATGTTCCCGGAGGCAAGAGCACTTTAGGTTCCATGCTTCGCGATGCAGCCGTTAGCTATGTCTTTGCCGATGATACCCATGCAGGCAGTGTCGCCCTGCCGTTTGAGAAAGTACTGGAACAAGGCAGCACAGCCACCCTTTGGCTCCTGCGTTACGAAAGTCCGTTGCTCGACACCTATACCCTGCAGACACTGCTGTCTGAGTATCATGGTTATGCCCGCATGAAGGCTTTTCAGCATGGACAGTGCTATGGTTGTGACACGCGCAGCAGTCTCTTTTATGAAGAAGTGCCTTTCCGACCCGACCTCTTGCTGTCAGACTTCATCACCCTTGCCCATCCAGAACTTCAGTTGGGCAGCAGCCGATATTTTATCCGCCTTCCACAGTAGTTCATTACCATTCATCCACCGACAAACATGAAGTCAACCCACCATACACTGAAGGCATTGATGCTTCTGACGGCATGTCTGCTGCTCTTCTCGTTGAATCTCCTGGTAGGTTCAGTGAGTATTCCTTTGACTGCTGTGGCAGACATACTTCTCGGCAGGGGCAGTGCCAATCCTACCTGGCAGTTCATCGTCGTCGAGTCTCGTTTGCCCCAGGCTATTACAGCCATGCTGGCAGGCAGTGCTTTGGGAGTCAGTGGTTTGCTGTTGCAAACCCTTTTCCGTAATCCCTTGGCAGACCCCTCTATCTTTGGTATCAGCAGTGGTGCAGGCCTGGGTGTTGCTCTCGTTGTCTTGATGATGGGAGGCACGGTCAGTGTCGGCATCTGTTCTTTGTCCGGAACATTTGCCATTCTTTTTGCATCCTTGGCAGGCGCTGTGCTCGTGATGCTCCTCATCCTTTTCTTTTCGACCATCGTGCGTGGTCATGCTGCCTTGCTCATAGTAGGTATTATGATAGGCTATCTGGCTTCATCAGCCATCTCCTTGCTTAATTTCTTTGCTACCGAAGAAGGCGTGAAGTCATATCTTGTATGGGGTATGGGCAATTTCGGTGGTGTCAACAGCAGTCAGTTACCCCTTTTCTCTGTTCTCACGCTCTTGGGTATCATTGCTTCCGCTTTGATGATGAAACCGCTGGATGCCTTATTGCTCGGCGATTCATACGCCCAGAATCTCGGATTCAATATCCGTCGTTTGCGCTTCTTCTTATTGCTTGTCACGGGCACGCTGACAGCCGTCATCACAACCTTCTGCGGACCCGTCAGCTTCCTTGGCTTGGCAATACCCCATCTGGCAAAAGCGCTCCTTCATACAGACAGTCATCGTCAGCTTCTGCCAGCAACCGTCTTGGGCGGAGCTCTGCTTGCCCTTCTGTGCAACCTGGTCTGTATGCTTCCTTTTCACTGGGGTATCATTCCTTTGAATGCCGTGACTCCCTTGGTTGGTGCTCCCGTCATCATCCGTTATCTCTGCAAGTCTTCATGGTGAAGCCTTCTGCTGTTACATAATCCATTGATTTCTATTGTTTTATTATCATCAGCCTTTACCTATGTAATTATCAGCCAATAACTACAAATCAGTTCTTTCCTACTTATGGTAGTTATATTTCACGCCGTTAAATCTTACTTCAACAAAATGTTGTTATCATTTGTCCCTGTTGTCATAAAAAACGACAACTAAGACAAC
>CAMAHD010000005.1 GCA_945834405.1 uncultured Prevotella sp. | reverse complement strand
TTCTCGTAATCAGCCTTGGCTTCATCGACGAGTTTCTTGTAGTATTGCTCGTCCACACGTGCTTTGTTGGTTCGATAATTCGTGATGAAAGTCTGTAGTCGCTCTTTCAAGGAATCTGCAAGGGTCTTGCATATCAGGGCATCCTGTGCCTCTACGGCAATTGAAATGACAGCGGTCTTCTTGTCAATGTTGATTGATATGTTGTTTCTAATCGCACCACACACGTCATCTTGTTTTTTGGATAAGATATATGGGTTGAATTGGGCTCCGGAACCTCCTCGCCTATCTTCATCTTTCGGTAATAAATTCTTCACCCAGCCAATGATATATTTCCAGAATGGACGCTTCTGGTATTTTGTCAGATAGTCAAAATAGCTGCAATGAATCTCGCCATCCATGCTTTTTACCTGAATGTCAAAGAGACCGACAACGAATCCGTTGTCTTCCATCAAGTCTGGGTAGAGCATGGGGTTGATGGCATCTGTGGTTTCCATGGAGCCTAAATCAAAGCCGAAAGTAGATGCCAATGAGCCAAGTGTTCCTGCCATGCCACCGCTGTTGCCTATTTCCGGAGCAAGACTCAAACTGGATGTGTAAGTTCTCGGTATACACAGGATATAGGCACATGAGAGAACAAAGGTTATTGGCAGAACCTTATAGAACAGCTTTCGCCTTGTCCATATTTTGTTGAAGACGACCCTTAGGTCGATGACTTCCAATTCTTTCTTTTCTTCCATTATTTCGTTCGTTATTTCAATAAGTTAGCAATGGTGGCAATCATGGTGGCAATAGATGCTGTACCGGATGCAAGGGCTACGGTTTCTGTAGTAGACATCTTGGTGATGGTCTTGGCTGGTACTACGATTTCACAGCCTGGCTGTACCTTTGATTTGCCGGTAGCTTTTGCCACGTCACCGTTCATATAGATAATATAGGTGTTGTTTTTCTTGGCTTTGGCACTATATCCACCAGCTTGATTAATGTAGTATTTGATGCTTTTGCCTTTATTGTAGCCTACTGTGTTTGGATACATCACCTCACCATTTATCTTGACCGTACCATTGTAGACGGGAACAATCAGTCTGTCTCCCTCGCGCAATACCAAGTCGGCATCGCTGCCTGGGTTGCTGATGGCTTTGTCCAATTCGATACCTACCGGATAGGTTTCAGGTATTTCGTATTTGTAGTTGGAGGCAGACATCTTCATGTCGCTGACAGAACGGCCGCTCTTCAGGGCCTGCTCAATCATGACCTGCTCGTTTTGTTCACGTTGCATCTTCATGACTTCCTCCATGCGTTTGCGCTCTATCTCAGATACTTTTCTGAGCAAACGGGCTCCTTTGACATAAGCCAGGTCGGTGACGCCTCCGGCTCGCTTGACCAAATCGCTCAGGCGCTCGTTCTTGCGGGAAAGAGTGTAAGTGCCGCTGAATACCACCTCTCCGTCAATCTGTACATTCTGCTGTTCTGTATATCCGGGGCTTTTGCGGATGTATACTTCATCGTAGGGCATGAGCTTGAATGCCTCATCACGGTTATTGCTGAATCCATCCTTCAGAGAGAAGGTGAAAGTGTGGGCAATGGTGTCAGAGGGTATGGTAGCTTTGGGGTCGACGATGCGTCTCGCTACATCTACCTTCATCACGGATGCTGCATCCGTGAGACCGCCTGCCTGAAGGACAAAGTCTTCAAGGGTTTCGTTGGCTGCATATTTATATGTGCCAGGATAGACCACCTCTCCGTGGATGGTCAGGGTCTGGTTCTCCATCTGTTCTTTGTTGCTGGGAACATAAAGGACGTCTTCGCTCTGAAGGGCAATGTCCGGTGACGTTCCTGCCAGAATGCCTTCTATGTCAACAGTCAATACCTCAAGGGTTCGGTCTGGGCGCATGCGATGCATGACGGCATGGTTGGTAATGGCATCCTCCGTCGTTCCTTCTGCCTGTTCAATCAGTGAACGTATGGTAGTCGTCGTGCCGTCAATCTGATACATGCCGGGGCGGAATACGGCTCCCTTGATTTCTGCCATGTTTGCATAGCGGGGAAGCACAGAGTCGACATTGACAGAGTCTTCATCGCTCAGCTTGAAACTGCCCATGTCAAATTCATCAACGTTGAAAACCGTATATCTGGAACCGCTTTTCCTATACAGTCTGACCGTTTTCTTGAAGGCGTCTCCCCTGAATCCTCCTGCGTAGGAGAGAAGGGTCTTCATGCTCTCGTCTTTCTTCATCTCATAGAACATGGGGCGCTTCACCTTTCCGGTTACGTTGACCAGACATTCGTATGGACCAACAACGATGACGTCGTTGTCTGCCAGTCTGACGTTGCCGCTCAGTTTGCCGTTCAGGATATAATCGTAGATGTCGACAGTGCTTACTAATTTGTTGTTCCTATATACCTTGATGTTTCTCAGAGTACCGATTTCGTTGGTGCCACCTGCCATATACAGGGCATGAAAAACAGAAGAAAAGGCTGAAAGAGTATAGGTTCCCGGCGTAGTCACCTCACCCATCACGTTCACCATGATGGTTTTGGTCTGTCCGACGGTCAGCTTGATTTGTGAACTGCTGTAACGGGCACCTAACTGTCTTTTGACGGTGGCGTTGGCCTCCTTGACCGTCATGCCGCTGACGTTGATAGGACCGAATCCCTCAATCAGAATGGTTCCGTCGGGAGATACGGTGCTTTGATAGCTTTGTTGTGAAGCTCCCCAGACATCGACATAAACGGCATCACCAGGTCCCAGACGATAGTTCTGTGGGGTGGCTATATTCATGTTGGGCTCGAAGGTCAGGTCCTTATTGTTAAAGATGTCTCGTCCGAACACCTTTTTGGCTGGCTCCTGCTGCATCATTTCTTGCAGATACAGGTTGTCGTAATATTCCGTAGAGTCGGGCGCAAATGTACTCAGTTCCTTCTTCATCAGCATGAAGTTGGGGTCTTTTTCGTCATACGTGTTCTTTTTGTTGATTACTTTGCCGTCTTTGGTTCTGTAAGGGGCTGCGTTGTAATCTTCCTTTTTCTTGCCGTTATTCTCCCTGAGTCGGGTGTCGTTAGAGGTTGTCAGGTTCTTGGCACCCAGCGATTGGGTTCCAGTCTCCTGCTCTACCTTCTTTTTAACACGTCTGATTTGGTCGATGGTAACGCCTCTTTGCATCAGTTTGGTGACAATCTGAGCCTGATCAGTGCCTTTTTCGTGCTCTGTGATGACAAATTCCATGACAGCCTGATCGGTCATGGATGTCTGTGCATGTAAGTTAGCGACAGATAAAAGTGTGAGCGCTAATGCAGCAAGAATATTTTTCATTGTCTTTTCTTTTTTTGTGGAATATGTCTAATATTAAAACTATTTTTTATCAAATTTATTGCAAAGATACTTCATCTTTCTTTAAAAACCAAAGATAGACTGTATTTTTTTATGATTGGCGGTCATGGAAGGGGCATGAAACATTTGGTAATACAGAAAAAAGTTGTTACCTTTGCAGAAAGATGTGCTTTGGAACATGAAAAAGGTGTTTTTATGGATAGGCATCGTGCTGTTGAGTCCTGTCTTATTATTTCTCCTGTTAACAGCAATTCTTTATATTCCACCCGTGCAGAATTGGATGGTGGATAAGGTAAGCGCGTATGTTTCAAAGTCGACTGACAAGACGGTCAGCGTAGGGCGAGTCTGTCTGGCATTTCCCTTAGACCTCAGTGTGGAAGGACTGCTCTTGATGCAGCCGAATGATTCTGTTCCGCAGCAGATGGACACTATTGCAGATGTGGGAAGGCTGGTGGTTGATGTGGAACTGATGCCATTGTTGCAACAGAAAGTGATTGTTGACCGTCTGCTGTTGGAAAAAACGCACGTCTATACTGATGGATATGTGGAAGCTGCTCAGGTGAAAGGGTATATTCATCAGCTCTCTTTGTCCAGCAAGGGCATTGACTTGAAACAGGAAAGCGTTCAGCTCCAGCATGTCGTTGTTGATAGCTTATGTGTGCAGGTTGCCCTGTGTGATTCTGTTCCTGAAGATACGTCTACTGCCAAAACCTTCTGGCGTATCATGGTGGAGGACGTTCAGGTAAAGCGAAGCAGGGTGTCGCTGACTTTGCCTGGAGATACCCTGCAACTGGGAGTCGGACTGAAGGATACTTATATAGCTGGTCTTGACATTCAGCTTGGGAATGGTACTTATCAGCTTGACCATTTCAAATGGAATCAGGGTGCTTTAACCTATGATAATCTGATGCAGCCCAGGCAGAACGGTCTGGATGCCAATCACTTGAACTTAGAGTCCTTGCATCTTGAAATAGATTCTGTCTTGTTTGCGATGGCTGAAAAGAGTCAGGCAGCTCCTCCGTCTGCGATGTTGACAGAAGCAGACTCTGGAAGTCTGAAAAGGACGTTGGAGGGAATGAATCTGAGGCTGTACTTGCGCGATGCAGGAGTGCGTGAGCAGAGTGGATTGGAACTGAGCAAGTTGTGTGGGCTCGTCGTATTGGACAGTACGGGGATTTATCTGCCTCAGTTGATGATGTGCACTCCACATTCCCAGTTTCGGTTTGAGGCTCAGATGGATTTGACAGCTTTGGACGAGAAAAATCCGGGACAGATGCAAATGTTCCTTGCTGCGCAGGTTGGTAAAGAGGACCTCGGCATCTGGACTCAACTGGTTCCGTCTGTTGGCGAAAGTCCGGAAGTGCAAAAGTTATGCAAGGTGTTGCCTGAAGAAAAAATAGATGCTGAAGTGTCGGCGGAAGGAAATATCAGACAGTTGAGAATCAACCGTCTGGCTGTCAACATACCCGCTACGATGGAGTGTAGTGTAGCGGGGGAGATGCGCAACATGACGGATATGAATCAGCTGACAGCTCAACTGCAACTTCAAGCAAAGGCTCACAATCTGGATTTTATGACGAAGATGCTTCCTGCTTCTGTCTCTGCCAATTACCGTATACCGCATGGCATGGAACTTCAGGGACAGTTGAAGGCGAACGCAGGCAGATATACTGCTGACTTGCGACTGCAAGAGGGAAGAGGTAGCGTTTGCTTCAAAGGTCAGGTGGCACTCCCTGCAATGGCTTATCAAGCAAAGATAGATATCAATCAGCTGAACTTGCATCATCTGATGCCACGTGATTCTCTGTTCCATCTGACGGCTACGATGAATCTTAGCGGAAATGGCACGGATATGTATTCTGCCCGCACCCGGATGAATGTGGATCTGGAACTGGGACAGCTGCAATATGGCAGTTGGACGCTTGACCAGGTGACGGCAAGAGGACAATTGGAAAAGGGGGTCGGACATTTCTATCTGGACAGTCATAATGCGTTGCTGGATGGAACACTGACTTTGGATGCCCTTGTCGCAAAGAGAAAAGTCGGTGCAACCCTGGCTGCCGATGTAGCCAAGGCCGATTTGTATGCCATGAGACTGACAGACAAACCCATGGTAGTGGGCGTTTGTACGCATTTGGATATTGCTTCTGACTTGGAAGATTACTATCGGGTGCTGGGAGGCATGAATGATTTGACTATTCGGGATGAAAAAACGGTATGGCGACCCGCGTCTTTGAATATCGACATGCTGACACGTGTAGATACGACGTGGGCACAAGTGCAGAGTGGCGATTTCCAATTGGATTTGCATGCCGCAGGAGGGTATCGCAGGATTGCACAACAGGCAGATGCTCTGACCGCAGAAGTGTTGAGTCACATCAAAAACCGAGTGATTGACCAGACCAGGCTGCGCTCCCTCTTGCCAGAGCTCACCGTTCATCTCAGAAGTGGTTCTAATAACCCGATTGCCAATTTCTTGCGTCTGCAGGGAGTGACATTCCAAAGTCTGGATTTCAACTTGGATGCTTCTCCTGCCAAGGGACTGAACGGTGACGGACAGCTCTATTCGCTGCTTGCAGACAGCGTTCGTCTGGACACAATCGTGTTTGATGTGAAACAGCAGGAACAAGATGTGGTTTTTCATGCTCGGGTAGAAAATAACAGGAAAAATCCTCAGTTCGTATTCACGTCATTTATTAATGGAAAAATGCTCGAAAGAGGGGCATTCGTAGATGTTACCTATTTGGATGCCGATAAGAAGGTCGGCGTACAGTTGGGTGCCAAGGCAGAGATGTGTGACAGCGGTATCAATGTCCATTTTGAACCGTATCGACCTGTTCTCGGTTATAAGGAGTTTAATCTCAACGAAGACAATTACATCTTCATGGGTGCCGACAAGAAGATACAGGCAAATATCCGTCTCATTGCAGATGACGGAACGGGTATCATGGCTTACAGCGAAAATCAGGATCCGACCATGTTGCAAGACATTACGGTGAGCTTGAACAAGTTTGATTTGGATAAAATTACGTCTGTCATTCCCTATGCGCCACGAGTGAGTGGAATCATGAACGGAGATTTCCACGTGTTGCAAGACAAAGACGAACGCTTGTCTATGCTGTCTGACTTGAACGTGCAGAAAATGACCTACGAACGCTGTCCCATAGGTGACCTGGGAACAGAGTTTGTCTATCTGCAACGAGAAGACAGTGCTCATTATGTTGAATCTCGTATCAATATCAATGACGTGGAGGTAGGACTGCTTAAAGGTTCGTATAAAGCTGAGGGTGATGGCTATCTGGATGCCGTTTTCAGTATGCAACGGTTGCCGCTGTCGATAGTGAACGGTTTTGTACCCGATCAGATTATCGGCCTGGAAGGATATGCCGAGGGACAGGTAGATGTAAAAGGTCCTCTCAGTAAACCAGTCGTGAATGGTGAGATGCTGTTGGATTCATCCTATCTCGTCAGTGTGCCTTACGGTGTCAAATTACGCTTCGACAACGATCCCGTGAGGGTTATCAACAGCAAGTTGTTATTGGAAAATTTCACGATGTATGCTTATAATGAGAATCCTCTGAATATTTATGGTCATATCGACTTCTCTAATCTTGACCGAATGACTGTGGACATGAAGATGCGTGCGCGAGATTTTCAGGTGGTTAATGCCAAGAAGACACGTCAGTCATTGGTTTATGGAAAGGCTTTCGTCAACTTTGGCGGAACCATGTCTGGACCTGTCGACAGGATGAAGATGAGAGGTCAGTTGGAAGTGCTGGGAAAAACAGACCTGACCTATATATTGAAAGATTCGCCTCTGAATACGGATGACCAACTGAAAGATTTGGTGGTATTTACCGATTTCAGAGAAAAAGAGACGATCAAAAATACGCCTCCACCTGTTGCCGGACTTGATATGCTGTTGCTGTTGAACATCGAGCAGGGAGCACGTGTCGTCTGTGCCTTGAATGCGGATGAATCAAACTACGTTAATCTGGAAGGTGGCGGAGAACTGAGGATGATATACAATACGACAGACGACCTGCAGCTCTTTGGACGATATACCTTGAACAGAGGAGAGATGAAGTATGAATTACCCATTATTCCGCTCAAGACCTTTATCATCAAAGAAGGAAGTTATATTGAGTTTACAGGAGATATCATGAACCCTACACTCCATCTGACGGCTACTGAACAGGTGAAAGCCTTGGTTGGAGCTGAAACAACTGGCAGCCGCTCCGTTGAGTTTGAGTGTGGAGTGAAAGTGACTCAGACACTGAACAATATGGGACTTGAGTTTACGTTGGATGCGCCAGACGACATGACCGTGAAAAATGAGCTGGCATCCATGGGCGTTGAGCAAAGAGGCAAGCTGGCGGTTACCATGTTGACTACTGGCATGTATCTCGCAGATGGCAATACCAGCGGTTTCTCTATGAATAGCGCACTCAACTCTTTTCTACAGAGCGAAATCAACAATATCACGAAGAATGCCATGCGCACGGTTGACCTCAGTTTGGGATTAGACCAGAGTGCCGATGCGGCTGGTAATACGCATACTGACTATTCGTTCAAGTTTGCCAAACGTTTCTGGAACAATAGAATCAACTTTGTTGTTGGCGGCAAGATTTCATCGGGCAATAGTTCTGCCACTTCAACTACGCAGGATCAGAGTTTTATCGATAATGTTTCTTTGGAGTATCGTCTGGATCAGACTGCGATGAAATATGTGAGACTATTCTACAATAAAGAAGCTGATGACTTGCTGGAAGGGCGCATTTCTGAATATGGAGCAGGTTTCGTATGGAGAAAGAAGATGGAAAGAATAAGTGAACTCTTTTCCCTCAAAGGATTCAGTATGTTTAAGAACCAACCGATGGGAGATTCTGTCAATACTACGACACGTTCCCCACAGCAGTCAATTCAATAATCTGAAGGTTTAGCTATGACAAGGATTTACACATTATTATATATAGTCATTGCAAGCGGGTTGCTGTTCATGGTGACGGCTTGTTCTTCCACCAGCAATTTGCCGGAGGGCGAAACACTTTATACGGGTTTGAAAGAGATAAGCTATAACGATTCCGGTGCCCACACTCCAATGGCTATCAAACATTTTGTTTCCATACAGGAGGAGGTAGAGGCTGCTCTTGCCTGCGCTCCCAATGGTGCTATCTTGGGCAGCTCGTATTATCGGACACCCTTCCAGTTTAAATTGTGGATATATAACAGGTATGTCAATTCTACTTCCCGTTTTGGTAAGTGGATGCTGAACTCCTTTGGTCATGAACCCGTCTTGACAAGTACGGTGAATCCGGAAGTGAGAGCCTTGGTAGCACGTAATCTGTTGAGGTCGCACGGATATTTCGATGCGAAGGTGCAGTCGGAGATTGTACCGCAGAAAAATCCAAAAAAGGAGAAAATCTCCTATCATGTCACGATGAACCATCTGTATACGATTGATACGGTCAGATATGTAGGGTATACTCCATTGGCTGATAGCCTGATACAGGCATCTCTTCCCCAGAGTCTGCTACATCAAGGAAACCCCTTTTCTGTGTCAAAGTTGGATGCAGAGCGCAATCGATTGAACAATCTGTTCCGTAATCATGGTTTTTACTATTACCGTGCTGCCTATTCGTCTTTCCTTGCCGATTCTGTTTCTCATCCCGGAAAGGTAGAGGTGAGGCTGCAACAAATCAACGACATCCCACAGGCTGCCCTGAAACAATGGTATTTGGGTAAAAGAAGGGTGGTGTTGAGCCGAAATGTGACAGAACAGATCACAGACTCCATTGTGCGTCGCAACTTGACGGTCTGTTATGCAGGAAATAAGTCTCCCATCCGCGCCAGGGCTATACTGAGAGATGTCAAGCTCAGAAGAGGAGACCTGTTCAGTCAGAATAATTATGTGGAAACCCTGAATAATATCAACAGTCTTGGCCTGTTCAGCCTGTCTGATATCAGTTTCACACCTCGTGATACGACTGCATTGTGTGATACACTGGACATGACTATCATTTGTGTTTTTGACAAACCGTATGATGCCGCATTGGAAGCCAATTTCGTGACAAAGAGTAATGACAGAATGGGTCCGGGACTGGCTCTCTCGTTCACGAAAAGAAATGCCTTTCGAGGAGGAGAAAAACTTTCGCTCAGTCTGAAGGGCTCTTATGAATGGCAGACGGGAAGAAGAGTGGCAGGCAATAGCTCTGCTATCAATTCTTATGAATATGGAGCAGAAGTGGCTGTCGAATACCCCCGTATTGAGGCACCTTTCACTTGGTATAGCCGCCACCGTTTCTACAAACCTCCTTCTACCTTGTTTTCTTTGTCTGGCAACGTGTTGAACAGAGCATCCTTCTTCAAGATGCTTACTGTGACAGGGGCGGTTACTTATAAGTTTCAGACGACTGCCAATTCCAAACACGAACTGAGCCCCTTCCTCCTTGATTTCAACTACATGCAGCATACCACAGCCCGTTTTGACTCCATCATTCAGGCTAATCCTGCCATATACGTATCCATGCGCAACCAGTTTGTGCCGAAAATCAAGTATACCTATATCTACACGAGTCCGTCACAACTGTTGAACCCCATCGTATGGGAAACGACCTTGACTGAGGCTGGCAACGTGATGTCGTTAGGTTATATGATGGCAGGTAAACGCTTCAATGAAAAGGAAAAGGATTTGTTTGGCAATCCTTTCGCCCAGTTTGTCAAAGTGGTGAGCACATTGCGTAAAACATGGCACATGGGATATAAGTCACAGCTGGTAGGAAGGGTGTCTGGGGGTGTTATCTGGAGTTATGGAAATTCCAACAGGGCTCCTTATAGTGAGCAGTTCTACGTGGGTGGTGCCAACAGTATTCGAGCTTTCGCAGTGAGAAGTATCGGTCCCGGAAAATATACTGCTCCTAATACCAACTATGCCTATCTCGACCAGACTGGTGACATCAAGCTGGAGATGAATCTGGAATATCGTTTCAACCTTTTCGGAAGTCTGTATGCCGCTACCTTCTTGGATGCAGGTAATGTATGGCTGATGAAGAGTGACGATGCACGACCAGATGCCCAGTTCAAGCCTACCACCTTCTTCCGCCAGTTGGCAACAGGAACAGGGGTGGGTATACGTTATGATTTGGATTTCTTCGTCCTGCGTCTTGATTTGGGTATTGCGCTGCATGTTCCGTACGACACTGGCAAATCGGGATATTACAATATTCCGAAATTCCGTGATGGATTAGGGCTCCATTTTGCCATTGGATATCCTTTCTGACCTGTCCAAATGCTGCTGCTCTGAAAAAAAAAGCCAAAAAGTTATTAAGTTTCAGAATAAATCAGTATTTTTGCAAAAGATTATACATTACTCTAATTAATAAAACTATCAACACTATGAAACCTACATTATTGCTTTTAGCAGCTGGTATGGGCAGCCGTTACGGCGGTCTGAAACAACTTGACGGACTGGGTCCCAACGGTGAAACCATCATGGACTATTCCATTTATGATGCCATTAAGGCTGGATTCGGTAAGATTGTCTTTGTTATCCGTAAGGATTTTGAACAGGATTTTCGTGAGAAGATACTTTCCAAATATGAAGGACATATTCCCGCAGAACTCTGCTTCCAGAGTCTTGATGCACTGCCAGAAGGCTTTACCTGTCCCGAAGGTCGTGTGAAGCCTTGGGGTACCAATCATGCTGTATTGATGGCCAAGGATGTTATCAAAGAACCTTTCTGTGTGATCAACTGCGATGATTTCTACAACCGTGATGCCTTTATGGTGATAGGAAAGTTCCTCTCTGAACTGCCGGAAGGCTCAAAGAACACCTATGCTATGGTTGGTTTCCGTGTAGGTAATACGCTTTCAGAAAACGGAACGGTTGCCCGTGGTATCTGTTCTAAAGATGAGGCTGGTAATCTGACTACCGTTGTAGAGCGCACAGAGATTATGCGTGTCGACGGTCCTGTTTGCTATAAGGACGAGCAGGGTGAGTGGGTTGCCGTAGAGGATAACACTCCTGTTTCCATGAATATGTGGGGCTTTACTCCCGACTATTTTGAACACAGTGAGGAATACTTCAAGGGCTTCCTGGCTGATCCAAAGAACATGGAGAATCTGAAGGCTGAGTTCTTTATTCCTCTGATGGTGAACAAGCTGATTAATGACAAGACAGCTACCGTTCAGGTATTGGATACTACCAGCAAGTGGTTTGGCGTTACATACGCTGCTGACCGCGAAGACACAGTGGGACGTATTCAGAAGCTGATTGACGAGGGAACTTATCCTCAGAAACTGTTCTAAATAGCATGAAAAAATGAAGGTACCTTCATGAGCTCATGAAGATACCTTCATTGACCGATGAAGATACCTTCGATGGGCATTGAAGGTATCTTCATTTTTTTGTGCTATTTTGCGTATGCTACGCTGCGGGTTTCACGGATGACCGTAATCTTCACCTGACCGGGATAAGTCATCTCATTCTGAATCTTGTTGGCTATCTCTCCGGAGAGTGCTTCTGTAGAAGCGTCGTCCATCTTGTCGGCACCGACAATCACACGGAGTTCACGTCCAGCCTGGATAGCGTATGTCTTGGTCACACCAGGATAGCTCATGGCAATGGCCTCAAGGTCGTTCAGACGTTTGATGTATGCCTCGACAATCTCGCGGCGGGCACCGGGACGGGCACCGCTGATGGCATCACATATCTGTACGATAGGAGCCAGAAGGGTGTTCATCTCACATTCGTCATGGTGGGCTGCAATAGCATTGCAGATATCGGGTTTCTCTTTGTATTTCTCTGCAATCTTTCCACCATAGAGTGCGTGGGGCAGTTCGCTCTCCTCGTCAGGCACTTTGCCGATGTCGTGAAGTAAACCAGCTCTCTTTGCCTTTTTGGGATTCAGTCCCAGTTCCGAAGCCATCACTGCACAGAGGTTGGCTGTTTCGCGTGCATGTTGCAACAGGTTCTGACCGTAAGAAGAACGGTATTTCATCTTACCGATGATACGCACCAGTTCAGGATGCAGGCCATGAATACCTAAGTCAATGGCTGTTCGCTTACCTGTTTCTATCACCTCGTTTTCCAATTGTTTCTTCACCTTCTGAACCACTTCTTCTATACGTGCTGGGTGAATGCGGCCGTCAGTAACCAATTGGTGAAGGGCAAGGCGGCATATCTCGCGGCGAATGGGGTCAAAAGCGCTGATGACAATAGCTTCGGGTGTGTCGTCCACTACGATTTCTACACCGGTAGCTGCTTCGAGCGCGCGGATATTACGGCCTTCGCGGCCAATAATCCTACCTTTAACTTCATCATTTTCGATGTGGAAGACGCTGACGCTGTTTTCAATGGCTGTCTCCGTCGCAACTCGCTGAATGGTCTGGATGACTATCTTGCGTGCCTGTGCATTGGCATTCAGCTTGGCTTCATCCATGATCTCATTGATGTAGCTTTGTGCATCTGTCTTGGCTTCATCTTTCATTGCCTCAACCAGTCGCTGTTTGGCTTCTTCTGCACTTAAACCGGAGAGTTCTTCCAGTTTTTCACGTTCCTTCAGCTGCATCTTCTCCAGCTCTTCATGCTTCAGGGTCAGCATCTTTTTCTCGTTTTCAATGCGCACCTGCTGGTTGTCGAGCTCATTTTTACGGCGACCCAACTCTTCCTGTTTTTGGTTCAGTGACAGTTCGCGTTGCTTCAGCTTGTTTTCACTTTGTTGGATATGCTGGTTTCTCACCTGCACTTCTTTCTCCAACTCACTCTTTTTGTTCAGGAACTTTTCCTTGACCTCAAGAAGTTTCTTTTCTTTAATGACTTCAGCTTCTTTTTCTGCTGCGGCAATCATCTCATTGAATTTCCCTTTGATGACATATCGGAAAAGGAGATAACCACCGGCGCCACCCACAATGAGGGCTATGACGGAAAAAATCAAATAATCCATAAGTTATTAATTATAAATATATAAGGTTAGAAATTCTCACGATTGTTTCTTTGTACCGAGAACGTCGTCAATGTCGGCAGTCAAACGGGTGAGAACTTTCTGGAAGGGCTCCACGTCATTGCGTGCGCGCTCCTTCTGATATTGCAAAGCGATGTCAATCAATGTCATCAGTGAGATGGTATGATCGCTTTTCCGTCCCTTATATATTTGCGAATATACGTTGTAACGGTCGGTTATAAGCTTCGCTGCTGCACGATAATACTCCTCATCGCTGCGGTCGATAGCCACATCGATGTCCTCGTCATAGACGTGCAGGCGTATATGTAGTTTTTCTCTGTTTTGTTCTGCCATCGCTATTCTGTTTTCTGGTCGGTCAAGACAGCAATGCATTTATTCACGTCTCGGATGAGCTTAGACAGACGTTTTTTCGTCATTTCCACATCTTCGTCAGATACGGATATCATCTTCGCCATCTTCAGTGAGTCATATTGGCGCTGCTTTTCTTCAAGCTTTGCACGGAGTCCCTTCTGGTCTTGTTCTATCTTGTCGACCATCGCGTACAATTCCTCGTTCTCCTTTTTCATTTCCTGAAATTGGAGAATCAGTTGTCTGACACGCATTTGAAAATCCAATAAAGCTTTTTCGTTTGAGGCCATCTGTACTCACTTTGTTTACAAAGGTATTCTTTTATTTTGTATTCTTCTCGATTTGCATCGATTTTTTATGACTTTTTCACGTTTTACTTCTCTGGCTCTTGTTGTTTTGGTTCTTTTTTAGCTAGGATGACCACGGTGTAGACAAATTGGGTAATCCATTTTTGGCTGAAGCCTAATCGTTGGGCATAGGCACGCACATTCTGTACGGTCTTGATGACACCAACGTCCGTATAGTCGTTTTTCGTGAATATGTCGTTGACAGTCTTCTCTGTCATTGTATACAGAGCCTTCTTCATGAAACCGGGGAGGCGGAGCTTGAACTTCATGAGGTTGCCCATCAGCATCATCAGGTCTTGGGTAAATCCCTGGAACTGGATGAAGTAGGGCTGTACTTCCTGCATCTTACGGCAACGCTTGCGGATGCTATGGTCAATTTCCTTGAAAAAATCGTCCTCTAAGCCATACATGTCCTTCAGCATTTTCTTGCATTTGCTTCGCTCTCCAACGCCTAACTTGTTGTTCACTGTGGGTACGTGGAGTGTACTTTTGAAGATTCGTAGGTCGGGTAGGGCTGCCAGGCTGGTTATTCCCAAATCGGCGGCTATCGCTGCCTGGAAATATACCCGGATAAGGGTCATGAAATCTTCCATGCCACCAACCCTTGTTTCTTCGGCATCTTTCTTCTTAAATAGTCTTGTTATGAAATTCATTTGTTAAAATCTTAGAATATTGTTGTTTTTGCCTGCAAAGTTACGTTTTTTTCCGCATATTGTGAATGAAATTCTACATAAATAATTTCAGATAGTCATTTTTTTTCGTAACTTTGCACCCGAATTTATATAACAGGCTGTTAAATGAAAGGAATTGTATTGGCAGGTGGCAGTGGGACACGACTTTATCCCATCACCAAAGGCATTAGTAAACAACTGATACCCATTTTCGACAAACCGATGATTTATTATCCGGTTTCTGTCTTGATGCTGGCCGGTATCAGGGATATTTTGATTATCAGCACACCGGCAGACTTGCCGGGGTTCAAGCGGCTGTTGGGAAGTGGTGAAGATCTTGGCGTGAGATTTGAATATGCGGAGCAGCCCTCTCCGGACGGATTGGCGCAGGCTTTTATTATCGGTGAGAAATTTATCGGCGATGACTCCGTGTGTCTGGTGTTGGGAGATAATATCTTCTATGGAAGCGGTTTCTCTTCCTTGCTCAGACAAAGTGTGGAAAATGTTGAAAAAGGCGGGCTTGCTACGGTCTTTGGCTATTATGTCAACGACCCGGAACGCTACGGCGTAGCTGAGTTCGATCAGGATGGAAAATGTCTGAGTATAGAAGAAAAACCCGAACACCCCAAGTCCAATTATGCAGTTGTAGGTCTCTATTTTTATCCCAATAGCGTTGTGGAGATTGCCAAGCATATCAAGCCCAGTGCCCGAGGTGAACTGGAGATAACGACTGTCAATCAAAAGTATCTGGAGGATGGCTCGTTGAGGGTTCTGCCCTTGCAGCGCGGTTTCGCCTGGTTAGATACGGGTACCCATGACAGCCTGAGTGAGGCAAGTACCTTCATAGAGGTCATCGAAAAGCGCCAGGGACTCAAGGTGGCTTGTCTGGAGGAAATAGCCTACAGACAAGGATGGATAACAAAGGAAAAGTTGCACGAACTGGCTAAACCCATGCTGAAGAATGGGTACGGACAGTATCTGATGAAAATTTAGTGTTAGATAAGAAATTTAAGATTTTGGGAAATTTTTAAGTCATGGAAGAACAGAAATTCAATGACTCCGTGGATAGAGTCAATAACGGACAGACGACAGAGAACGAAAGCTCGTTCGATTTCAAGACGCTGCTAGCGTTGTTTATTCTTAACTGGCAGTGGTTTGCACTTTCAGTGTTCATCATGCTTTGTTGTGCTGTTCTTTATCTGCGCTACAAGAGTCCGGTGTATCAAGTGTCTACAAAGATGCTGATCAAGGAAGAACAGAATAACAAACGAGGTGGCGTCAACCAGATGTTGTCAAACATGCAGGATTTCGGATTCATTTCAAACAGTAATGGTATTGACAATGAGGTGGAGATACTTCAGAGCCGCATCCTTTCAAGAGAAGCAGTGCGCGACCTCAAATTATATGTAGACTACAAAAAGGAGGGAAGAATCAAAGACCATCTGATTTATAATACTCAGCGTGTCAATGTTGACCTGGATCCCGTGAGTCTGGAAGCCATGGACAAATCGACTCTGCCTGCTAAATATAATAAGGTGGAAGTCAGAGTCAGTCACTCTAATGGTCAATATACCATGAAAGGACTGTGTTATAATAAGAACAAAGAGGCTGTGACTTTCTCCAGAAAGTTCTCCGCTCTTCCTGCTACATTCAAGACTCCTGCCGGAATCTTGAAATTCTCCTTCAACCGCTATATGGACCCGGAATTGGATGACGAGCGCGACATCATCGCTACCATCTATCCTCCTACGACAGTTGCTGCAAGTTATGTGAGCAATATGACAATTGCTCCTACGTCCAAGACTACTTCTATTGCCCAAATCACCTTGAATGACAAGTCGGTGAAGCGTGCCGAAGACTTCTTGCTGCAGCTTGCTGTATGCTATAACCGTCAGGCAAATGCTGACAAGAATGAGATTGCGGTAAAGACCGAGGAGTTTATCAACGGACGTCTGGAAAAAATCAATAATGAACTGGGTATGACTGAAGGCGAGCTGGAGAACTATAAGAAAAGGTATAATATGACCCAGCTTCAGTTGGATGCTACCCAGAACCTTGCACAGACCAGTCTGCTCTCAACCAAGCTTTCAGAAGCTCAGACACAGATAGAATTGCTGGATTATCTGAGGGAGTTTATTGATAATAGTGATAACAAATATCAGATTATTCCTTCCAATGTTGGTCTTGCCGACCAAGCCTCTACGGTACTGATTAACCAATATAACAAGGACGTGCTCGACCGTAATCGTCTGTTGCGTTCCTTGACGGAGATGGCTCCGCAGGTACAGACCATTACCGCTACTTTGGATGAACTCCTCCGTAGTATTCGCGTTGCCTTGTTACAGGCAAGACGCTCGGCCGACATTCAGCGCAGAGGTATTGAAAGCGAATATGCGAAGTATCGTAACAAGGTAGACAATACTCCTGAGCAAGAGCGTATCTTGACACAGATAGGCCGCCAGCAGGAAGTCAAGTCTGGCCTGTATCTCATGCTCTTGCAGAAACGTGAGGAAAACTCCATTTCTTTAGCAGCAACTGCAGATAAGGGAAAACTCATCGACGAACCAGTATATGAAGGAAAGGTAAGTCCCAAGACTCCCGTCATCTTGCTCATCGCATTGGTGGTTGGTTTCGGATTGCCCTTGCTGATTATCTATCTGATTCAGATGATGCGCTATAAGATTGAGGGACATGAAGATGTGGCACGGCTCACATCCTTGCCTATTGTGGCTGATGTTGCCGTGGCAAGTGATAATGCCAAGACCTCTGCTGGTATCGTAGTGAAGGAGAATCAGAACTCTCAGATGGACGAGATCTTCCGTTCTTTGCGTACCAACATACAGTTTATGTTGAAGGAGAACCAGAAGGTGATACTCTTCACCTCGTCCACTTCAGGTGAAGGAAAGACTTTCAATGCAGCCAATTTGGCAGTCAGCTTCGCTTTGCTGGGTAAGAAGGTGGTTCTGCTGGGTCTCGACATCCGTAAGCCTGCTTTGGGAAAACTCTTCAATGTAACAGACAAGAGCGGCGGTATGACGCCTCTTCTGGCTAAAGAGACTGTGACTCCTCAGGCAGTCAAGGAACAGCTGAGACCGTCCAATGCCAACAAGAACTTGGATTTGATACTTGCTGGACCTACACCTCCCAACCCCACGGAGTTGTTGGCACGAGTCAATCTCGAACAGATTATCAATATTCTGAAAGAAGAGTACGACTATGTGATTCTCGATACGGCACCTATCGGTCTTGTTACTGATACTTTGCAGATTGCCAAGCTGGCTGATGTTTCTGCCTTCGTATGCCGTGCTGACTATACTCCCAAGGCTGCCTTTGCACTTGTCAACAGTTTGGCAGCAGAAAAGAAACTGCCCAACATGTGTGTCGTTCTCAACGGTGTTGACATGTCCAAGAAGAAGTATGGCTACTATTATGGATATGGCAGCTACGGTAAATACGGACGCTATGGCCGTTACGGCGGTTATGGTAACTATGGTAGTTATGGCAGCTATGGCAATTATGCCAACAGCCATTATGGTAATAAAGATGACAACTCGGTAAAGAAATGACAATAGCAGTAGATTTCGACGGAACTATCGTTACTCACGAATATCCAGCCATAGGCGAGGAAAGACCTTTCGCTGTTGAGACCTTGAAGATGCTCATACGCGATCACCATAAACTGGTGTTATGGAGCGTGAGAGAAGGCAAGCTGCTTGACGAGGCAGTGGAATGGTGCAAGGCGAGAGGACTGGAGTTCTATGCTGTCAACCGTGACTATCCGGAAGAAACCATGCAGAACAATCCGCATTACAGCAGGAAGCTGAAAGTGGATATGTTTATTGACGACCGGAACATTGGTGGTTTGCCCGACTGGGGAACCATCTATCGGATGATCAGCGAGAAAAAGACATGGGATCAACTGATGGCAGAGGCAGAGAGTGGAGGCATTATGCCCAGCTATGGTGAGCCTGATAAAAGAATGAAGAAAAAGTGGTGGCAGTTTGGGTAAACCGACTGTCACCTTCGAAGTATGTATACAATAAATGAACAGAAACAATGAAAAGAATCTTTTTTTCCATGCTGCTTTTTATAACGGGACTGAATGCTTTTGCACAGTACGGACGTACATATTCCCGTTTCCAGGACGACCATGATATCTATTACGGTTTGCGCTTGGGTTTGGCATTGGCTTCGGTCAATTCGGATGATGATAAGTTGGATGGAGGTTCCATGCAGTCTGGACTTCATCTGGGGGCTGTCATCGGATTTCAGCTGTCCTCTTCAGCTCCTGTTTACTTGGAGTCTGGTTTGGCATATACAGAGAAGGGTGGTAAGGGTACCCTCGAACATAAGAAGTTCACCTATTCGCTCAACTATCTGGAGATGCCCATTGTCGTGAAATATCGTTACGAGATGTCTGACGAGATGTCGGTACAGCCATTTGCCGGAGGTTATCTGGCTGTAGGTATCAGCGGCAAGATGAAAGACTATGGAGACCGTACCGTAGAGTCTTCTTTTACCGACGAGCGTTTCAAGCGCTTTGACGGAGGCTTGAAGATAGGTTGCGGTTTTGAATATCAGGTCATCTACGGTGAACTGGCATACGATTTCGGTTTGGCAAATATCTGTCATAGTGATTTCGAATCCTCGCATACGGGATGCCTGTATCTGAATATTGGCGTAAACTTCTAATAATAGAATACAAATAGATATCAAAAACAATGACGAAGAAATTTCCCGTACACAACGGACTTAACCTGACACAGGTAAACAGAGATGTTCTTCAAAGATGGAACGGACTGGATATCTTCCATAAGAGTATTGACGAGCGTGAAGGATGCCCTCAATTCATTTTCTTTGAAGGTCCTCCTTCTGCCAACGGACATCCCGGTATTCACCATGTGCTTGCCCGCTCTATCAAAGATACCTTCAACAGGTACAAGACCATGAAGGGCTATCAGGTGCACAGAAAAGCAGGATGGGATACTCATGGACTTCCTGTAGAATTAGGTGTTGAAAAGGAATTGGGTATTACCAAGGCTGACATAGATAATCATCAGTCAAAGAAATATATTTCGGTAGAAGATTATAACGGAAAGTGTCGCGAGAACGTCATGAAGTTCACTGCCGAATGGAGAAAACTGACGGAGGAAATGGGTTATTTTGTAGACCTTGACCATCCCTATATCACTTATGACAACAAGTATATAGAAACTCTCTGGTGGTTGCTTCGCCAACTGTATGATAAGGGTTTGCTGTATAAAGGATATACCATCCAGCCTTATTCACCCGGAGCCGGAACGGGATTGTCTTCTCATGAGCTGAATCAGCCTGGCTGTTATCGTGATGTCAAAGATACCACCTGTACAGCTCTCTTTGCCATCAAGAATCCCAAAGAAGAGTGGAACCAGTGGGGTAAGGCATATTTTGCTGCCTGGACAACGACTCCCTGGACCTTGCCTTCCAATACTGCCCTTTGTGTAGGTCCGAAGATTGAGTATGTCGCAGTACAGACCTATAACAGTTATAATGACGAGAAAATAACGGTTATTATGGCTGCTTCGCGCCTTGCTGCCTATCTGAATCCTGAAGGCGAGAAGAAAGACATGGCTGATTACAAGCATGGTGATAAGGTGGTGCCTTATCGCATCATCGCTACCTATACGGGAACAGAACTGGTTGGAACTCAGTATTCTCAGCTGATGTCATGGGTTAAACCCTGCCAGAAATTGGATGATAATGCAGCAGATTTCGTCAAGGCCTATGCCGCAGAACATCCTGCCAATATCTTTACAAGTGAGAACGGAAAAGACCGTTTCGTGGAAATGGAAGACATGGCATTCCGTGTGATTCCTGGTGATTACGTCACTACCGAGGATGGTACGGGTATTGTACATATTGCACCAACCTTCGGTGCAGATGACGCCAAGGTTGCCAAGGATGCACACATCCCTTCTCTTTTCTTGATAAACAAGAAAGGCGAGACACGTCCTATGGTCGATCTGGAAGGCAAGTATTATGTGGTGGATGAGTTGGACAACCATTTCGTCCAAGCCTGTGTTGACCTTACTGCCTATACGCATCATGCCGGTGACTTTGTCAAGAACGCGTATAAGCCGGAGTTCAATATTGATGGTAAATATGATGAAAAGGCGGCTTCCAAGGCTGAAGACCTCAATGTGGTACTCTGCATGGAGATGAAGCAAGAGGGCACCGCATGGAAGATAGAGAAGCATGTGCATAACTATCCCCATTGCTGGCGTACAGACAAACCGGTGCTCTATTATCCTTTGGATTCCTGGTTCATCCGTTCTACTGCCAAGAAAGAACGTATGTCTGAGCTGAACAAGACCATTAATTGGAAACCAGAGTCAACGGGTACAGGCCGCTTTGGCAACTGGTTGGAAAACCTGAACGACTGGAACCTGTCTCGTTCTCGATACTGGGGTACTCCATTGCCTATTTGGCGCAATGAGGACGGAGAGGAGAAATGTATCGGTTCGTTACAGGAACTCTATGATGAAATGGAGAAGGCTGTTGCTGCAGGAGTCATGAGCGAAAATCCTTTCAAGGCCAAGGGCTTTGTTCCGGGAGACTATTCTCAGGAGAACTACGATCGTATAGACCTGCACAGACCCTATGTTGACCATATCGTTTTGGTCAGTGATACGGGCAAACCCATGAAGCGTGAAACAGACCTTATTGACGTATGGTTTGATTCTGGTTCGATGCCCTATGCACAGATTCATTATCCCTTCGAAAATCAGGATAAGATTGACAAAGGCCTGGCTTTTCCTGCCGACTTCATCAATGAGGGTGTAGACCAGACACGTGGCTGGTTCTTTACCTTGCATGCCATTGCCACGATGGTATTCGATAGTGTTGCTTTCAAGAATGTCATTTCTACCGGTCTTGTACTTGATGCCAAAGGCAACAAGATGTCCAAACACGTGGGTAATGTGACCAATCCATTTGAAATGATGGAGAAATATGGTGCCGACCCCGTCAGATTCTATATGATGACCAACTCTGAACCTTGGGACAACCTGAAGTTCGACCCAGAGGGCGTGGATGAAGTAAGAAGAAAGTTCTTCGGAACGCTTTACAATACCTATTCTTTCTTTGCTCTCTATGCCAATGTGGATGGTTTCGACTGTTCACAGCCAGCCGTTCCCGTTGAAGAACGTCCTGAAATAGACCGTTGGATTCTTTCTGTACTGAACACTTTGGTCAAGCATGTAGACTATGAGTTGCAAGACTATGATCCAACAAGGGCTGGTCGACTGATTGAGAATTTCGTGAATGACGACCTCAGTAACTGGTATGTACGTCTGAACAGAAAACGTTTCTGGGGAAAGGAGATGAGTGCAGACAAACTCTCTGCGTACCAGACACTGTATACCTGTCTGGAAACAGTGTCCAGACTGATGGCTCCTTTTGCTCCGTTCTATGCAGACCAGTTGTATCTTGATTTGCATGAAGCTACCGGTGCCGACCATGCAGAATCTGTTCATCTGGCTTCCTTCCCTGTAGCCAATGAGAAGGATATTGATGTGAACCTGGAGGCACGAATGGGTATGGCACAGAAGATAACGTCTATGGTACTTGCCCTTCGCAGAAAGGTGAATATCAAGGTGCGCCAGCCATTACAGGAGCTGATGATTCCAGCTGTTGATGATACCCAAAAACAATATATTGAAGCGGTGAAAGACCTGATTCTCAATGAAGTAAACGTCAAGGAACTGAACTTCATGGAAGGACAGGGTATACTCGTGAAGAAGGTAAAGTGTAACTTCCGTACCATGGGTAAGAAGTTCGGCAAACTGATGAAGGGAGTAGCCCAGCAGATGACAGAATTGTCTCAGGAGAATATCGCCTTGCTCGAACAGTCGGGGGCACTGACTTTGAATGTCGATGGTCAGGAAGTAACTGTAGATGCTGCCGATGTTGACATCATCAGCGAAGACATTCCCGGATGGCTCGTCAGCAACGAGGGCAATCTGACCGTGGCATTGGAGGTTGAACTGACCGACGAACTGCGCAATGAGGGTATGGCACGTGAACTGATTAACCGTATTCAGAATCTCAGAAAGGAGACTGGACTGGAAATCGTCGACCGTATTCGCGTGACTGTTACACCAGACGAGAGTATCAAGAAAGCCATTGACAGCTTTGGCGACTATATCAAGTCACAGGTGCTTGCCGACAGCATCACCGTTGCTGACAATGACGGTGCTCTGATTGAAATGGATGAAATAAAGGTCAACATCAAGGTAGAGAAGGTTTAGAGCCTTCTCTGCCGCGATGGCAACTCTTCGGTAGGAGAGTGAAGTAAACACAAACTTTATAATCTTGATAGTATGTCTGAAAAAACACGTTATTCCGATGAAGAACTCCAAGAGTTCCGGGATATTATTAATGAAAAATTGGCTTTAGCCAAGCGTGACTATGAACAAATGATGAGAGTCTTGATGAATCAGGATGGCAATGATGTGGATGACACGTCACCTACCTACAAGATTCTTGAAGAGGGCAGTGCTTCACAAACCAAAGAAGAACTGACACAGTTGGCTTGCCGACAGCAGAAGTTCATTCAGGGTCTGGAGGCAGCACTTGTACGTATTGAAAACAAGACTTATGGTATCGACCGTCTTACAGGAAAGCTGATACCGAAGGAACGCCTCAGGGCAGTGCCTCACGCTACGCTCAGCGTGGAGTCGAAACAGAACCGCAAAAAGTAAATGAATAATCAAAACATGAGGACTACGGCAAGAATGGCCATCGTGATGACGGTGGCCATCCTGCTGATAGATCAGATTCTGAAGATGTGGGTCAAGACTCACATGACTCTCCATGAAACGATAGAAATAACCAGTTGGTTTAAAATCTGTTTTGTTGAGAATAATGGTATGGCATACGGGATGGAGTTGGGAAGCAAGTTGTTGCTTTCCATTTTCCGTATTACTCTGACACTCTTTCTCATTTATTATCTGGCAAGACAAATCAAGAATGGAAAACAGCCGAGAGGCTTCCTGCTTTGTCTCACCATGATTACGGCAGGTGCTTTGGGTAATATCATCGACGGCATGTTGTATGGATTGATATTCAATGCTTCGTCTCCCTATTATGTCTCCTATTTCGTGCCATTGGGAGAAGGCTATGCTCCGTTCCTGATGGGAAAGGTTGTAGATATGTTCTATTTCCCTTTGATTGTCTCAACTTATCCTGAATGGGTGCCGGTAGTGGGTGGAGATCCGTATGTCTTTTTCAGTCCTGTATTCAATTTTGCCGACTCCTGCATTTGTGTAGGCGTTGCCCTGCTGCTTCTGTTCTACAGGAAAGAGGTCGCATCGCTGACATCTGGAAAGATTTAAGGTGGATTCTATAAATGACCACCGTAAACAAAACAATATAATTATGGGTTACGTTTTGCCATCTGACAAAGCTGTTTTTTAGAACCCACCTTAAGAAAAGAAGTCATGAGAACAACGTGTCAGTCTATATCCCTCTTGGTATGGTTAGTAGGGCTGTTCGCCATCCAGGCTTGCAAGCCCGGGGTACCTCGCGATTATATCCAGCCGGATGAAATGGAGGAAATCATCTATGACTTTCATTTGGGACAGGCTGTCGTGATGACGGAAAGAGATGCTCTGCAGAATTACGACCGTCGTCTGGCATTCCTCCAGGTGTTGGAAAAACATGGGATAACCGAAGCCGAATTTGATTCTTCTTTAGTTTATTATTATTCCCATGCCTATCGCATGAAGGATATCTACCAACATGTGAATGACCGTTTGGAAAAGCAAGCCGTTGCCTTGGGAGCAACCTCTGGTGAATTGAGCAAATACGCCCAGGCTTCGCTGACGGGTGATACGGCAAATATCTGGAATGGGCGGCAGGCTGTAGTGCTGATGCCCGTTGCGCCCTACAACCGAATGGATTTCTGTATAGATGCCGACTCTTCTTTCAAGAAGGGCGACTCTTTCCTCCTGAACATGAACTCCAATTTTGTCTATCAGAGTGGCACGAAGGATGCAACAGCCTATGTCATGGTAGAGTATGACAAAGACAGTATCGGCTGTTTTACTTCTAATATTTACATGTCGGGCTTGACACAGTTGCGTATACCAGCCAATCATGATATGGATATCAAACGTATCAAAGGTTTTATCTATCTGGACCAGGGAAGTGAGACGAATTCTACTCTCAAACTCTTGTTCATCAGTGACCTGCAGCTGGTACGTTTCCATTCACAGTCGGTCGACAGTGTTGAGGTGGCAGTTTCTTCGGCTGCAGACAGCTTGGCAGTTCCTCCGTCCTCACAAGATACTCTGATGAAGGAGCGCGCCTTAGAGAAGAAGCATTTGCCGCATCCCGCTATCAGTCCCAAGCGTCGTCCAGTTGATTAGGGGGAAGGTCAGAACCAATCTGCTTGTGAGATGAAAAGACGAGTGGCGGCTCACCGGGTGAATCTTCCTGACGGCAGTTGTATACAGCTGGCAGTGGTGGAGATACAGGGAGGAATAGTACAGGATGTACATTGCCTCCATGGAGAAGAACCCTTCACGGAATGGCTTGGAGGAGAAATAACCGTAAAAAAAACAATTCAAGGGCATTTGGTTGCCTATAAAAATAACCTTATAATAGAGTAAAACTATGATGTTGAAAGTTCGTTTGGCTCTGATGAATTTTCTGGAGTTTGCAGTGTGGGGAGCTTATCTCACCTGTATGGGAATGTATCTGGGACGTATAGGCATGTCTGCCCATATAGGCAGTTTTTATGCCATGCAGGGATTTGTGTCTCTTTTCATGCCCACATTGATGGGTATTGTTGCCGACCGATGGATTCCTGCTCAGCGCTTGTTGGGTCTGTGTCACCTTGTAGCGGCATTGGCCATCATAGCGCTCGGATGGTATGGAAAGTTATATGGCAGCAATGCCGATTTCTCCATCCTTTTTACCTTCTATTCTGTCAGCGTCGCCTTTTACATGCCGACTTTGGCACTTTCCAATTCTGTCGCATACAGTGCCTTGAATCAAGCCAAGATGGATATGGTTAAAGATTTTCCTCCTATCCGTGTGTTTGGTACCATCGGTTTTATCTGTACGATGTGGCTCGTAGACTTGTTAGGCTTTCAGGTCAACTACAACCAGTTCTTCCTGTCGGGAGCCATTGGCATCCTGTTGTTCCTCTACACCTTTACGTTGCCTTCCTGTCCTGTTGTCAAAGGAAAGAAGCAGAATCTGGCAGATGCCTTTGGTTTGAAAGCCTTTGCCCTGTTCCGGCAAAAGAAGATGGCTATTTTCTTCGTCTTCTCTGCCCTTCTTGGTGCCAGTCTGCAAATAACCAATGGTTTTGCAACTCCATTTTTGGAGAGTTTCAAGAGCATTCCTGAATATGCAGAAACTTTCGGCGTGAAGCATGCCAACATCCTGTATTCGCTTTCACAGATTAGCGAGACCGTCTGTATTTTGCTCATACCATTCTTCATGAAACGTTTCGGTATCAAGGCTGTGATGCTGATAGCCATGTTTGCCTGGGCGATTCGTTTTGAACTCTTGGGCTTGGGCAATCCTGGCAGTGGTGTATGGATGCTGATACTGTCGATGGTTGTGTACGGCGTTGCCTTCGACTTCTTTAATATATCCGGTTCGCTGTTCGTCGACCAGTCAACAGAGCCAGCCTTGCGTTCCAGTGCCCAAGGTTTGTTCATGATGATGACCAATGGCTTGGGTGCCACTGTCGGTTCTCTGGCAGCCCAGCAGGTAGTGACTTCGCATACCGCCTTGGATGGCAGTGTGGAGTGGTCGGTGTGTTGGCATACCTTTGCTGCCTATGCTTTGTCGGTAGGTATCTTGTTCTTCCTTTGTTTCAGACCCAAATCCGCTGTCACAGAGCCAGCACAGGCAGAATCAATCAGTAAAGCAGAATAATATGGAAAAAGTACGTCTTTTCTTTAAAGGAATAGCTGAGCCTACCATTCTCTCCGACATGGCATTGGTTGTCTTGGTAGATGAAGAGAATAAACGCTCTATTTCGTTTATCTGTGATGGCACGATGAAACAGCAGTTTGCCATGAGACGTCAACATCCTCATGACTGCAAGCGATTTCTGCCAGAGGTGATGGCCATGATGTTGATGCAGACAGCACCTCCTGGACATTTCGAGATATTGATTACGGATTTGAAGGCTGGTGTTTATCAGACCAAAGTCCATAATCTTTTTTCAGATGCCGAGATGGATATACGTCTCAGTGATGCAGTCATGCTGTCGCAGATCTGCCATCTTCCCATGTTCATCGACCGTGAACTGATGGACCGTCAGAGTGCCCCCTATACGGGTGAAGAGCAGATGATGGTACCCATCAATGTTGTCAGCAATGAAATATTGCAGGCAGAACTGGACAAGGCTGTTCAGGAGGAGAACTACCGACTGGCATCCTATATACAGCAAGAGTTGCAAAAGAGAAAAGACCAGCAAGAATGAAAGAAATCAGATATTTTTATGTACCCGATGCAGCCCGGTCTCATGAACTTCCGTCAGAAGAGGCTACCCATGCCCTCCGTGTCCTACGGATGAAGGCTGGGGATGCGATGGTGCTGTTGGATGGTCAAGGCTCCTTCCATGAGGCGGAAGTGACGGTGGCAGATAACAAGCATTGTTGTTATAAGATTCTTCGTACCGTCTCTCCGGAAGCTGCCTGGCAGGGCAGAATACATTTGGCTATCGCCCCTACAAAGATGATGGACCGGACAGAGTGGCTGGCAGAAAAAGCAGTGGAGATAGGCATTGATGCCTTGACCTTTCTGGATTGCCAGTTCTCTGAGAGGAAGGTCCTGAAACTGCCTCGCCTGGAAAAGATTGTAGTGGCAGCCATGAAGCAGAGCAGAAAGGCTTGGCTGCCTCAGCTGACGGAGATGGTTTCTGTCAAGGATTTTCTGGAACGACCCTGTCAGGGAAAGGTATTTATCGCCCATTGTTATGAGGAAGTGCCCCGTTCCTTCCTTTTCGATGAACTCAGAGCCATGAATCCCCAGGATGAAGCCGTAGTCATGATAGGTCCGGAGGGGGATTTCTCCATAGATGAAGTGAAGGCTGCCGTGCAAAAAGGCTGTATCTCCGTGTCGTTGGGAGAGTCTCGCCTTCGTACCGAAACGGCAGGACTGGCAGCCGTCATGATGATGCAGCTGGCAAAGAGTCAGGGGTGATGAATGAACCAAGAGGTGTATAATACGGATAACAAACACAGATGGAACGAAACAGATTGAAATATTTTAGCAGGCATCTGGCAGGTCGGTTGACAGTGGCCTTGCTGCTGGTATCTACCCTGCTGTCCTGTTCGGCAGACTATCGCCAGACGGTGCCCGAAAACTGTCAGGCATTGATGGCTGTTGACCTCAGCCATAGCCTCGGTCCTGAAGGTATGGACGAACTGAAGAGCAAGCTCCGTGTAGAAAACATTTCAGATTGTGGTATCGATGGCGCTGAGCCTATCTATATATTTGAGACTCATGACGGACGTTTCGGCTGCGTGGCGAAGACGGATAGCAGAGAAAAACTCGAAGAATGGCTGGGTTCTCTGGTACCTTCGGGGCAGATTCAAGCCTTGTCAGAAAGGAAGGGACTGTCGTTTTTCCTTTTGAAGGGTAGTATGATGATAGCTGTCTCTGATGCAGCAGTCATGATGATGGGACCCGTCGTAGAGACGGCACATCAGGAACTGCAACGGAAAATGTCGCGTCTCTTGGAAGCGGAACAGCAGCTGTCCCCCTTGTTTGAACTGTTAGACGTAGAGAAGACAGGTATCTCCGCCGTAGCATATGCCAAGGCACTGCCACAGCAATTGGAGTCGATGTTTCTTTTGGGTATCGACCGTCAGGTAGCCCAAAAAGAGGTTGCCGTGAAGTTTGATGTCAGCCATGAGAACCACTGTCTGCAGTTGGTAGCACATCCTTTCTCCCTCCATCCCGAAACAGACCGACAGCTGCAGACAGCCCTTGAACACTATCATCCCATTCGTCCTTTCTTCGCTGACAGAATATCGGGAGATGCCGTGTTCTCTTTGGCTTGCGGTATGAAAGGGGAGGATATGCTGCAACTGTTGCGGAGCAATCCCACGTTACGTACCGTGTTAATGGGTATGAACACCTCGTTGGACATGGATAAGCTGATACGCAGTGTAGACGGCAATATCTTACTCTCTCTCCGGTCATGGCAGGGTGAGCATTCGCAGTTCGTTGTTCTGGCAGAACAAAAACAACCTGACTGGACACAAGATATTGATTACTGGATGCAGTCAGCTCCTCCGGGAACTGCCATCCGGCGTATTCCTTCCGCCTCTCCTTATCCTCAGCTCTCTGTGAACAGCGGCTCTTGGCAACTCCGACTGGGAATCAGTGAAGACAGTCTGCTTTATCTCGCCACCTCAGACAGCCTGCTTCAGTCTGTCCTCCAGCAGACCAACCGTCCTCTTCCAGCTCCTGTTGCAGCGCAGGTTGCCCATTCTCGTTTCTGTGGGGTATTAGGATTAGAGGCGCTTGCGAAACAAAATTCAGAGCTGAAGGGTATGGTTTCCTTTCTTCGTTCCCTCTTGGGAAAAACCGACTATATCGTTTATTCAATAGAGAAATGAAAGAGATAAAATTTGAGCACGTCTTGCCAGAGGTCTTTGCCCGACAGGGAGATGTCTCTTCAGAGGTATGGCAGCAGACTGTCACTTTTGAAAAAGGAGGATTGTATCTTGTCTTGGCAGAAAGCGGAAAGGGCAAGAGTACTTTCTGCAGTTATATTCTCGGTTATCGGCATGACTACTCGGGTATTGTGAGCTTTGACAGAAAGGATATCCGTCAGCTGAGAGTGATGCAGTGGGTCGATATGCGTCAGAAACATATCAGCCATCTTTTTCAGGAACTACGCCTGTTTCCTGAACTGACTGCTTACGAAAACGTGGAAATCAAGAACAGGCTGACCAACTGGAAAAGCAAGTCCGAGATAGAGCAGTGGTTCGAACGTCTGGGCATTGCCGATAAGCTTCATGTGCCTGTCGGCTTGTTGTCTTTCGGTCAGCAGCAGCGTGTGGCTATGATGCGGGCTTTGGTCCAGCCCTTCGATTTCCTGTTGGCAGACGAACCGGTGAGTCATCTGGATGATGCCAACGGCAAGGTGATGGGTGAGATCATGATGGAAGAAGCTGCCCGTCAGAAAGCCGGAGTCATTGTCACCAGTATAGGCAAACATTTCCCCTTGGACTATCAAAAAACCTATCATCTATGAAATTGATTTGGAAGCTGTTGAGACAGCATATCAGCATTGTTCAGTTTGCGGGCTTTGCCTTGGCAAATCTTTTCGGTATGCTCATCATTCTCATGAGCTATCAGTTCTATCGTGATGTCTTGCCCGTCTTTACCCAGGGCGATTCCTTCATGAGTGCTGATTTTATCGTCGTCAGCAAACATATCTCTGAAGCATCGTCGCTGACGGGCAAGGGCAACACCTTCAGTGAAGAGGAGATAGAAGACATGGAAAACCAGCGTTTTTCAGTACGCACAGGTAAATTCAGTTCTACTGCCTACAAGGTAGATGCCAGGATGGGCGTGCAGGGCACACCAGTCTTGAACAGCGAGCTATTTTTCGAGAGTGTTCCTGATGAATTCATTGATTTGCCCTTACAACAGTGGACGTGGAATCCCGGAGATAAAGAAGTGCCCGTCATTCTTCCGCGTACCTATATTAATATGTATAACTTCGGTTTTGCCCATACCCATTCCTTGCCTAAAATCAGTGACGGACTGATGGGAATGATAGACTTTCATATCTTTATCCGTGGCAATGGCAGGCAGGATGAATACCGCGGCAAGGTGATAGGTTTCTCCAATCGCTTGAACAGCATCTTGGTTCCCCAGCGGTTTATGGACTGGAGCAATCAGACATACGCTCCAGACGAACAGCAGGAGCCTACCCGTTTGATTGTTCAGGTGGCGAACAGTGCCGACGAGACGGTCTTGAATTATATGGACAAACAGGATTATGAGGTAGAAAACGACAAATTGAATGCAGAGAAGACGAGCTATTTCCTGAAACTGGTCGTCATGCTGGTCATGGCAATTGGCGTTGTCATCTGTGCCCTCAGTTTCTATATCCTCATGTTGAGTATCTATCTCTTGGTACAGAAGAATACTTCTAAGTTAGAGAATCTGCTCTTGATAGGATATAGTCCGGTGAAGGTGGGTATGCCTTATCAGATGCTCACAGCCGGCATCAATCTTCTGGTGCTGCTGATAGCTATTGTCGCTGTCTTCTTCATCCGCGATTATTACATGGAGGTGTTGGAGCTCCTGTTCCCCAATATGTCTGAAGGCAACATGCTTCCTGCCTTCACCTTGGGTTGCTGCCTCTTCCTCTTGGTTACGTTATGTAACCATCTGGCTATTCGAAACAAAGTTGTCAGAATATGGAAGCGTAAGGATGTTGCCATGTTGCTCTTAGCTTTGTTTGTCGCTTCCCAGTCACTCTCAGCCCAACAGGCTCAGGACGCAAAGATATCTGTCGGGCAAGAGGTCAGGTCTGCTCAACAACCGATTAAGTCAGTTCAACAACCTACAATGTCTCAATTGTTTAGTGAGATGCCCGATTCGCTGTTCCCTTATCTCAGTCGTGTAGGCCGTCTGGACATGATCGACTTCAGTGCATACGGCATGAAGGCTGAGGTGACCAATCGTTTTGATGGCAAGACAGAAATGTTGAGGCTGACTGACGACTACCTTCATATACGCCTGTCGGCAGTTGCCGATGTAGAGATGAAAGTACTGCCTGATTCATCATCGGCGCCAGGAGACAGTCTCCGTTACCTGATTTGTATGGTGACAACTTACGGAAGCGGGAAATGTAAGGACAGTGCCATCCGCTTTTACGATACCTCCTGGCAGTCAGTAGAGCGTGCCCTCCGTTTCCGCGCACCAGCTGGATGCATGTATGCAGCCTCTCTTTCGCCCGAAGAAGCGACACTCGAATTGCAGGCAATGCCTATTCAGTTAGAACCCAACAGAACATATATGAATGATTATAACCATGAAATAAAGGCATACGAAGATTCTGTTAATCTGCAAAAAAAACTCAAATGGAATGGGTTTACGTTTAAAGAATATTAAATATCCTTCTTTTCTCAGTAAATGTGGATTTTTTTTATATATCTTTGTAGTGTGTTTTTCATGGTATTAGATTATTAAGGTTTATAAGGACTGACTGTCGTGAGACAGTCATTCTTTTTCATTTAACTCTATGTTTTTCATAGTAAGTTGAAAAGTTGGAGGATGATTGAATAGGCATCCTTCAAAAAAAAAGGAAGCCTGTGAAGGCTTCCTTTCCTGTGTATGATGTCTTCCTTGTTTTTGTTCAAGTCGTCTGGTTATTTCATGAAGGGATTTGAACGTATTTCCTCTGCAAGAGTAGTCTGCTGACCGTGTCCCGGCAAGACTATGGTATCAGCTGGCAAAGTATTCCTTATCATGCCGAGACTGTCCATGATGTCATCGAAGGAACCGAAGTCAAAATCCGTTCGTCCGATACTCATCTTGAACAGGGTATCTCCGGAGAAAGCCAGCTTTTCTTCCTGACAGTACAAGAAGACAGATCCCGGGGAGTGTCCGGGGGTGTGGATGACAGACAGACGATGATTGCCGAACTCAATGATATCTTTATCATCAAGAAAACGTCCAACCGGAGGGAAGTCATATTCAATGCTGATGCCGCACAGACGCAGTGCCTGCTCCTTTAATCCCTGATACAGGCGCTCGTCCTGAGTGCACAATTCAGGTTTCAGTCCATATTGTTCCCAAATGGTGTCGTTGCCAAAGTTATGGTCTATGTGTCCGTGGGTTGCGAGAAGGTGCTTGGGGGTGAGTTTCTTTTCTTGTATATAGTTGACCAAAGCCGTCCTTTCTTCTTTGAAGTAGGCACCACAGTCGATGATGACAGCTTCGTTGGTGTCATCACTCACGATATAACAGTTCTCTTGAAATGGATTGCAAACGAAACGTTGGATATTCAGCATGATGATTCTTGATTGTTTTCCCGTTTCAGGCGGGAACATAAATGATATATTTTTCCTTAAACCAAGGGTCATTGAAGTATGAGTCCAGCGGGGTGACGTCGACGATATGCCTGAATGGATGAATCTCTCCTTCGATGTTGCCGCCTTTGAGGGTAATGAATCCGTTGGGCAAGGCGTTGCGTGAGGTCTTGGCGATGTTCTTTCTGGCAATCTTAATCAGGTCGGGCAGAGGCATGACAGCTCTGCTGACCACAAAGTCGAACAGTCCCTTTTCATCTTCAGCCCTTAAGTGGGTAGGGAAACAGTTTTCCAATCCGATGGCATGAGCCACTTCGTTAGCCACGTGTATCTTTTTTCCTGTTCCGTCAATCAGTTTGAATTGTGTTTCAGGGAAAAGGATAGCCAGGGGAATACCCGGAAAGCCGCCTCCCGTACCAAAGTCAAGCACCTTGGTTCCAGGTTTGAAGCGGATGCTTTTGGCAATGGCAAGAGAGTGAAGGATATGGTGCAGATAGAGGTTGTCAATGTCTTTTCTGGATATGACATTGATTTTGGCATTCCAGTCTCTGTACAGTTCGCCCAAAGCCTCTAACTGCTGCAGCTGTTTCTCAGAGAGGTCTTTGAAATATTTTCTGATTGTTTCCATCTTTGTCGGTTCGGTTTCAGCGATTACATCTGTTCTCTCTTGTCTTTATTTTTGTCCTTTTTCTTGTCTTTTGGTCTTTTCTTTCTTTGTCTTGCTTTCCAGCTTGTTTTCCTTCTTCTTTTCTTTCTTCTTTTCTTTCTTTACTTTTGCCTGTTCGTCGTCAAAGTTCAGTTCGACCTTCTGGAATCTGAAATCCTCATCCTTCAGATACCTGACGTCAAATTTTCCTTTGGCTTTGGTAGTATATTGTTGCTTCATCTTGGCAAACTTCTTTTCGACCTTCTTTTTCTTCCGGTCGAAAATCACGATGCTTGTTCTGTTGACAAGAGCTTGTTCTGAAGCAAGGTGGTTGTTGAGCTGAGAGGAGTAGTTCTCCCTTCCCAGCAGAAACTTGTCTTTGGTATCATACCATACATTCTTGACTTCCTGTACGTTGGTAAAGAACACCAGCGAATCTTTGAAGGAGGCAGAAAAGCCGAACATATACATTTGTGGAATCTGTTTTTTCTTGGCCATGGTACTCGCGGCAAATGCTGTGAGCAGCAGGCAAACGATGATGGCATGCAGTTTTTTCATTGCAGTCTTTGATAGTGTTATTCCTTTTATTCTTAGAATGATTTTATTGTTCAATCAATATATCCTTATGTTGCAAACAGATGGGGGAGGGCATCGCCTTCGGTCTATTGTCCGAGATAGGTTTTGAGCAGCTTGTTGGTCGTGCTGTTGCGTAGCCTTCTGATGGCTTTCTCCTTGATTTGTCTGACTCGTTCCCTTGTCAGTCCGAATTTGGTGCCTATTTCCTCCAGTGTCATTTCCGGCTGTCCTATGCCGTAGAAGGCTTCGACAACCATTCTTTCCCTTTCGCTCAGACTCTTGAGTACGTTCTTGATTTCTGCGCGCAGAGATTCCAATACCAATGATTTGTCAGCCATGGGCGCGTCGTCGTTCACCATGATGTCCAGCAGATTGCTTGCTTCCCCTTCAAAGAGGGGCGCATCCATGGAGACGTGCTTGTTCTGAATCTTCAGGGCATCGTCAATCTTCTCGTGCGAGAGGTCGACGCTTTCTGATATCTCCTCGATGGAGGGTCGGCGTTCGTTTTCCTGTTCAAACTTGCTGAGCATCCTGTTGATTTTGTTCATGGAGCCCACTTGGTTGAGGGGCAGCCTGACGATGCGGCTCTGCTCAGCGATGGCTTGCAGAATGCTCTGTCTGATCCACCATACGGCGTAAGAGATGAACTTGAAGCCTCGTGTTTCGTCGAATTTCTCGGCAGCCTTGATGAGTCCCATGTTTCCCTCGTTAATCAGGTCGGGCAGACTCAGTCCCTGGTTTTGGTATTGTTTGGCCACGGACACTACAAATCTGAGGTTGGCTTTGGTCAGTTTTTCGAGAGCCTTTCGGTCTCCCTTCTTGATACGTTGTGCCAACTCAATCTCTTCCTCAATCGAGACCATCTCTACACGTCCTATTTCTTGAAGGTATTTGTCCAGAGAATCATTTTCTCGGTTGGTGATTGATTTGGTGATCTTTAGTTGTCTCATTGGCGTTAGTTTTTTAGGTTGTGCAAAGATAGAAAGAATATTTGAAAAACGGCAAGAATTATATGTTTTTTTCCAAACAAATTCCCCCGAACCCTCTTTACTTGTTGGGTTCGGGGGATGTTGCTTGTCAATAGGGCATACCTGAAGTATGTGTTGCTTGGCTTAATCGTCGAGAGTTACGGCAAAGTAAGCCTTCTTGCCCGTGGGGTACATACCCTTGATAATCAGTACGGGTTCTTTGCTGGTCGAAGCCTCTTTGACCACCTGTTGCAGGTCGTCAATAGTCTGCATCTTCTCGTCGTTCACGTTCATGATGATAAAGCCCTTGGCAATGCCACAGTCGCTCAGCTTGCCCTTGTTCACCTTCAGCACTTCCAGTCCGTAGCTGATGTTGAGCTGTGCCTTCTGTGCTTCGGTCACTTCGCGGAAGTTGGCACCCAGTACGTCGAGGTCTTTGTTCTTCATCACCTTGGTGCTGCCCTGTTCGTTCTTCAGTGTGACAGTGGCTGTATGCTTCTTCTTCTCGTGCAGGTAGGACAGTTCGATCTTGTCGCCGGGACGCTTCTTGGCAATGATTTCCTGCAGTTCAGCCATCTTGGTCACCTTCTGATTGTCAGCGGCAATGATGACGTCTCCCTCTTTGATGCCAGCCTCTGCGGCAGCCCCGTCTTCCATGACTTTGGCTACATAGATACCTTCCATGGTTCCCAGGTCTATTTCCTTGCCCTGGTCTTTCTGCATATCCACGTAGTTCTTCACGTCAGAACCCTGAATGCCGATAAGGGCGCGCTGTACGGTACCATATTGTTTCAGGTCGCTGACCACCTTCTGCATGATGGTTGTCGGGATGGCAAAACCATATCCGTTGTAGGAGCCTGTCTGTGAATAAAGCATGGCATTGATCCCAACCAGTTCGCCGTTGGTGTTGACCAACGCACCGCCGGAGTTGCCCGAGTTGATGGCGGCATCTGTCTGGATGAAGGACTCAACGCCATTGGCACCCAGCGAGCGGGCTTTGGCGCTGACGATACCGGCAGTGACGGTATTGTTGAGACCCAGGGGGTTTCCTATGGCGAGTACCCACTCTCCAACCTTGATGTTCTCGCTGTTGGCGATGGTGATGGCAGGCAGGTTCTTGCCGTCAATCTTAATCAGTGCCAGGTCGGTAGTCTTGTCGGTACCGATGATTCTGGCCGAATACTCTTTGTTGTCGCTCAGTGTAACGGTCAGTTCGTCAGCACCGTCAACCACGTGGTTGTTCGTTACGATATATCCGTCTGCCTCGATGATGACACCCGAACCGGTGGCTGTTTTCTTCGGAGTCTGTACCTGTCTCTTTTGTGTACCTCCGTTACCGCGACCGAAGAAACCGCCGAAGGGGTCAGAGAAGAAGTCGCTGAAGGGGTCGCTTTGTACGTCTACCGTCTTCACCTTGCTGTTCTGTACATATTTGATGTGTACTACCGAGGGGAGTGCTTTTTCTGCAGCGTAGGTAAGGTCTACGGGTTGTCCTGCGGGGGCACTGGCTGGAGTGGCTGCGCCTGCTTTGTTGAATGCTGCTACTGAAAAGGCGATGGCAACGAGGCAAATCGCCGGAAGCAAAAAGTTTACAATCTTTTTCATTTTGTTCATACGTTTAATTGTTTTACTGATTCATCTTCTGTCGTTTCGTCGTGCCTGACAGAGAAGTATGTTTTTCTCTTGGTCACGGCTTGCCGAAAACGGAATGTCTTTTCGTCTAAGACGCTGCAAAATTAAACGCAAAAAATCTGAAACCGACAATTTGTCAGAATAATTTGTCGCAATTTAACATTACCATTTTCCCCATTAACGGCTTTTAAGGTGGTCTCTGCCAATTCTCACCGATTGTTAAAAACGTGCGCTTCTGTCTGGCAGGTGGTCGCTCAAAAAGGTGCTGTTTGGGGGGTGTTGGCAACTGTTTTCCTGCTGCTCCGGTGGCTGGCTGGTGGCTGTCTTGAGGCTGTCTATGGCTGTCTTGAGGCCGTCTTCTGACGAGGTGGTCTAAGAAGTGCAGTCGTGAGGGTCTAAGAACTTCGATTCTTATGCGCTCACGACTGCACTTCTGATGGTGTAAGAATAGCCATTCTTAGACCGTGACGAGTGCTGTTCTCAGGATGCCATTTTCTCTGTGCTCAGACAGCCTGTTTCCCACTCGTTTTCTTATACTCTTTCCAGTTGTCCTTTACTTGGTACTGCTTTTCTTCTCTTCGCCCTTGCAGCAGCTCTTGGTCTCTTTACTGCAAGCCTTGGCATCCTTGTTGCAAGCCTTCTCACCCTTGCAGCAGGCCTTTGCCTCTTTACAGCAGGCGTTTCCTTCCTTGTTGCAGGTCTTGGCATCTTTGTTGCAAGCCTTGGCGTCCTTCTGGCAGCAGGTCTTGCTCTGTGGATTGCTCTGGTTGTTGTTCTGTTGCTGTGCGTTGGCAGATAATGCGATGGTCATCATGATTGCCACCATCATTGTAAGTCTTTTCATGTTCTTGTTCTTTTAATTTGATAATGTGTTTATTGTTTCTTCGCTGCAAAAATACGAAAAATGCAGAAAACAACCATGTTCAAATCGATAAAAAATGTGATTCTTAACTCTTATTATTTGTGCAATTACAGAATAATGATTAAATTTGCAGATGTTATACTTTATGGTAATCAAGATAGAATCAAGAACATGAAATATTATCCGTTATTGTTTGAACCCAATCTGCATCCCGTTGTGTGGGGAGGCAACCGGTTGCGTCCCTATAAGGGTATGGAACCGAACGATGAACCCATCGGAGAATCGTGGGAGGTCAGTGCCGTACCTTCGAGTGTCAGTGTCATCAGTAATGGTTCGTGGGCAGGTAGGGATTTGGTGTCCGTCATCGACAGTTGTCCGGAGGACATCCTCGGCATGCAGGTGGCACGTCAGTATGGAAACAAGTTGCCCCTCTTGGTAAAGTTCATCGATGCCCGTCGCGACCTTTCCATCCAGGTTCATCCCGACGATGAGATGGCTCGCCGGGTTCACGGCAAGTCGGGCAAGACGGAGATGTGGTATGTCATAGATGCCCAGCCCGGCAGTTACCTCTATGCTGGTTTCAAGAGCCATATCTCGCCCTACGAGTATCGCAAGCGAGTACAGGACGGTTCCATAGAAGAAGTCCTTGCCCGACATGAAGTGAAGGCTGGTGATGTCTTTTTTCTTCCTGCCGGTCGTATTCATGCCATCTGCGGTGGCATCCTGCTGGCAGAAGTGCAGCAGTCGAGCGACGTGACCTATCGTATCTTCGACTATAACCGCCCGGGTATGGACGGCAAGCCGCGCGAGTTGCATACCGAGTTGGCGGCACAGGCCCTTGACTATGAGGTGCTGGATGAATACCGTACGGAGTATGCAGAGGAGGAAAATCGTGCTACGCATCTGATTGATTCGCCCTTCTTCAGTGTGAGGGTCAACAGAATCACGCGTCCCTTCCACCGCGATTTGATTAAGTACGACAGTTTCATCATCTCTCTTTGTATATCTGGCGATTGCATCATCAAGGTGCGTTCTACGGGCGAGGAGACACTGCTCAAGAGCGGACATTCCTGTCTGATTCCGGCTGTCATTGCCGATTATGATGTGATACCCCTCACGGGCGAAACCCAGATACTGGATGCCTACCTGGATTATAAGGATAAGGGTATAGGCAGGATGGTGTCCCGCTTCCTGCATATCACGAAGAAGTGAGAGGAGATGCCTTGAGCTGGCGGTAAGCCACTAAACGCCAGCTCCTGCCTCCTGTCTCACGGTAATAGACATAGGCTTGATAGCTGTTTTCTGTTTGATAGTAGTTGCCTTCGCAAGCCGCATTTGAGCTTCTTCCGTCGGCATCTCTCTCCAGATACTGGTAAGAGTAGTAGCCTTGTTTCTGCATGAGTGTGAGGTAGTAGGCCTGGTCTTCCTCGTCATATTCCATGCGATAGTTGTCCTTGTCCGCATCCGTCGTCCACCATCCGTCTACCGTCATCTCTATGCCCTGGGCAAGTCGCGGCATCGCCATCTTGTAGTGTACAAACACATAGTCCGAGGTGATGTCGTTCTCAAAGTTGTCACTGTTGCGGATATAGAAAGCTCCGTTGGCATCCTCGTCATAGATATAGTTGCGGCGTGGTTCTGAGGTAAACAGAAAAGCGTTGTAGTGGTGTCCGTCCCAGTCGATATGGTCGATGCCGAAGGTGGGATGGCTCACGGCAAGAATCTCGTATTTGCGATATTCGTTACCGGCATCGAATATCAGTTCCCGCTGGTGGTTCCAGTCCAGTCCGTTACCTTTGATAAAGCTGGGCTGAGGGTTGATGCAGGCATTATCGTCCCTGTCGTTCTGCTTGACGATGGTGAAGATCTGTTCTTCCAGATTGGTGATGCGTATCTGGTTGTAGTTCAGAGAGAGGCTGATTTGCTGATGGCTCTTGTGGGTGTCAATATCTGTATTCGTGCTCATCTGCATCCCCAGTTTCATGGCATCCTCGTAGACCATGAATTCAATGTCCATCACCTTCTCCATGTCGTTCTCCTCGTCATAGATGCTTAGCCGATAGTTGCCGCTTCGTGTCAGCCTGCATTTCTCGTTGGGTATCTGCAGGGTATAGTGGGTATAGTCGACAGTCGTGCCGCGAGAGTTCTCGTAGTCTTCAATGGGATTGCCGTTGAATCCTTTCAGATAGTCGCTTTCAAACAGTCCGCTGGTTTCCGACCACTCGGGAGTACAATGTGCAATCTTATAAATAAAGCGGTGATATTCGTGCGACAGTTCATCAAAGGAGATATGCAGCACGTCGTCGCTATGCAACTTCATGACGGCTGGCGACAGGAAGTCGTTGTTCACGATGGTCTGCAGAGATTTGATGTTGTCGGCATAGATGATATTTCTGGCTTGGAGGGTCAGCCCCATGGTGAGAGCCAGTAGAAACAAAAGTTTTTTTATCATGACTGTCAGTTTTGAAGGGACATTGTTTCTGTTCTCGCCTGCAAATGTACGAAAAACCTGCCGAATCTCAAATTATCATCGGCAAAAATAGACAGAAGAATACGATTTTTTCTGACTCCTCGTCATGGCTTATGGTAGACTACCTGCGAAACATGAATAAGATGAATATTGTTTCCTCTACAGCAAATGCGAGGTAAATATGGTGTCATCAGCCAACTGAGGAAATGAAATCCGGCCAACTGGGGAAATGAAATCCGGCCAACTGGGGAAATGAAATCCGGCCAACTG
>CAMAHD010000004.1 GCA_945834405.1 uncultured Prevotella sp. | reverse complement strand
GAGCTTGACAGGGAGGAAGGACGAAGAGGCAATGAACGTAAGCCAAGTAACAAGGTGACTTATCACCCTGTTACTGGACGGTCTGACTCTGCTCCAAGTGTTCCATATAGACCTGGAGTCGCACGTGGCAGTTATCGTCCCACTGGTGTATTAGGTTATGTAAATCCAGAGAAAGAGGATAAATCCAGAAGACGCAGTCGTTCAAGAGACGAATTCCGTCCAAAGGATGGCAGGGAATCATTTCGTCATTTTGAGGATAGGGAGGAAAGCAGACGGCCAAGGAGAAGTAGAGATTTCGGAGAAAGAGACAGCAGAAGACTTGAGGAACATGAGAAAAGGATGTCCATGCTGGAAGCTTCTCTTCATGAACTGTACCCTACTTCGGCTATCACCGTCCAGAAGAATCAGGAAGAGGATCCTGTTCCGTCAATCAAAAAATGGACTAATGATGACATCCCAATGGAGAAATTCCAGACGGATGGTGTCAGCCAGCTCAGTGAGAGCGAGCTTTTGGCCATCATCATTGGCAACGGCCCGAAGGAGTTTCCAACTGTAGATCTCATGAATCAGATGTTGGATGACTGCGGCAATGACCTTTCCAAACTGGGTAAGAAGACAATGGAAGAACTGATGTGCTACCGTGGCATTGGTAAGAACCGGGCTATCGCTATAGTCGCTGCCTGCGAGTTCGGGAAGCGTTTTAGAAAGACAGCTCCAGAGGAGAAACCTGTTCTGAAGAATGCCTTGGCCATCGGTGACTACATGATGCCACAACTTGAAGACCTGGATGTGGAGGAGTTCTGGGCATTGTTCCTCAATCCGAAACATGAATTGCTCAGAAGAGTCAGGATCTGCAGAGGTGAAGTTTCTGAAAATGCTGCCGACCCGAGAAACATCATGCGATTCGGGGTGCTCTACAATGCGACCTACATTGTTACAGTACATAACCATGTCAGTGGAAATCCCTCTCCTACAAAGTTCGACAGCACCATTGCTGCTAAACTTACTCAGGCTGCAGAGTCTGTACGGATGACCTTGCGCGACCATATCATCCTTGCGGATGAACAGTACTATTCGTTCAAGGATAACAAGAAACTGTAGCCGTACATCATCTTTGAACACAACAATGGCTCGACACTTTTCTATCGGTATCGAGCCATTATTAAATTATACTTCCTTATCAATAATCGTTATTCATTCTTTTAGACATCCAATTGGAACTACTAACACCCCATCCTCTGGACGCTTGTATGCATAGTCACCAACACCTGTCAAAACCATTAAGAAGGAAGGCTTCTTCATCTTAGTAGTATCAATCTTATCTGATAGTGCTTTTAGACTCTCAGCCCCTTCTTTTATTAATTCATACCCTCCGAGCTTTACTTCTATCAGACCGTAAGAACCATTTCGAAGATGAACGACTGCATCACATTCCAGATTGTTTTTGTCTCTATAGTGGTAAACCTTTCCATTAAGCGATTCCGCATAGACACGCAAATCCCTCACAGCAAGAGTTTCAAAAATAAGTCCAAAAGTGTTCAAATCATTAATCAAATCATTCGGTCCTAAGCCCAAAGCAGCAGTGGCAATAGACGGGTCAGTGAAATAACGGGTGTCTGAGGTTCTAATAGCTGTCTTACTCCTCAAATTTGGGTTCCATGCAACGGAGTCTTCTATAACGAAGATCTCCTTCAATGCCTTAATATAGCTATACACGGTGCTATCAGATAAAAGTTCATCACCGTTGTTCTTTATATCAGCCAATATGGTTCCCGCTGTTGCCTGACTAGCTTGGTTACGGGCATAAGAACGCATAATACGTTTGGCCATTTCCTCATCTCTTTCCACGTCATCAACTCTCTTAATATCGGTGCTTACCACCGAATCGAAATAGTCAAATGCTTGTGCCAACGCAGCTTTCTCACTTTTTCTCAATACAGCTTTCGGCCACCCCCCCCGACATGTCAGATAAGCTAAACGTTCCAAATCTATATGACTCTCCCCATCGACATAATCTGAATTCTTAAACAACTCACCCAAACTAACCATTCCTGTCGAATCCTCTGACTCCCATAATGTCATAGTACGAAGTTTTAGTCGGGAGATTCTACCAGTTCCTGTATGGTGTATTTGTTCTTCCTCTATAAGATTTCCATTTTCATCCTTTTTGGGTTTCGGAGGGACAGCAGAACCTGTAAGCATGAATTGTCCATCATCATCACGATTATCCACCTCATTTCGAATTGCATCCCAAAACTGAGGTGCAATTTGCCACTCATCTATTAATCTTGGTGTCTTTCCAACAAGAAGTCTCGAAATGTTCGTCCGAGCAAGAGCAAGATTCTGAGCTAAAGTGTCAGGATCTGCCATTGACAAGACGCTCCCTGCCTGTTGCTTGGCCAGTGTTGTCTTTCCGCAATACTTAGGCCCTTCTATAAGAACGGCACCTGATGATTCTAGTTTATCAGCAAGTATCTGGTCTGCTATTCTTTTCTTGTATTTCATAATCTTACACTATTTTGGGTGCAAAGTTACGAAAAATTTTCCATAATCAGTCGTTTTAAACAAATTTTAATGCGACAGTTGGCCGATTTTTGACACAACAGTTGGACTTATTTTGATGCGACAGTTGGCTGTTTTTTGATGCGACAGTTGGACGACTTTCATTCACCCATTTGACGCTATTTTATTCACCAATTTGGCCAAAATTGCGTTATATTACTTCGGTAACCCACTTTTTTTTCGAGTTACCGTAGTAATATAAGCGTTTTTATTGTAAATACCATTCCTCAAAAATGAGAGTTTTCAAGCATCAAAGTTCTCCATTTTTTCTCCTATTCAAATACAGATAAAGAGTCGGACGCTTTACACCTGTACGCATTTCTATTTCTGCCAGTGTAAAGCTCTTGCTGTCATACATCTTCAAAGCTGCCTCGACATCATCTTTTGGAATTTTTGGGCGACCTCCCAAGCGTCCACGTTTACGAGCAGCATTCAACCCCTCCATTGTCCTTTCATGAATCATGTCACGCTCAAATTGGCTAATGCCTGCTATAAACGTAAAGAGCAATTTACCTGTAGGAGTCGTTGTATCGAGCCATTCTTCTTTCAAAGATTTAATGTCCGCGCCCAATTCGTGTATCTTGTCGACAATGGCAAAAATATCCTTGACTTTACGACTAAGACGCGAAAGCTCGCAGACAATGATGATGTCGCCTTCGCGTATCGTGTTCATCATCATCGTAAACTCTGGGCGATCTTTTTTGGTACCGCTCACCTTATCCGAGAAGATTCTCTCACAGTGAGCTTCTTGAAGCCTGTCAATTTGCCGATTCAGACTTTGTTGTTCCGTTGAAACACGTGCATAACCAATAATCATCTAATTACTTGTTTATATGAGGGTTTATTATAACTTGATAAATATATGAGTTGTTAGACAAAGATAGGCATAATTTCATAACCAAACAAATATCTTATCTGTTTTTATATAAAACGGTGGTTTTTTAGAACTGTTTAACTATAACGATTGCAAGTGTAACCACTTGTTCAAACTTTCGAGCTTGTTCACGAATTTGTGAACAACATCGATTTCTTGAACATTTCCTTGTGGTGCTTTGACAAGGAAGTGACTAACCTCTTCATAGTGCAAGCCCTATGTGCTTGGCCGTCCGAACCGTGAACCTTCGCTGTGTATTTCCGTTACGCCCGTTAGATACGTTCCTGTGGCAAAGGTAAACCCGCAGTTTGGAATGTCAAGTTCTGGCCCAAGGGTTTCCGGGAAAATCTCCACACCCTTATCAGGGGTAGTATTTTGCCTGAAAAACTTGCCTTATCCATTCAGCGACCTTCTTGAAAGCCGCAGGAACGAAACAAACGGCGATAGAAATACGCAAAAAAAAAACGAAGGGTTCACGGAGTTCGGACTTGATTCAATAGGAACTCACTTCACAGCTCCTGAATCCGCATAAAAAAAGCAAAATCGCAGAACATGGACAAGCAAGGCATTTTCAAGTACGCACTGATGAGCTACCTCCCACAAAAATACCTCAGACACGCATCATTTGAGGCGCAGGAGGCAGACCGCCTTATCATAGACTTCAAAAGTGGACGCAAGTACGCCACCGAGAGAGTATCAAAACTCTTTGCAAAGACTCTTTCGCTCATGGACTTGAAAGACACCATCATCGTTTGCATCCCTGCAAGTTGTCAGCAGACCTATACCCGACGTTTCCGTAAGTTCTCCGAGAATGTATGTGCCAAGACCGGTGCCATCAACGGCTTCGACCACATCAAGGTTATCGGCAAACGTGAAAAGGTTCATATCAGCGGAGAACATGCAGCCGAGGATAACGTATGGATTGACACGGACTTCTTTCAAGGCAAGCGCATCCTCATTATCGATGACATCTGCACCACGGGCAGAACCTCCGATGATTTCCGTGAGAAGATGGAGCAGGCAGGCGCACACGTCAGAATGGCCATGTTCCTCGCAAAGACCAAGCAGTTCAAGAAGAAACAACTTAATTAAAATTCAAGATTATGAATACAACTACAGCAGTAAAGGCAGCCACGGCAGGAACCGTGAAACTGACCATCAGACAGTGGGCAAACGAAGACCGCCCAAGTGTTAAACTTCAGATGTATGGAGTGAAATCGCTCTCTGACGCTGAACTCCTCGCCATCCTCATTGGCAGCGGAACAAGCAAGAACACCGCCGTTGACATCGCTCAGAACCTCCTCGACAAGTTCGACCAAAATCTGAACGACCTCGGCAAGGCTCGTTTCGATGAAATCAACGATGTAGAAGGCGTGGGCACCTCTACCGCCTGCAAAGTGCTTGCAGCCGTAGAACTCGGCAAACGCAGGCAGAATGCAATGGCAGCACTCAAGCCCGATATGGGAACCGCAACACGTATTTATAACTATATGCTGCCGAAGATGATGGACTTGGAAACGGAGCATTTCTACATCCTGCTGATGAACAATAACTACAGACTTATAAAGGCTGAGTGTATCAGCATGGGAGGATTGACAGAGGTAAGTGTTGACGTACGCATCGTCATGCGTGAAGCTGTCCTTAATAATGCAACTATCATGGCCATATGCCATAACCATCCCAGTGGTAGCCTCCATCCCAGCAAGTATGATGATATGCTGACTCAGAGCGTGAAGAAAGCTTGTGAGGTCATGCGCATCCACTTAGCCGACCATGTGATAGTGACGGATGGATGCTACTATAGTTACTCTGAACAAGGAAAAATATAAGATTCCCCATTCTGATGGAGCCAGGCATAAAAGCCTGGCTTCCTTATTCTTTGGTGATGCGCCAAGAATAAGGAAGCGAACAAGAAACGCAGGAGTGAATACGCAAAAATGACCTTTCGTTAGGCTGTTGCCTGAGTAATGGTTGGTGGTTTCATACTTATTCCATGATTAGCCTGCGCACTCTGGGCCAGCTATTACAAGTTCTACAAAGCTATTTATCAGTGTGCCATGCCTGATGTGCTGTGTCTGCAGTCATGCCCGTATGGCCAGTAGCACAAGCTCTGTTTGGGCTTTGCCGTCCCCATTATCTTTCATGAATCTCCAATGGTTGCTTTCATCCTATGCTGGCTTCTTACTATCCTCTTCCTGTCTCTGCGTTTACCGGTGTAGCAGCCTGGTCATCCCTTTAGCCTGCTCATTCATCTTGTCGTTTATTCTCTGAGGTACCGTCTCAACATGGGAGCATCCTTGGTACTCATCACGCTTGTTTTCTGGCTCACTGGCAGAAGCAACTGGCTTTTTCTTCCATTCCATAACGGCACTGTTACCTATGCGCTCTCAACTCATACTTTTTCTTTCTATTTTAATCTTGGCGTTATACTCATTTATTCTCCGCGAAGTTACGAAGCGGGTGCCTTTTTGATTTCGGCCCTGCGTGGACTGCCTCCGGCCTTGGACAATGATTTTTCCATGAATCTTCCTTTTTCTTTACCGACAAGTCTTTGCCTATGGGCAATAAACAAAACGTGTATTCACAGATAAATCCCCGTCGCACCACTTTTCCGCGTCGTTTGGTTGCCTCGAATAAATTGAATATAAACCAATTAAAATTTAGAAATTATGAAAAAGTTTAATGAGTTTTCAATCAGCGCATTCGTCGCTACAGTACCTGAAGTTAAGGAATTTGAGAAGAGCTCTGTTGCTCGTTTCTGCCTTTCAGTGAGCCACACAGAGAACAAGGGTGATGAGAAGTCTACCAAGACTGCACTGCTTCCTGTTGAGAAGTGGATCTCCAACGACAAGAAGGATGAGCTGAAGGACCTGAAAGGTAAGTACGTTGGCTGCCACGGATTCTTCAAGCCCGACACATGGGAAGAGGATGGCAAGAAGCGCAGCAAGATCATCTTCGCTGTCACCAAGCTGGAAATTCTAACTATGAAAGATAACGAGGACGGCAAAGAATGACCGTCTATAAGCTGTGCTACCGGCTATACGGGCATTTTTCTTTTTATGATCAACCTTCAAATTATCGGTTATGACACAGTACATCATACAGAATGACAACGAGGAATACATGGCAGCTTTCAGCAAAAAGCGTATTACCTGGACTAAAGCCCCTGAGTGCGCAAAGACCTTTGACTCTCGCGAAGCGGCAAATACCATGTTACGGAAGATAAACTTCTTCCATAACGTGCCTTGCTGGTTAGCAAGGGTGGTTCGTGACTAAAATCACAGGATTAGGTTCATAGCCATTGACTGTGAACCTATTATTATGGCTATACACCCTAAATGCTATTTTTCTTTATAATTTGCATTGATCATTTGGTTATTTGGCAAGTTTTCGTTTGGTTATTTGGCATACTTTTGATGTGACAGTTGGCCAAGGAAAGAGCCTTTTGGTTTCCCTTCTGCCAGCGTAAGGCACGGCTGTCACTGTACCTTACTGTTCCGCTTGCCGACAGTCCTCACATGGGACGGATGCAGGATGCCTGGATCTGGTCATACACGTCAGGAGTGCGGGTGTCCTGTTCAGACACGCACACTTCTGACAAGTATTTCCCTTGCTGCTCAGACCATATCCTGCTCTCGGGATTCGGTATATTGGGCAAGCCTAATATACCGAAACGCTCGGCAGGACAAGGTCTGTCATCGCCCACGATGAACCGCAGCACCATTCATCCTCTGCATTCATTCCCGTGAGGCCTTTGCCGGCAAACGGAACTGGCATGTCGGGAGAGTCGGCATAGCAGGTTTGCTGTGCCATCACTTACAAATTCCTTTTGGCTCCGCATTCGGGAATGCCTTATGGCTTCATGTATGAGAAGTCCTTATGCTTTTCTCCGTCTGTCTCTTCTGGAGTGCTCGCCACTTTTCCCTCATCTTATTGTCCCTGCTACGCCTTGGTTTTCTGATTTTGCGGTGCAAAGGTAGTGAAAGGAGCTGATGACCAAATACCGCGTTGCTATTTCGCTTGCTTTCTTCCGGCAGCCTTCCCGTTTTGTCTGATACTCGGACAAAGCCGGGTATTCCAGAAGAACGCACGAAATTATCCGGTCATGAGCTCTTGATCTTTCACTTTTAACGGCACCGGAAAAATCGAAAACCCCGACGGCGATGCTTCAGCCGATGAAGGAAATAAAAAAAAGCTTGCACTCCAGGAGACGGAGAAAAAGGAAAAATCTCATCCCCCTCGGGACTCAGGCTTAGTCGATAAAATTCAAATTCACAGTTATGACTCAAACAACAGTTTATCCCAAACATCGCTTCTACTTCAATGTAGAGGCAGAAAGCAACGGGCAGCAGATTGCCAGTGAACTGCCCTCGTATCGAATCGCCTGCCAGCATATCAAGCATTATGCGAAGGAGACGGGTAATCAGCAGGAGGTCTATTACATCAGACTCTACAGGCGTAAGAACCACCGATGCTGGTCTGTACTCCAGTGCAGGGTCAAGTTCCGGGATGACCAGGTACTCATAACGGGAGCCAAGTACATCGAGCATAAGAAAGCGGCATAACGACCGCCATCATTGATAACAAAGGTAACGGCGGGTCTAACCAGCCCGCCACAATTTTTCAAACGACATGCAAGAGCTAAGAGTTGCAACAGTTAACAGGGTCAGCTATGAACAGGGCGACCTACAGCAGTGGATTAGGAACTATGACGATGTGAGCAAGGACTATTTCCTCCGTCTCTTCAACATCGTATTTGAGTGCAACGTGGATTTTCTCACAGACGGGCAGGGCGAGGCTATCCCCGACGAGTTCCAGGTTGACAGGGAGGACTTGGAACGCGTAGTAGAGCAGGTAGCCACCTGGCATCTGGAGGACGGCGATGACATTGACTGCATCTGTACGAACTTCGGCATCAGCCAGGACGAGTTGGTATCTCTGCTCCGCGAGGCTTTGGACAAGTGCGACAAGGAGAGCAAGTGGGTAAGGTTCTGCTGGGCATAGCCATCATATAGGCAGGATGGCAGGGTTCTCTTCTGAGCCTTGTCTATCCTGCTACCTTTGCACAAACATACAACTGCACGAATGTATGCGTGAGTGCAAGCACGAGAGCATACGAGCACAAGAGCACGAAAGCATAACCGCATCATTGTGTGCAGTTGTGCAGGCACAAGGGCACAACTGAACAAGACAGTGCAATCGTGCTTGCACAAACGTACAAGGACACGACTGCATGAAATGACGACTGCATAAGTGTGTGCAATTATGCATGTACAAGGGCACAAGGATATAACAGCACAAGGGTATGCATGTGTACGGTTGTACTTTCGTGCAAGCACAAGTGTACAAGGGTATAACCGCATGAATGCACAAGTGAATAAACTTTTTAAAACGACATCATAGACAAATGAAAATGAGTACTTTTGCAACGACTTCGGCGATGGATTTCCATCGGCTTCAATTTTGGCAGGCCTCCGCCAACGGCTCTGACCGACCTTTATTCCGGAGAGTGTCCAACAGGACAGACGGCTCCATCGTTGATGGGATTGCAAGTTGTGCGTTTGTGACCACAAAACGCCACTTGCCAGACCTTCGGCTGGGGAGGAAAGTCTGTTCGCAACTCACAGACTTTTTCAGTGACCATGAAAGATTCCGGAAACAAAGACCAGATAGTAAAGCTCCGAGTAAGCGGTGCGGAAAGGGATATGTTCGAGGCAAAGGCGGCAAACTATGGCTCCATCAGCGCCATGATACGTGATGCGGTAGCCCACTATGATGACACGCTCATGAAGCGTCGCATTGAGTCGATGAACCTGCTTTATCCGCTCATATCGAAACACGAATCAGATCTGAACCGCATCGGGAACAACCTCAATCAGATAGCGCATTACTGCAACCTGCTTGCTGCAAATGGTGAGTATAATATGCAGGTAATCACTTCTTCTGTTGAGCCATTACTGCACCAACTGCTCTCTCTGAATAGTGATATTGCAGCTACGGAACATAAGATCTTTACACGTATTTTTAGCGAGAAACCAGTATGATAGCAACGATTCTAAAGTCAAGCAGTTCCTTCTCTGCAGTCCGCTACAACGAGCGGAAGGTGGAGAATGGTGTAGCTGAATTAGTGGCCATTCGTAACTTCGGGTATCTGCAGGATGCTCCCGATATGAGAGGCATCACGTCTCTTCGTAACTATCTCATGGATTATTCTGCCAGGAATGACCGTACACGGATGACTCAGTTTCATGCTGCCATTTCCTGTAAGGGTTCTGAGTATTCCAAGGAAGAGCTGATTAGTATAGCATGGAAGTATCTGGACAAGATGGGCTATAACAATGAGGGGCAGCCTGTGCTGATGTACTTTCATCATGATACGGACAACAACCATCTGCATATCGTGACAAGCCGTATCAGTCCGGAAGGAAAGAAGATTGCTGACTCGATGGAGAACATCCGTTCACTGAAGGCCATCGAGTCAATTATGAGCATTGACCAGAAGCACCAGAACTCTGAAATGATGAAACTGGCCAAGTCCTATCACTTCGAGTCTGTCTCTCAGTTCATGGCCATCTTCGAGACTTCGGGCTACGAGGCTTATATTCAGGACAAGGACATCTATATTAAAAGAGGTGGGCAGGTACAGGATAAGATTGCCGTCAAGGATGTGGAAAAACTATGTCGCAAGAACGGTGAGGATGAGAAGAAGCGCATCCGTCAGCTTCGGGCTATCCTAAAAAAATACAGCGACCAGAGTACCAGCCGTGAGGAACTGGAGACAATGCTGAAAAAGAAATTCGGCATCAGTATCAAGTTCCTTGGCAATGAGTTTTCGCCTTATGGCTATATGGTGGTGGATAATGCGACCAAGTCGGTATTCAAGGGTGGTGACATTCTCGGCATCAAGGAGCTGCTCCAGTTCCAGAGCCGTGAGGAGAAGCTTCAGAAGGTGGACTTCTTCATCGAGGACAAGCTTCGGGAGAATCCGTTGGCAACGACCTTCGACCTCAATCATGACCTTCACCGTTTCTATGGCTGCTATATCAAGCACGGCAATATCATCATGGGAAAGGACAAGGTGGAGCTGGCCGACTATCTCGTACAGAAGATCAAGTACAACGATAAGGTGGCTTGGGTACAGGGTTTTTCGCCTGTCAACGACCAACAGGTTCGTTTACTCTCCAAAATGTTCAATGTATCTTCTGAGCATCTGCATGTCTCTGAGAATGGCAATAACATTTATTCCACCCTTTACACCATCAACGAGCAGTTGGAGTTAGGGAAGGATAAGGGTTGCAACGAGAGTATCTTTGACCGTCTGAATGACGAGGGTATCTGGACGTACCGCTTTGAAGACAAGTTCTTCTGCGTGAATCCGTCGAAGAGGGAGGTGGTTGACCTTGAAGCCAGTGGCATAGACATGAGCAAGTTCAAAGCTTCACGTTCTGCAGACATCGAGACATCGGAACACAAGCATCATGCCCAATCTGGCAAGACCCGTCCTATATCGAATGATATTGGCAGCAGTGACCGCATCAACTACAATCCGGATGCCAACCGTAACAGCTACGGTGAAGTGGATGATGAAAAGGCAATGATCCGCCGGTCTTGACTGAGTATATAAGTAGTATCGAATTAGTAATAACTAAATATGTATCGCAATGAAAAAGAACATTACCATTACTTGGGCGAATGAGAAAGGTGGCGTAGGTAAGACCACCCTGTGTACGCTCTTCGCCAACTATCTGTCTGAGAAAAAGTTTTCTGATGTCTGTGTCCTGGACTGTGACCGTCAGCACTCCATCGTTGACAAGCGCAAGTTCGACAGTCAGAGCCTGCAAACAGATAAGGAGCCTTACGAGGTCAAGCAGATTGAGATTGACCGTCTGCAGCAGTCGGCACAGCTCTTAAAGTCTGTAAAGACTGCCAACGGCATCTATCTATTCGACTCTCCCGGTAATATCTATCTGGAGGGTATGGTGCCTCTGCTGGGCTTCAGTGATGTGATTGTCTGTCCGTATCAGTATGAGTTCAACTGTCTGAGTGCAACGCAGAAGTTTCTCAATCTGGTGGGAAAGATCTGGATAACCTACCTCAAAGGACGGCAGAAGCCGAAACTGATATTCGTACCGAATCTCGTCATCCGTACCCGGGGTACGGCAGCGGAGCTGCAGACTTGGAAAAAGACAGACGAGGCACTGGCACAGGCAGGTGGCATCGTAACACCGATGGTAGCTGACAGGGCTGACATTGCCCGTTACAACACCTTCGGGAACACCAAGATTCAGGCTGAGTGCGTAGCACCTGCCTTCGACATGATTTACAATGAACTTCAAAAACTGGAATAAGTATGGCAGCAAACAAGTTAATTCAGCAGCCCGACATCCTCAATCTGGATTCTCTGGGCGCATTCATGGATGCACAGAATGATCCGATTCCTACTGTATCGGAAGAGAAGGCGGTTACAAAAGCAGAAGAAACCGCTTCTGATACTGAGGGTGAAGAGATTGTTCAGAATGAAAGTCCTGCGGTTGCACCTGTAGATACGACACCACAAAGACCAAAAGTAGCAAGAGCACGTCGAGGAAAGCAGACGAATGTGCAGCCTATCATCGAGGCTGGCTCTGGTGAATGGGATATGATGGTCAGGTATGCGGAGTTCTACAACGACCATCCCGACGAGAACAGGATTACCGTGGTTCTGAACCCGGACATCAAGCGGGCTCTTGACATCATCCGCATCAACTGCAGACAGTTCAACTTCGGCAACATCCTCAATGCGGTATGTCGGACTTTCATCGAGCGGAACAAGGAACAGATCCAGCGGATGCAGAAAGACAAGGGAGGTATTCTTTGACAGGCAGTTTCTTCCATCGGGTGACAAGCCTGACACATTACATGCCCAGTCCACGTGAGACACGCTAATGTGTCTTGGCTGCACCCTGATGGAGATAGATGCTCCACAAAAGGGATATGGCTCAATTCACATTTATCAACTTTAAAGACAGTACGACTATGATGACAACAACAAACACGACGGTATTCAAGAGAATGGGACGGATTCTTTCTTTGGTATTCAGCGACTATAACGAGGCAAGGGCTTTCCGTGAGGCTTTCCTGCGTCTGGTGACCTACATTGTACTCTTCATCATCGGGTACAGGCTTAACCTTGTATTCGACAACGTACCTGATGGACGTATCTTTGACGGCTATGCTATGGCAGCTCTCTTCTGTGGTCTGTCAGTGCTGTCCGGCTTCATGAACAATATGATTTGCATCGGCGGTTGTCTGACTATGCTAATCTTCATAGTCATCAAACTTGCAATATCTATGGTCATCGGCATCATAGCCCTGCCCATCAGTGTTGCGTACAATCTGTACAACATCGCGAAAGCGGGTGCAGTTCTCGTAAAGAGTAGTTTTTAAAAATAAAAAGTGCGTTGGTATATACTATATAAACATAAAACAAAAAGACAACTAACTTTTTGGTTATAATAATCGAAAAGTATACCACTGTAATAATGAAAAGTATACCACCTACACAAAAATAAAGGCAGAGAATTGAATTCCTGCCTTATTCTTTCTAGCGTAACCTTATTACAAAAACTCTATGATACCCTGCTGTTCCTTCTTCTCGATACGACGTGACCGATGGAACGACATTGTACCATTCAAAATCATAATAGTGTTAAGATCCCCTGGTTCCAAAATATCCACGTCTGCAAACTGGTCTTCCATGATAAAATCCAGAATCGAGCCGTCCAATACTACACTACTGGGAATGATAGTATCGATTACAAGGAACTCACGATTGTCATCATCGAGATCAAGGAAACTGATGTGCATGGCGCACATATCAATCCTACCGTCAACCATCTTTCGCAGATAGACATTCATTCTGACGTTCTCATAGACATAACTGTCAGACTGGCAGTTAAACTGAAGCATAAAAATCGTCTGGTCATTGAGATTATGCCACCACCCTATCAGATGTGACTGCGTCAGTTCTGGAATATCCTTTCCTTTCATGAAATGACCAGACTTTATCACATTGTCGGCGGTGGCCATGTTGCGCAGCACCTGACGTTGAAAGTCCACATCTAAGACAAGCGTGTCATGATCTGTAGCTGTATCGTCACGGTGTTGCTCATGCAGCGACTGGAAAAACTCCTTGTCCAACCAATTCTGTACTTGAATGGTATACTTTTCCTTACTCAGGAAATACAGCAGATAGATGCCGACTTCATCCACATAGTCCGTGTCATACTTTGTCACCTCAGTCTTTTTGGGTGAGACTGTATGCAGGTGGCCATCAAGTTTTTCTATCACTTCTTTCTTGGACAGATTCAGAATGTCACATAGGTCGTCAAGGCAGGCAAATCCTTCACCATCTTCGGTCTTGACAACTTTTACCGTACCGAACTTCTCATTATTGAGCTGTTTGAGTACTACTCTTTTCACTACCATGTTTGCAGCTACTGTTTTTGTTGATTTTGTCTGTTTCATATTATTCATTATTACTTTGGTTTGATATTTATCCTATTACACTCTTCACCTTAACGATGAAACGATCTGCGAGGGGTTTCCTCCTGTCTGTCATTCATCTTTACTATCTTCGTCAACTTATTGTTTGACTTCTGTTTACCCAAGAGTTCTGATGATTCAGGCACACGATTCCGTTCTGCACCCCTTGTCTTTGGCATAGCAAGAAGCGGATGTTCAGCGAGAAGTTCACGGATAATGCTACGGGTTGCTTCCGGACCAATAGGCAGTCCCTGTTCATGAAGCTGCTGTCGACGTTCTTTGACGGCATTCACGAAACGCACGGCATCGTCACCATCATTTTGCACAAGGATATGGTTGACAACTGCATGCACATCAGCAATACGGCTGATATTGACAAGGTCATTGAACAGGTCAAGCTTTAACGTATCCGGCAGAATAGCGGCAATTTCACGAAGTTCCTCAGATGAGAAGATACGCCGTTCATTGCTATTCACCTGCTTGACATAATGCTCCCACTCATCATCAGAAGTATGCTGTGGACGTTCGCCTTTCTTATTCTCAGAAACGGAGAAGTCATACTTGCTCACACGTCTAAGGTAGTCCGGATTAAGTCCCTTATTGTCAATAGCCCACTTAAGCGTATTAAAAAGGTCATCCCATGGGTTTGGCATGACAGTCTTGTCACCCATACCGGTAATGGAAAAACGCTCATAGCCGAGCAGTTGGAAGGCAGCTTCCTCTAGAACAGGCTGAGCAATGCCAAAACGTATGTCACAGGTAAAGAACTTGTAATTTCTGAAATTCTTGTCAGGATTACCGAAACCAAGCTCATGGACGCGCTGCTCATCACGCTCAACAGAGAGACGGTGCTGGTCTGCCACAATGTAAGACATAGTTCTTTTCATCGCTGATTATTTCCTTTCTTCTGACTGAACACGAAGGCTATGCCTCCCTTATCATCTCTCTTCAGCTTTGCCTTGAATGGCTTCCCATCCTTACACTTGAAGCCTGACAGTTCACGGGTCTGACCTTTGATGATAAGGTCTGTCAGCTCAGTATTGGTCAGCTTCTTTCCCAAGATGGTACGGAAGATATGGAAGTTACAGCCTTCGTTGGAGCAATTGGCGACCTTATCAAAGAAGCGGATATGTCCCTGATGGCATAGCGGACATTCTATCTCTGTCTGCTTACCGGTAAGGATTGGCTTCAGGTCTGAATGCAGGAACTCGTCAGTCACATGCTTGGTGTACTCCACAATGTCACTGTTGAACTGGCTGACATTCATCTGACCTCGCTCGATGGCAGCAAGCTTTGCCTCCCACATTCCCGTCAGACTGGCATTGGCAATATCCATGTCCTTCACGATCTTGTAGATTTCCATACCCTTGGCTGTTGGAACGAGTGACTTCTTTTCCCTGACCACATAGTTCCGGGCAACAAGGGTTTCGATGATGCCGGCTCTGGTGGCTGGTGTTCCTATACCACTATCCTTGATGGCTTCTCTTTGCGCTTCGTCATCGATGTCCTTACCACAGGTTTCCATAGCTGCCAGTAATGTACCCTCGGTATGCAGCGGCTTGGGTTTGGTCTGCCCCTGCTGCAATTCTACACCAGTAAAACAGATGGTCTCACCATGATACCATGAAGGAACAGCCATACGTTCTTTGTCATCAGCACCATAGACAGCCCTCCAGCCTTTCTGAAGGATGATGGTACTCGACACTGTAAAGAGATAGCCTCCGGCATCAACGGTGTAGGTATCTATTTCCTTTTCACAAGGTTTTGAAAAGGCTTCCACCATCCTGCCGAGTATCATATCATAGATAACCTGCTCATCGGGCTTGGTGTCCTTGGTCTTAGGATTAACTCCCGTTACAAGCAATGCATGGTGGTCTTCTATCTTCGAGGCATCGACACTACGCTTGGAAGGCTTTACGATGGTATCAACACTTGCTCTGAACTTATCAAAGACTGGATTCTTCAGTAGTCTAGGGATAGTGTCATACACATCATCGGGGATATACGAAGAGCCAGTTCGTGGATAGGATATGAGCTGCTTCTCATAGAGACTCTGGGCAATGTTCAGCGTCTTGTCTGCTGAATAGCCATACTTGGAGTTTGCAGCCTTCTGCAAATCTGTCAGGCTGAACAGCAATGGAGGCAGTTCCGTCTTCTGCTTCTTCTCTGCCTTGATGACATTTCCGTTACGGGCTTTGCTTGCCGTGTTATAGGCTCGCTCTGCATGACCCTTCTCATCCCACTTGCCAGCACTCATCAGCTTCACGCCATCGGTTGTGTTCAGAGCGACCTGCCAGAAAGGAACAGACTTAAAATCCTTATTCTGCAGGTATCGCTCCACGATCATCACCAGTGTAGGTGTCTGCACCCTGCCAATGGAATAGAGCGACTTCCCTGTAATGCTACAGGCTTGTGTGGCATTCATACCCACGAGCCAGTCAGCTTCGCTACGTGCCTTGGCAGCAAGAAAGAGATTATCATAGTTGCTATCAGGCTGGAGATTTGAAAAGCCGTCCTTGATAGCGGCATCAGTCAGACTATTGATCCACAGGCGCAAGACTGGTTTCTTGATGCCGAGATAATTGTAGATATACCTAAAGATGGCTTCTCCCTCTCTGGCTGAGTCAGTCGCACAGATGATGGAGTCTGCATCTTCGAAGAGGTGCTTGATGATTTTAAGCTGCTTCATCACGCCTGGATCATTCTTATAGGTCTTGCCCTCTTTCTTCTGTCGGGGAATCATCAGGAACTCCTTGGGCAACATAGGAAGATTGCTTTTCGACCAACTGTTATAGCCGTAGTTCTCAGGCATGGCTAACTGTATCAGATGACCAAAGGCATAGGTCACCTGCCAGCCGTTGCCCTCGAAGAAGCCATCCTTCTTATGGGTGGCTCCTACGATACGGGCAATGCTCTGGGCAACGCTGGGTTTCTCAGCTAATACTACCTTCATGGTCTTCAATCCAGTTGGAACACATCAAGGATGACTGTCTCAGAAATGCTGCTGATAGCGGTATTACCATCATTCAGGAATGACTTCACATCACTCTCTGCAGATTCCAGCGTATCAGACTGCACTAGATACAGCTCAGAGGTTTTCTTCTCCTTACCTGTAGTCTCATCCAAGGTGACAAAAGAGACCTTGGCCTTGAAAAACTTGTCTGCATCCTGATTGGTGTTGATAATCTGAACATATCCAGCTATCTTGATGTCGGTAACATCAAACTCCCCCTCGATATAGGGCTTCAGGCATTCTGTAATACGACGTTCTGCCTCGCCAAAGGTGGCGGCTTCTACAACGTACTGCTCACTGACCTTCTTCTGAGTGCCATCCTCCTGGGTCTTCTGCATCTTGACCTTGATCTCGAAATACTTGTTGACTGTGTTTTTCATTACTTCTTTGCGTTTTTATGGGTTATTACTTTCCTGTTGATAACATGATTTTGCTGGCAGCATTTCCCTGCTTCTTTGTAGTTGTTTTTGTGGATTTGTCTGCCTTGCTTGTCTCTACAATGGGCAGGTCAAAGCTTCGGATTACGGTCTGGCAGTCTTTGTCGAGGAAGTACCATCGCTGTGCCTTGTACATGCAGCCGTACTTACTCTTACAGGTATAGGTAACTCTGACCTTCCAGCCTGACCAGGCTCCTTTCTTGCAGTCGCCGAGCATTCCCGAAAAGAGTCCTGTGGACATACGCATCTCCAAGTCGGCAAGGGTCATGGTATAGGCATCATCCAAGTCAGGCTTGGTCATGTACTCCGTGCGCTCCATCAGAACCTTGGTGACGTTGGTAACTGTGCCGAGCATATAGGCCTGTTCCTGCTTTGTAAAGTAGTTCAGACCAAAAGCAGAGTCTGGCTCTGCAATCTCCAGCACCTTCAGGTTCTGAGGATTCTCCAGTGACTGCTCCAGATGGCTCGATACTAACTTGTTGATCTTACTCTCCCTGCTCTGACAGGATGCCAGCAGCACCACTGAGAGCATGGCTAATGGAATAAACTTTGTGATTTTCATTTTGTTTCTTTTGTTTGTTATGATACTATTTTATAAGGATTATACATGATTATGCTTATGCCAGGATGACTTTGCCATCCTCCAGCTTCAGTTTCTTGTCGAACTGGCTGCCGTCCTTACGGTAGAAATGAATGACCTCATCTGTCTCGCCCTTATCACAGAGTTGCTTGACTTCTTCGGGTGTCACCTCATGGCCGTCGATGGTTCGCCAGATGGAGAACTGACATTTGACATCCTCGTTGCTGTAGTTGGAACAGTTATAGGCTCGTGGCCCGACTCGTATCTCACCGCCACACTGAGGACACTGGCAGATGGTGGAGTTCAGCATCACCTTTCCTTCAACCGTGGTGGACAGCAAAGACGAAAAATGTTTGCCTGCCTTGGAACAGAAGCCATCAAGAATCTGCTTCTTTCCTGCCAGGAAGTTCTCCACCTCCTGTTCCGTGATAACTCTGTTACAGAGTGTGCTACTGATGAAGAAGTTACAGTGCCCTTCATCCTTCTTAAAGTAGTTCTCACAGGCATATCCCTTACCAGTCACCTTGATACGACCTCCACAGACGGGGCAACGTCCTTCGAGGTAACGGGGAGGAAATGCCAACTGTACCTTACCTTCCTTGATGACGAGTTTTCCAATAAAGGGTTTCCCTTCTTTGTTGCACATCTGAAGCTCACCTGTCTCACCTGTTGCCAAGAGTGTCTTTACGTCTTCCTCGGTGATGTTTGCTCCGTGGTACTGTCGGAACACGACGAACTTGCAGTTGTACCACGTTCCGTCATCATTCTTCTTTGAGTTGTCACATGCCCATCCGAAAGGGTGCTCTGTGATGTGACCCTGTCCACAAATGGGGCAGATGCCGATTGATTTAGTGCTTTCCATTTTCTTTTTTGTTTGATTAAAGTGTATTTACTATTGTTATCCTATTCTTTCTTCTCTCTTACTTTTTACATCTTACCTTTTACTTCAACAGGTCATCCCAGTCCCTGATACATGACTCAGCCATCCATTTTCCCTGCATGTAGTTGCACCAGGTCTCTGGATCAAGTCCTCGCCAGAGGTCTTCCCATGACAAGTATTGTATCTGCCAGGAGAGGATGTAAAGTGCTGAATTGATATCTTCCAGTGACGATACAATCTTCTCGCACAGCCAATAGCGTTCAGCTGCATTGAGGAGGTTGACCTTGTTGCCGTCAACGGTCTTGGTCTTAACCAATGAGGTACAAAGAGCAGAGAGACTGGCAATCTCGGTATAGACACTCTTCACCTCATCAGAGACGGCCAAAGCAATAGCTGTACCTTTCAGATGTCCCTTGCAGGCTTTCGTCACCTCATTGATATTCTTTGGTATCTCTACGGTGACAAGTTCTGTCGTACGCTTCACCTGATAGAGGTTCTGCATCAGTCCTGAGACATTGGCCATATAGTCCAGCACCTTCTTCTCTATGTCATGGAGCTGCTGCAACTGTACGTTCTCAATACCTGTTGCAGCCAATATCTTTTCCTGCGTGCTGTGACGGGCATCAAAAAGACTCTTTAAGGTAAAAGTCTGAGTTGTTACGGCTGCCGTCAGTGCTGGGTCTGTCTGCTGGGCATGGATGTTTGTTACTGCCATCAACAGCATGATGATGGTATATTGTATTCTTCTCATAATGTACCTTTTCTTCTCTTTTCCCTCAGGTTCTCGTTTCTCTGATACTTGCTCTTTATAGGCAGGTCTTTCATGGGTTTGTTCATTGTCACGTCATTCCAGTCCTTAAAGGCTTTCGGGGCTTTCCATACATAGATATGTCTTTCCAAGCCTAACTTCTCTCTGACCTTGGGCAGAGTGACTTCCTCTTTCTTCAAGCGGAGTTCATCTGCTCCTTTCTGGAAGATGATGGTGTCATCGGTAGTAACGATATTGACAAACTGCCCACTCAGCTGCGACTCCATCCTGACACCATAGAGGATGCCGGGGATGTCATTGTCAAAGCAGTCCCAGTATCTGGCTTGCGGATAATAGTCTGTGATGCCCTTGATCTGCAGACTGGAAAAGGTACCGCCCGTAGAGACGAATACGGAGGTTTCGAGAATCAGCCTTGACTTGTTCACCTGATAGAAAGCCATCGCATCATAGCCACTCTCGAAGAAATAGACATTCTTGGCACTATCGGGCTGTTCCTTTGTGAAGTCGGCAATCCATGCTGCACTACTGCTATTCGTGCCTGGTGCCTTCTGGCGGAAGTTATTATAGCCGCGTAACTCAAAACCATCTATCTTCTCTGAGCCTGGCTTGGTATAGGGGAATGCCAAATCCTTGTACTTATACTGGGCTTCGGTATCAGTGACTCGCATGATAAAGGGAAGGAATGTCCTGACAGTCTCTTCATCGATGCTACGTGCCCTGAAGAAGGACATCACTGCCTCGAAGTGCTCTGCTGCATTCTCCATCTGGAAGCGCCCAATGTCAAAGGTCTGGGGCTTCATGTCCCTATACCTGTCCTCGACCTTGGTAATGAAAGTATCATCGCTGGTAAGCTTCGACATGACGGCAGCAAGCATTTCTGCTTCGCTGCTGCCTGTCACGTCAAAACTATTGATGTTTGCCTTTATCAGACTGATGGCATCGCCGCCACTGGCTCCGTTCCTATGGAAGTAGGTCTGGCTGGATTTGTCGCCCGGGTGACTGATGACAATGGAGTCAATCTTACGTCCCCGACCATCGCGGATATTGTACTCGACATATTTGCCGACTCCGGCTTTTCTATCGAGTTTATAGCCAAGATAGGCAGCGACATCATCCACACCGACCTTTTCCTTGAACGCCTTGTATTCTTCAAACATCGTTTTATCTTTGTACTTTTTCTTTTTTTACTACTTCCTGTTACATCGCTCTGGCTCTGCTACGTTCCTCATGCTTTGGCTGGGAGAGCTCCTTGCCATAGTACTTCTGGACGAGTGCAGCCTTGGTAGTGGTATGCTCGAAGAAGGCATTGCGGTCTTCTTTATCCAGTGCCTTGACACTCATCTGCTGACCGTCCACCATAGCCCTCACTCCGTAGTTACCGCTCTTCATCTTGAAAACGGCAAAATGGTCTATCTTTTTTCCATCCTCAGTTTCGAGCTTGTTGAACTGATCCAAAGGAATGGTCTTGGCTGACTGGGCAGGCTGCTGTGCCTTTGCCGCTACCTGTTGTTCCTGCAGCTCTTTTCTCTCACTGATACGCTGCTTGGCGATGTCTTCAAGACTGTCACAGATAGCGACACGATGACCGTCACGGACGAGCTTAGGCAGGTACTTATCAAGACTGGTGTTTTTGAAGTTGACATAGGAAACGCCTTTTTCACCTTCTTTGTTTTCCTTATTGGAAAAGCCTTCCTTGATGATATGCTGTTCCTTCAAGCCTGTTGACTTGGCTACTTTCTTGGCATCTTCCTCAAAGGCTTCATAGAAGTCACCCTTGCGCATTAACAGTAGAGCATCGGGATGCTTTTCCTTCAAGTCCTTAAAGACGGCTGCTGTTTCCTTGGCAAGTTCTGCCTTTTCTTCTGCCTTGGTCTTGGGCTTGGCGATAGGTTCTGCTGCTATATCCATCTTGGTCTCTGGGGCTACCTTGGCTTCCGTTGTTTTTACGTTGTTTGCTTCTTCCTTGGGCTGGAGGGCTGTCATGCCCATCTCCAGACGCTGGGCATCCACATGGTCGAGGATCATCTTCGAGGCTTTGTTGACATCGGCCATCACACTGAGAATGAAACGGGGCTCTTTCTTCAGGGTGTCCATCCAGGAATCGACATACTTGGCATTGTTGTCGAGGATACGCTTGTCAAAGCCCATCGTATTACCTACCATGGCAGCGGTCAGCTCTGCAACGAGTTCTTCCTTGGCATACTTCGGATCACCGAAATGACCTTCCATGTCTCTTCCAAGACGTTTCTCTACACCTGTCGAATGGGCCATCTCATGGGCGATGGAGCTGTAGTACTCCATACCGTCCTTGTAGATTTCCTCAGGGGTATCGTGAATCTTGAACTGCTTCTTCGTCGGAACGGTAATCTCGTCCTTCGTCGGACTGTAGAAAGCGCCAGCACCTTCGACATTGTTGATCTTGCAGACCCAAGCCTGCTTGTCAATCATCTGGTCGAACTCCTTGGAGGTGTACATACCGGTGGCATCCTCGATATGCGGTGCCTTGAACTTATCCTGCAGTTTGGCATACTGCTCCGGCTTGATCTCAGGGAAGTTGGTCTGCTGTAGGTTCCAGACATAATAACCCATCATAATGGGGATGGTCTTGACCTTCTCCTGCTCTGCCTTGGTCATAGCTTCGTAGGCTTCATCAGAAACCTTCTGACCGTTCTCATCCTTATGGGTGACGTTCCAGTAGATGACGGGCATGGCCTTCTCACCCTTGGCGATAGTGGCTCCAGCTTCCTTTATCTGCTTATAGGTGGCATAGACGGGTACATCATAGCCGTTGGCAGCGGTATGCAACTGGAGGAAGAAGTCATTATGTCCTGAATAGCGGCGACCAGAGAGGTTCTGGGGCAGGCCGTGTGTCCTGCCGCCTCCGTCAATCCAGCCTTTTTCCCACTGTTGCCCTTTCATTTCTTCCAAACGGGTGACCATCATCTGAGCGAAGCGGTCGATGGCCTTTTCTGCCATCGTCTTACCGCCAGTCTTGCCCTCAGTCTGTTCCTGGGGCTTTTGCTCAGTCTCTTTTACACTGTTATCCTTGTTATCTTCCATAGTGTATTCTTTTCTTAGTGTTTATTGTTTTGAGTACTGCTACTATGCCACTACGTGTTCCTCGGTGAGCGTCATAAAGGCTTCTGCCGTGTCCTCGTTCATATCGAGGTCGTTGTCCACGCACCAGTGATAGTAGTCATCCTCCATCTCAGGCTGTCTGCGGATAAACTCGCGCCAGCCTATCTCTCCTGATTCTTTGAGCTGTACAAGCTCTTCATAAGTATTTCCTGTTTTCTCCATGTTTCCTGAATTTAAAAGTGTGTTTTCACAGTATAGATTATAAGGTCTCGTGTTTTCATAGTATCTAAGAAATGGCAAGAATCATTGTTGTTATCCTTTATTCAATCTTTACTTTGTTATACCTTTGTTCTCTTACTTGAAGTGGATCGTCTGTCGCACTTCCTCCTTGACAGTCTTCTTCTCTTCCTTCTTGGCCTCTGGCATCTTGTACTTCTCCTGTACCTGCTTGTACTCCCAACGGTTCTCTTCGGTCTGCCAGTAGCCCATCTGACCGGGATTGGCCATGTCCCACTTGATTTCCTGCTGACGTTTCCACTCTGACATGTCACCGTCAATGGCCTTGAAACCTGAGTTCTGACGGAGGTCAACACCGACTGTTACCTTGGTATCGCCTATCTCCAGTTCCACGGGCTTTCCTTCCCTGATGGCCTGACGCTGGTTCTGGCCAAGGGTGATGTCCTTCACATGCTCCAGCTCGTCGACGCGCTTGTCAATCTCGGCCTTGTTGACCTCACGCTTCAACAGCGACTTCGTTTCCTGGTCCAACTGCAGGAACATGGTTCTCATGCGATTACCCTCACGGATGTCCTTCTGGATAACCTCACCAGCCTGCAGACGTTTCTGCTCTGCATCCTGTAGCTTCAGGTCACTCACAATATCCCTGCTCACTGGATAGGCTTTCAGCACGGCATTGCCCTCGGTATCGCGTTGCAGGCGGAGTTTCACAGGCATGGTGGCAATGATGCCGTTATCCAGCTGGTCACGGATTTCCACGAGTGGAGTGAGTTCACCGTTCAGCAGCTTCTCCTTGACTTCCTTGGGCATCGACCTTACATCAATGTCGATACGCTCAAAGTCTTTCTTACTCAGTTCTCTTTCACCAAATAGCTTTCCCATTCTCTTCTTTTGTTTGATTGTTATACCTTATTATTTAAATGTGGCAGGATTTACCAAAGAGGATATAAAGTTTTTATTCTTTCGATTTCCTCGTCAGTTTTCCGTACCTTTGCACCCGTATTCAGGAGTGACTTGGTTTCTCAAACCGAGTGCAAAATTAAAACAAATAATACCATGAAAAGCAGAAAAAATTATTTCTTATACTTCTTATTCCTGCCGACAATTCCAGTATCTTGTCCGGCACAGTTTAATACGGTTCAAAAGCTGCCACAGGTGGTTAAAAGTAAGCCGATTTCAGATGTTCAGACTGATTCCTGTAATTTAGCGGCTTCTGAACAAAAGAGCTCAAAAGAATACTTTGACCTTCCTTCGCATCAGGAAATAGCGTTAGAGTACGATATTCCGTTGTTCGTTTCTGTCAAGGACAGCATGATGATGGAACTTCTGAACCGTCGTACTTCCGTGGCTCTTCCTTTGGACTTCATCCATATCACTTCTGACTATGGCTATCGTCAGGATCCTGTTACTTTTGTAAAAGGGACATTCCACAACGGAATAGACTTGCGCTGTGCCAAAGGCTCTTTAGTCTATGCGATGATGCCAGGAGTCATTGAAAAGGTGGTATATAGCGAAACGGGCTATGGTCATCATGTCATCATCAACCATATAGGACTGCGCATCCTGTATGGTCACTTAGGACTGATAGCAGTCAGAGAAGGGGATGTTGTATCAGCAGGAACGATAGTGGCCTTGTCCTCTGATACAGGTAAGTCAACTGGTCCGCATCTTCATTTGAAAGCGGAGCGGCTTGTAGAAGGTGTATGGAAGTCAATAGACCCTGAACCGTTCATCAATCATCTGAACAGTTATATATGTGGGCTACAGGAGGAGATGGAGAACCTGCATTTTGCCTCCAGCCCTGACAGACCGCTTAACCTTCACAACCTATTCAAGGTCATGAAGGACTGCGGTGTCCTCTTCCCGAAGATTGTTGCAGCTCAGTACTGTCTTGAGACCGGCTATGGAAGCAGTAACGTATGCCGGAACTATAACAATCTCTTCGGGCTCTATAATTCATCCCAACGTGACTACTACCGCTTCCATTCCTGGGAGGAATCTGTTGTTGGCTATGTGCGCATGATACAGCGACGCTATGACCCCAAGAAGGACAAAGACTACTATGCCTTCCTAAAGCGTATCGGCTATGCGGAAAACATGGACAGTTATAACGCTAAAGTCAGAGCCATAGCAAATACGCTATAACGAAAGAAACCTGTCTCGAATTGGAGGCAGGCTTCTTTATTTATTGGGCGTTTTCTTTTCCAAGCAAACTGGCTGTGAGCTGAGTCACTTCCTCATTGATGCGTCGGAAGTTTCTTGCCAGCATCACTTCTTTCTCATGCTCGTTCTCGAAGCAGTATTTCTTGGGCAAGGGGGTATAGTGTTTCTTCTCTTCCTCGATATGGCTCATATCGAAGTTGGTTTTACAGAAGAACTTGGTGGTCTTGAACTCATCCGTCTCTTCGAGGTTCACACTATGCATAGTTGCCGCTTCTGTGGGCGTAAAGTCTCGGGCTGTCTGTCCGCAGATCCAGCCAGTGGCCATATCGGCAATCTTGGCAGCAGGAACCAAACAGTCCATCTTCTCATTAAAGGAGGTTGATACCCGCTCATCATTGATGCTGATGCTCTGGGTGGTCTGCTTGACCTTACCGAAGATGTCATTCTGCAACCATTCCAGCGTTTCCTTGTTTCTCGCTGAGCCAGCGAACACATTACCGCATGTGGTGATTACCTTCTGCATACCGTTCTTGCCATAGTCGGCCTCCAACTGCGGCAGTTCCTGGAATGCCATCGTCACGCTTACCTTATTGCTTCGGGCTGTACCTATCAGACGGTCTATCTTATGGAAATAGAGTGTCGGCAGCTCATCGATGATGATGCTGACTGGCACGTTCTTTCCCTGTCCGCTGTTAACTCTCGTGGTCAGACGGTTCAGGATAAGTGCATTCAGAGAGCCTATCACTTGTTCCTTCTCCGGGTCATTGGCGATAATCAGATAAGACGGACTTTTAGGGTCTGACACTTTAAGGTCGAAGTCATCACCCGAGAATACCCAATAGGCTTCCTGTGATACCAGTCGTGCAGCGTTGACACGGAGCGTTCCAACCATACCTTCCAACTGATCCATCGCGTTATTATCATACGCAGATTTGAATGGAGCCATCAGTGACATGATGTTTTCATCTTGCATCAGGATATTAAAGGAATCTTCATAACTAAGCTGCAGAAAGCTGAGCACATGAGGCATGTCACTATACTCGCCCGTATAGGTGTCCGGCTGGGTGATACGTCCTTCATCATCCTCATAGAACTCATCTTCGATAAAGACTACTCTCCCCTCTCTATCGACATACGAGAAGCCTTTCAAGGTGACAGGCATTCCATCGGCATCGGTGCTGACATTATTGCCGTCTTTATCCGTGAAGTCGAGAACGACATTCCCATCGGCATCTAATGCGACGAAGTCGTCCCACATGCGTATCTTGATTTCCAGTTTTCTTCCGTCACTGATAATCATGTGATGCAACTTCCTGCCATTCTTCCATGCCACTGGACGGAAGGTGACGAAGAAATAGATGATGGCTGCCAGAAAGTTCTCGGCTGAGTTGGTGAAGAACTTGTCACTTCCCCCACCGCCTGCCTGTCCTGCACCTTTGTTCAGGGCTGCAAGCAGTGTGGCTGCCGTCTCTGAGGCAGCACTCAAATCTGGGATGTACTTCCGTTGGATGGGGTTTACTCGGTTGGAGTACTCCACATCGGTAAAGTTGATGATATTGAAGTCCATATCTTCAGGGATGTTGCCCAGCATCTTGTTCTTATTGAAGTGATAGAAGGTCATCTGGGCAAGTGTTGGGAATTTGTAGTCATACACAACTAACGAAAAGCCCTTGGCTGAGTGTTGTCTGATGAAAGGTTCTACCACAGAGAAGGACTTACCACTACCTGGCGTTCCCACTACCCATGTACCTCGGAAAGGATTAACCACATTGCACCAGCCTTTACGCATTCGTCCCTTATAGTAGAAGATCATCGGGATATTGACGCTATACTTATTCTCCACCAACTGCTCACATTGTTGGAAGCTCTCGTTCTCAAAGTTAAAGCGGTCTTCACCTAACTTGCAGTTGAAGTACTGGGCAATGGCATCGAGGCTTCGGTGAATACACATCACGCCTGTTATCGAGGTAACAAGATAGAGGATGCGGTTCAGCGAATAGCCTGCAATATGGGTTCCCCAATGACTGGGCTGGACAAAGATGCATAGCACAGTCAGGGTGATTCCTGCCGCACAGGGATAGACGACCATCGTCCTCACATCAAACTTTAAGCTCCGTCGTGCCGTTGTTCCTGCACAGGTAATCAAGATAGTCACCAACTCTATCACCTTACACGACACCACAGAATTGAAGAAGCCCAGTCTGGCTATCATCTGCAAAAAGGAGTTGGCAATGCTACTCCCTGTATGGACAGGCATGTGCATCACCAACTCGATAATCAAGAAAATATAGATGAACGAGCGGAACAGATTATACATCTGCTGCTGTTCCTTGGTTTCCTGAATCATGCTCTTCTACCTTTGTTTGTTTAATCGTCAAAGCAATCGGCATCCAGCACATCATCATAGTTGATGTTCAGCTCGATGGTTCTGCCGGAAATCTGGTTCTCACTGACCTCGATTTTCAAGACCTTGGCCTCTGGGAAGGTGAGCTTCTTTACTACGAGCACATTGCGATAACGTTTCTTGAAGTGCTTGTTGTAGTTCAGCATATACTCCGGTGTCAGCTCGATACTCTGGTAGTTGGTGGCTTTCTTCTGCTTCTTATCCTCCAGCTTGACACGGATCTCTGAAATATCGTAGGGTATCTTGGTCTTGTTCTCCAGTGAGAAGTCGATGAAGAAGTAGTCACCTGCTGAACAGATATGGTTTACCCATGCCTTCATCTTGTCTTTCTTGGTATGGATATTCTCCACACTGCGCTTGGTGTTAAAGATACGGATGGCATAGCGGCTCATTTCTCCTACAGACATACTCACATCGGGATTCTGGTATACCTGCATATCCCAGTACGGAACAGTGAAGCGGGTACTGGCAAAGGGCAGACAACTGCGATAGATAAGCTTATACTGGGCGATATGCCGTTCTCCGATGACAGTCACGATGCCAGCCTGCTCATAGTCCTGCATCGCTCCTTTGGGTTTCAGACGCACGATATTGTCATTGACCTGGTTGCCGACGATGGTATCAGTGGAGATATCCACCAGTCGGATGGTCTCTGGCATAATCAGGTGGGTGGTCACCTGCTCATTGACATAGATGGTGCTCAGATATACGTCATTGGACTGTGTTGTCTCTGCACTTACATTGGTTGTGCTCATGGCCATCAAAGCCACTGCTGCAAATAAAAACTTTTTCATACTTTTCATATCGTTTGTGTGTTTATGGGGTTATTGTTCGTTAATCAGATATACAATGGTGTTATACTTAATCTTTGCCTTGTTCTTCTTAATAGCCTGTGAGATGGCACTTGACGTACTCTGATAGGCATTCTGCAGAGCCTGCAGAGCCAGTGCCTGTGCTGAGATACCGCTACCACCGTTGGAGTCAAAGCTGATGTTGCTCTGCATGGCAGCACTACCGGCATTCTTCATCATATCCCTGAAGGCTGACTCCGGCACATAAAAGCCCTTCATACCATCAAGGTCATAGACAGACAGGTGGATCTTCAGGAACTTATCCTTCACCAGAATACTCGTGATGTCTGCCATCACTCGCTGCTGACCGAAGCCGGTCACTATTCCATAGAGGTAGGTGCCTTTCTTCAGCTTCACACCCATGACAACTACATCATCCAACAGCTTGAAACGGAGTCTGGTTCCCTCATGGGCCTTGGTAGTCTTGTCTATCATAGCCTTAATCAGTGGGGCATCGAGCTTTTCATCATCAGCAATGGTATTGAAGCTTTCTGCATGGGTATCATCAGCCTTGGCAACAACGGCTATGGTGTCTTTCTTGGGCTGTTGGTTAGCCATGATAGGATTGCCGTAGATGTCATAGCCTGCTATCTGGCCATTCAGATTGGGCTGTACCTGCTGACCATTCCTTGAAGGATAGTCATCACCAGTGATTTCACGTGCCATCTTTCTGCTTCGTTCCTGGATCTGTCGCATCTGCTCCTCAAACTGCTCCATCTCACGCTGCTGACTGCCATTACTGCCATGACCTGTATAGCGGTCATCATATTGGTTGATGTGCATCCTCGACTCTTTGAGCTGCTGTTGGAGGGCTGCCATCTCTTGCTCCTGGCGTTTCTTCTCGGCCTTCTCCTTGTCGATTCTGTCCATCTCACTTTCGCTATAGACGTTCTCGTCATCGCTCTCTCCCTGTTCTTCCTCGCCAAGGGCATTGATGGCGGTATAGCCGTCACCTCTGAGGATGTTGTCCTCCATGGCAGCGAACTTACCATGCAGACCGTCACCGGCTGGCTCTGGCATCATGGTATTGATACTATCGGTGACCATACCTGTCTGCTCTGTCGGGCCTTTGAACATCTCACAGGAGAAATAGGCAATAGCCACCAAGGGAACGAACAGTACCAGCGGAAACCAGTACTTTCCCTGTCGAAAATCAATCTTCTTGAAATCTATCTTCATGGTTCTTTCTATTTGGTTATTTGTTCATAATCATTTGGAGTTCATCATACTTTTCCAGTGCAAGCACGGAATCTGCATGGGTCTTACCGGGTTTGGCCATCAGCGAATCGACCTCGTGTTTCAGTCTTACTGCCCTATTGCTCAGGGTCACAAAGGTATTCTTCTGAACGGTCTTCATGTCTTCGATACGATGCAGCTGTGCAAACATGGGCTGTACCTGAGCAAAGTCCTGCATGGGGTCATTGATGCTATTACTGTCATTTCCAGACATACACAGCAGGAAACCGATAACGTAGATGGTGGCATTCACGGAGAACAAGATTCCTGCAGTCTTTCGTCTGTGACCGTCTGCCCAGGCATTGGCCTTGGCGATCTTCTCTCCGATGGCGTACTTCTTACCTATCTTATAGCCCCAGATTCTGGCTCTTCTCAGTCGGTAACGCTCCTTCTCCTTATACTCGTGTGTTTGCTTGTTCTTGAATATATTCATGGTACATCATTTTTCACTTTTCACTCTTCTCTTTTCACTTAATATGATTTCAGGTCTTTATTCTCCAGTGTTCGCCAGTTGGTTATCAGCAGTCCGTGAGGATTATTCTGTGTCCTCGGCACATTCTGCAGCTTTCCTACGGTGATGATGCTACGCTTTACGCTGTTGGTTCTGCGCTTGATCATCTGTGTACCATAATACTTGAAACTCATCTGGTCTTTGTCGAGTTCAATACTGTCCGCTACGATGGTCTCTACGGCTGAGCTGGAGAGCAATTGCGAGTAAAAACCTGTTTCCTCGATGGCCTGCTTCTGCCTCAGGGCACTCTCATCAGCCAGATACATAGCTTTTCCAAACGTCCACTTCAAGTACTCGTCATCTGGCGAGAGGTTGAAGAAATACTGGTGGAACAACTGGATGTGTGCCTTGGCCTCGATGTCAAAGGTCATCTCGTTCTTACTGCGCTCTGCCATGAAGGGAATGCTCCCGTCCAGCACATACACCTGCTGCTGTTGGTCTCTGACCAGCTTGGTGGCAAAGTAAAAGCACAGGCCGCAAATCACGGTGCTGGCACTGACTGCCAGCAATACCGTGAACATGGCGAGCTTTGTCTTCTTCTCTAAACTTTCTATTAACATGGTTATATCTGTTTAATTTTTCACTTTTCACTTACTTATACTGTTTGTCTCTCATGTGCGTACCGACATTGAAGTCCATACCTCGCTCGAATCCGCGACGGCCTCCAGATACGGCACCATTCCATGCGCCGCTCAATCCACCGCCTTCTGATGATGCATATCCTGTCACGCCTCCCTTGACGGCTCCGCCTACAGTATGTCTTGTCACTCCGATGGTTCCACCGACAACACCACCTACTGTACCTCCGACGGCTGCAGCTCCTGCTGTGGTCATACTGCTGACAGCTGAACCGATACTGCTGCTGGCTCCTCCTGGTACTATCCATGAGGCGAGCTCTGGCACGAACTTGATGAGCATAGCTCCTACCAACAATCCTACGACATACATACAGGTACTTCCGATGCCCTGCATTCCAAGTCCTCCTATCTCTCCCCAGGTATAGCTGGCACTTCCAAGCAGTGTGGTGTAGGCGGTGGTGTCCTGTAGGATGGTATATTTCAGTATCATGTCCGCATAGATGCTACACATATATATCAAGGGTGCCCATAGCGACAGACTCACATACTTACTGATCCATTGGCTCCACGCACTGGCCCAAGGTGGTACGATACTCAGGGCAAAGGCTACAGGACAGAAGATTTTCAGCACATTCATCATAAAGGCCTGACCAAGCAACATACCGAAATAGATGACCTGATAGATGATTTCTCCGATATACCGAATCAGCATATTGATGGTCTCTGCCGTCTTGGTCTCTGCGATAACAGCGGCTTCCTTGGCCCACTGCTCCACGGCATTATCCATGTTCTTCACGGCATAGGCGACTTCCTCCCACCAATGGGAATCTTCTGACAGTTTGGCTTCTGCCCTGCGTTTCCTGTCGAGTGAGTCATTATGCGCCCGTAGCTTGTCAAGATACTGGCTCTGTAGCTTGGCCTCGTGTTTCTCCAAGGCATCGATACGCTGGTGGCTTCTGGTGGCCTGCGCTTTCATCACACGTCCCATCTGTTCCCCTGGTGCAGCCACTGCATCGGCAATGGCATTGGCTGAGACGATACACAATGAGATACCTACTATTCTGAACAGCTTCATCACGTCGATGCCTCGCCGTCCAAGCATCATCATCCAGCATTCATAGCTGGTCACACACATGGCAAGTATCAGTCCCAATGACTTGGCAAAGCCTCCCCACGAACCCAGGAACAAGGCATGCTGGTGGATATAGTCCAACACACTGGTCATCACTGGATCGAGTGTCGGCAAGCCCATTGTCAGGAAGATACAGCCCACATTACAGTTTAATAATTCATTCATCGTTTTTACTATTTTGAAACTTCTACATATCTCATCAAGTCAATGGTGCTTTGTGTCACCTTCTCCATATCGGCTTTCAGCTTGATATAGCACTCTTCTCGTTTGGCATTCTCCAGCTCATAGCCGTTACTGCTCTTATGTACGTAGCTGACTTGCTCCGTGATAAAGCGGTTCTGATTGGAGAGGCTGTTAACCAAGGATATGACATTGGTATCGCCTTTGCTGTTGGCCATGCAATAGGTTAGTCCTGCAGAGATTTTCTGCTGCATCTCGTCAAAGTCATCTTTGAAAAGCAGATAGGCAGCATCAATCCGGCGGTCTGCTGCTGCCAATGTCTCTTGCTCCAGCTGATGCTTGAAGTTCTTCTCCTGGGCATCAGTAGATTCCCGTGTCCACTCATCAGTGGCAGCACCTAACGTACGCTTCGGGAGCAATGGCTTGGCATCACTCATATGGGGCTTCAGATTCAGATAGAATCCGCTATGGAACAATCCATGCCACTCCCATTCCCACTCATGATGTGCATAACTGTTATGGAACAGCCAGTAGTAAAACCTCGGTTCAAACTCTAACGGCCCGGTTTCCATCGACCGCCATTGCAGACGTTTTTCTTCATCATAGACCTGAGCCTTACTTATCTGCGGAAGTAAAGCCAAACCCATCGTTATTGTAATCAATGTCTTTCTCATATTGGCCAATCTTTTATTACGCTTTTTCCTATTTCCTCTAGTACGGACGTATCGATAATCTCCCAGATATGACTCTCGTGAATATACCCACCTACCAACAGGTCACACCACATATAGGCTTGCTGGATGACATCGCGCATATTGGTGATACTCTGGTTCAGTGTCCAGATGATATTCATGCGTTCCTTGTTGGTAGCTCTGAAGAACTGTGTTTCTGATGCTGCCACAGCAAGGTAGAGTTTCCTGATATTCTTGATCTCTTTCGATACCTTGTAATTGGCTTCAAAGGCATACCAAGCAACCAACGGTTTGCCTTTGAGATGGTCTGCTGCAAAGCGGGTAAACTCAGAATACTCATTCGTCAACCTTACTGTATTCGTTACGCAACGGCTCATCTCTGCTGCCAAAGCCAGATACGACAAGGCATCATTACTCTTCTTGTCGAGAATACTCTTGACATCATCATACTTCTGAGCAACATCCTTCACCATAGCCTTGATAGAGGCATTGGCTGCCAACTGACGGTTACTTTCATCTTCGGCACTCATACACTCCTTATGTTGGTCTATCAGTGCTTCAATGGTTGGCAGGTCATTTGGCAAGATACCAGCAAGTCCTGTATGTGGGCATATCATGCTCACTATTGCTATTACTATTATCCGGTGCAGTTTTTTCATTCTTCACTCTTCACTTTTCACTCTTCACTTACCCAAAGTCTTCCCAACCACTGACAATGTCACCAACCGTCCACTTCATCTGCATGGCGTTACACCATGTATCAGGATCCAACTCCATCAACAGGTCTTCCAGTCCGTTGTTGGTCTGGCACATGAAGATGAGATAGTCGAGGTTGTTTCTGACAATCACCAAGTCCTCCAGTATATCATTGGCCATACCCATTCTGTCTGAACGGCTCATGAAGTTATAACCGTCATCCTTGCCGATGCTGGCTCTGCCACCTCCACCTGGTATTAGCGAATTATCCTTCAGCGGCGACTTGACATGACCATTGTTGACGATGTTCACAAAGCCTGCTATACACTGTTCGGTCTTCATGGTCAGATTACTGATCTCATTCATGCACAGAGGCAGATTTATATGCGGCTTTCTGGTGAGCCAGCTCACAGCTACAGGGATATTGGTCACGATATACAGGGCATTCTCACCTATCAGCTGATAATATCTGCTTTCCTCTCCGAAGCCTTTGGTATTCTGCATGGACTGCTTATAGAGCTGTCTGATGACATTGATAGCGGTGGTGTACTCGGCAATGCGCTCCTGCTTCTTTCTCTGCTCAGTGAGGGTGTTGTTATGTATTCCCTCTGCTCCAGACTCGGCAGCGGTATTCTCTCCGACCTGCGCAATAGTCCAATAGTCAATGTTCCAACGCCACCAGGCATTGGCAGGGACTGTGCTGACCAGTGCTGCCAGCAACAGTACCACTGCCTTTGTCCTTTGTCTTACGATTATATCGTAGAGCCTTATGCTACTTTGTCCCATAGTTCCATCACGTTTTGTTGCTTATTGACTTCATTGGCGAACTTTAGGTACTTTCCTGTCAGTCCAGCCTTCTCCATATCCTTGCAGAAGTGTCGGATGCCCTCTTCGGTATCATCGCCATAGTGCTTGATATAGATTTTCAGGGCTTCCTTCTCTGCACGTTCCGTCGTATAAGCCATATAGCACTCTGGCGGTTCCTCTACACCATAAACATCGGCACTCTGTCCCCGACATATCCAGACTTCCTTGAAGTAGTTGCGTCCCTCATGGTTGTCCAGTGAGTTGATGGTAAAGATCTGCTGTCGCTGTACATCAGTGATACCGAGGATGGCAGCTATCTCATCATATCTGTCCTTGAACTTGCTCTGGTCAAGCAGTATCTTGATGTCTGAGTTGTTGATGATGGCCTCCTTGACAATCGGAGAGTCTATCACATCACCGAGTTCCTGAGTCACCACGCCTGCAATGCCGTGAAACTTTCTCACCGTCTTATACAGGTACTTGATATACTCTGCCATGGTAGGTGAAGAAATGGCTTTCCATGCCTCTTCGATAATCAGTGCTTTGCGTCCCTTCTTGATACGCATCTTCTGCAGGAACACGTCCATGATAATCAATACCACAATAGGAAAGAGCACAGGGTCATCCTTGATCTTGTCTATCTCAAAGACAATGAACTTTTCATCAAAGAGGTTCAAGTCCATGTCGTTATTGAGGATGGTTTCCAGCTTACCGCCTTTGTGGAAGGGTTCCAGGATTGCGGCAAACTCATTGATGGGGAAGGCAATGCTCTTCTCCTCCATCATTTGAGGAATGCGCTCACAGGCATATTCATAGAAGGTATCAAAGCTCAACTTCGTCACTTTCAGGTCTCGCTTCTGCCGCTCCATCCGCTCTATCCGCTGGTCTATCTTCATCAGATAGTGGCCTTCTATCAGCTCCGGCATCAGTCTCATCAGCTGGTTATTGGCATGTACACGCTCTCCAGCACTGGCAGCAGGATCATTGGCGAGGTTATGCAGTTTCTCTACGATGCGCTGCACCTTGGCATGGTGTGCCTTTTCATCCTCGCTGTAGCTCTGTCTGCCTGCTCTGTCCGTACAATCTGTTGAATCCGTGGTTCCTTCCTCCACAACATCCTTGTCATTCTCAATGGCCTCGATATACTCTCCATACTTGCCATTACGCTTGTCAGCCAGTAAGAGTTGCTTCCGCAGCTCTTCCTTCTCTTCGTTGGTATAACCACTAAAGGGATGGAAGTAGGCATCATAATACTCGTTCAGCACGGTGTCAATGATGGTGTCCTCCAGCTTCTCTGGGGCCTTGTTGCCCTTAAATATCTGGAAGATGAGGGACTTCAGGAAGTTTTTCTTCTCTCCGAAGTTCTGCTGATACTCTACATCACTGACCTTGAAAGGGTTCATCGAGATAGGATGCTCCTTGCTGTAGCTGATATAGGTGCCATGGAAATAGCCACAGATACCTTCATACGAGTCACCGGTATCAACCATCACGACATCGGTGTCCTGCTCGATGAGCTGGCGCACGACGGTATTGGTCGAAAAGCTCTTTCCACTACCACTTGGGCCTAAGCAGAAGAAGTTAGAGTTGTTGGTGAGTTTCTTTTCTCCTTCCTTTCCTGTGAAATCTATAGCGATGGGTACGCCTTGTCTGTCGGTATAGAACACCTTCAGCGGTGTCACCTCATCATGCTTCATACGCTCCTTATAGAAGAGGCACAGGGCTGAGTCCTGCAAGGTCAGGAAGAGGTCATAGTCTTTATTGAAGCTATAGGCATTGCCAGGGAAGGAGTCCATAAACAGCTCCAGCTGGTTATAGGCTGACTTACTTGGAGCTATGCCTACCTCAAAGAGTTTGGTCTCTAAGTAGGAGGTGACCTTCGTCAGATGCTCTGGCTTACAGGAAACGAGAACGTTGAAGTTTGTCCAGACAAGGGACTTCTGTTCTGTAGCAATGACCTCCAGCACCTCGTCGATGTCGGCCTTGGCAATCTTGTTGCTGGGGTCTGGCATGGAGGCATGGCGCTTGCTCTTGCCAATGAGTCGCTGACGTTCCTTCCTCTGGGCTGGTATCTGAATAACCTGGTTATAAACCACACAGTCCGTCAGGGGTACGGTGGAGAGGAACGACAGTAAATCGGTGCTGACCGGATAACCGTTGACGGGCTTGGTCTGCACGGGATGGATGACATTCGGCAGGTCTATCACGTCGATGTCAACGAGTGAGAAGCTTTTTACCACCTTATCACTCATCTTCAGACAGTCATCGGTACACTTTAGGTTCGTCATACCGAAGGGGCCTTTCTTGAAGTCAAAGGCCATAAAGCGGTGGAGGTATTCGTCTATCTCCTTTCTGCCTAACAGATGATGTGGTAAGCCTTTTTCCTCCAGAATGTCCTTTACCTTTTGCACCTTGTTATTGAACTCTGCCCATTTCTTGGGGTCATAGGCCACGAAGGTACTCTTCCTTGTTTCCTGGGTGATAATGATAAAGGTACGGATTTCGGTATAGGGTCTGCCCTCATAATACTTAAAATAGCTCTGGGTCAGAAACTCCATATCAGGGGTGATGTCATGGTGATAGGCCTGTCGGCAGAAGATGTCCTGCTTCTGCAGGGCATAGCCTTCACCAAGGGTCTGGAGGATATGATCCAGAACGTTCATAAAGGCATAGTACTGGTCTGCATCGGTACAGTACTGCTGCACGGGGTTCTCTATCTCGAAGATAGAACTGTAGTTGCCTGCCTTGCTATACAGCACGGTATTCACTACCCTTCCCCGTGCATCGGTTATGTCCTCGATGCCCGTAAAAAGTCCGTCCAGTGTGTTTTTCCTATTGCTCATACAGATGATGATAGTGTTTGATTCCTTTTTCTTTCTGCTTGGTATGCAAGCCGTTTCTTTGCTTCAAATAGATGGTAAGCAGACCGCCTCCGGCACTGACACCCAGCACAAGCAGGGCAATGCCGAGTCCGAAGAGGACATATCCGGCAATGAAGCCGAGAAAGGCTGCTCCGAAGGTGGCTGCGGCAATGAGGATAAAGCGTCCCCGGATGCCCATAAACTCCAAGGGCATCTGGAGACCTTTATACACGGGGTAACCTGCGTAGTTCGCTTCCATAGCTTAATAGCCAAAGAACTTAGGCAGGGCAACGGCCATCGCTACCAGTGCGGCACAACCGCCAATGGTCATCATGATGGTCTTCTTGACATCCTGGTCGCCATTGTTCATCTTGTAGAACACGTTGAAGGCTCCAATGATGCTGACCACTGCGGCAATCACATAGAGAAGGTTTCGTACTGGGTCGATGTAACCCTTGAAGGTACCTACAGCACCTGTGATGGCACTCGATCCGGCATCGGCCATAGCATAGCCCGTGCTCATCATCAACATCAATGCCAAGCTGGCGAGTCTCAAACCTTGGTAAGACAGCTTCGTCTTACATGACTTCAAAAGGGAGCAGAGCTTGCTCCAGTTTTTCTGCATAATGTGTTTTTCATTTTTTACTTTGTCTTTTGAACATCTTAAAGTGGGGATTCTGTGTTTTTCATGTTTATCCCGTAAGGTATAGGTCTTATTCGTAAAGCTTCATCACATCTTTCAGGGCTGTGCTGCCTGGATTGTCATGTTCCTCTCTAAGGGCATTGTGCAGCTCATCAATGGTATAGCCACCGCACATCTGGGTGAGTCCGTCATCCTGAGAGGTTTTCTCCTTGGTGGATGTCTTTGTCAGCGGGATGTCTTCCCTGCTGACCTTGACAGGCTGGTATTTCTCAACTTCGCCTGTGATGTCCACCTCTTCCTCTATGTGCAGCTCATCAGACAGCACGCCCTTGGTAAAGAACAGGTCGTGGATAATCTGATAGGCATAATAGATGACATAGCCCGTGATGATAATTGTCAATAGTGTTGTGAATTTCATAGTATTTCCTTTTGTTTTGCGCTGCAAAATTACATAGAGTTTCTGAAACGAAAAGAGCTTTTATCTGCTTTATATACTTTTCATTCCTTCCTTCGCATCTGAGCACAAAAAACGCTGACCCTCACGAGCCAGCGTCCTTTCCTTTTTATTAATAAACAAATCGTATGATTATCACTTCTGATAGTTGCTTCTATCACAACGAGGTCTGACAGAGCAATTGTTGGTGAGCAACGTCCAGATATAGTATTGACCTTTATAAGTCCATTGCTTTTCTGGCATTCCGTCCGTTACTGTCTTCTCTCTAATCAGCTCCGAATCCTTTAACGCCTCTGCCAACTCCCAACCTGCATCATCCTCGTTCTCCTTAATGATGCCGTTCTGGCTCAAGATACACAGTAGCCCTTCTTCCGGAATACCATAGGATGCGGCGACAGCTGCTGTGCTCTGTGTAAATCCCGACTCCTGCAGGAATTTGTCAAAGCAGGTCTTGGCATACAAATCACCACAGCACGACATGAAGCCGTCGTTGCGGGTTTCCAGACTCTTGGGCAGATGATCCTTGATGGGAATCTGCACTATTCCCATCTTACCATTTGCCATCTTCTCACATTTGGTTGTAAAGCGTACTGGAATGTCAAAGATGGTCATCTGCTGCCGATAGGTAGTGTCACAAAACAAGGCAAGCAGTTGCAGTGACTTATCCTGCAACACAACATGCCGGGTGAATCCACACATACTGAGAAGGTAGTCATCGGCATCAGGGCTCTCCATATAGGAATAACCCTCTACGCCATACTCATTAATCTCATTCACTGCCTCGTCCCACGAATCAAACACAAGGTGGTATGTCTCGCGTAAGCTATAAGGAAACATCTCACCATGTAGCATGTTCTTGAAAGTACGAAGACAGTAGTCTTCAAAGCCCTCCCCAGAGGACATTACATACATAGTCATATCTTTTCATTTTTAATTAAATTGTTTTTGGTAGTACTGCGACCACAAAGGCCTACAGTAGCTCGGTTATTATCTCTCTTATGCAGCTTCCGAATGAGATAGCGTCAGACCGTTGGCGGTCACATGGATACTCACCATTCTGGCAATCTCATCAAGATACTCTCTTTTTACATGGAAATCATTGGGTATGAAGCCGTCGATATAGTCTTTAGGCCAAGACTTCAGCGACAGTCGCTTACAAGCAAAAGCCTCGTTGAACGGTAACTTACAGCGCTTGCTCTGAATATAACCGATGAGTATGTTTACAAGCACACCCTCGAAATCCTTGCTTTCTACTCTCACAGGTTTGCGTTCGTTCTCCACTTGGCGGACTATCATCGTTCGTCTGCTGTCGCTCAACTCACCTAACAGAAAGGCAGAATTAAGCATCGTGCCCTTCACCTTTCGTACTCTGTGGGTATTGCCCACTTCCACTTCATAGGTTAATAGCTCCAGTTTCCTCACTCGAAGCTCTTTTTCTTCACTTAGTTTTTTCATTCTATTGTTTTAATCTTGTTATCATATTTATAATCACGGTATTCATTCTTCTCTCTTAACTATTTACCTCGGGATGATGACTGTACCACGCCATCTTGCGGAAGTCTTCATTCTCGAAGTGGATATAGTAAGCCATCTCGTTCATTCTGGACACAATCCTCAGTCCAAGATGTTCTCTCAATTGGTCACTGTCGAGATTGGTACTCACCACCATAGGAAGCCGTAGCTTATAGCGCTCTGTGATAAGTTCGCGCACCGGATAGAGGGGATTGCCCCATCTCAGTATCTCTGCAGGCTCACAGCCTAGGTCTTCAATACCGAGGTACGACGGCCAGCTTAACAGTTCGTTCCACTCTCTGCTGGAGTCCATCAAGGTGCAGATCTTGGTAGCGTCAAGAATCCTTAAACCTACATCATCTGACACCAGTCTGTGGTCTGTCAGCCAGCGCAAGGCTTGTCGCATAGCAGTCATCAGCGTGGTCTTACCGGTGGCGGTACTGCCATCCAGCACAATCATAAAGCGGTTATCACCAGTGTCTGTCAGAATATGAGCGAGCTTTTTAATGGCGCCACTGGTCAGGTTGTTGGGAACATAAGCAACTCTGCGCATGGCAACCTGCTTGCGGTAGGCCATCTCCAACAGTGCTGTTAGTCCTTGTTCATCCACGCCTAACTTAGAGTGGTCTGTCATACCCGGAAGCATAAGAGCTCGTCCTTGACGCTTCAACACCTCTACGAGGGTCTTGATATCCATCGGTTGTCCCATACTGTACTTGTTGTATTACTGGTTTGTTGCGGTAGTTGTTCTCCAACACCTTCTGAAAGTTCTGCGGTATCATCATCCAGTCGAAGCTGGCCACCCATCCCTTTGGGCCTTTTCCATTCAAGAAGTCACTCTCAGCTGCATTCTTGATGGCTTGCTTCACGCTGTCTTTATTCACGCCAGTCTGCGACATCAGACGTTCAAAGGCTTGTCTGCGCTCTGATGTGATAATCGCTACTTGCTGAATGCCCTTACCTTTCATCTGTTGATTGAAAAAAGAGATAATCTCATCAAAATCATGATTAGCCACCTCCTCCTCGCGCGTACGCGCTCCTCCACTGGCTATAATATTTTTCTCTTTATTATTAATAATAGGTGGTAAAGGTTGGTGGTAAGGTTGGCGGTCAACATCGTGTTCAACTTTTACCACTGATGCTACCTCTTGTTTTACCTCTGAATCAGCCCATCCCAATGGGGTAATGGTGATGATTGTCTTACGGCTATCGGTCTGTCGCTCAATGAGTTTTTCGCTTTCCAATCGTTGCAGGAAGTGTATCACTGTCGGCTTGCTTACCTGCCACTGCTTTACCAGCGAATTGACCGTTACGATGACCTGTCTTGCTAGGAGGTAAACCTGTTGCCGGTTATACCAGACGGTTTTGTCCGTCCAAGAGGCTTCTCGCCTAAGCTGAGTCCACCACTTCAGGTACTGAGCATTCTGCCCAACCCAGCCATCCAGCACCGCTAATGGCAATGTGATGTACCCAGCCGTTCGTTGTTCTGTTTCTTCACTACTCATAATTATCAATTTTCAATTCTCAATTTTCAATTAGAGTAAGTCTTTGCATCTTACAGCAGCAAACGCTGCTTCTATCTGACACTTGGAATAATAAAAAGGTGAGTTCTGGCTGGTTCCTTTCTTGAAGCCCTTGATCATTCCTTTCCTAACCATGGCATCAAACTTCCGACTCATCTTACTGTCGTTTCCCAACCAAGTTCTCACCTCTGACGCTTTCAGCTCATCCTTGACTGGATCGAGCCGCTTCACCGCTGACATCGCTCCGAGTGTAGCAGCGTTGGTCAGCATCGCCTGTAATGTCGTTATGGGTATCTCCATATCTCTATGCTAAATTACACGTTATTTTTATATATTTTATATATCTATTATCATTTTTATTTGATTTTTCTTGCATATTCCGCAAAAAGTGCTTATCTTTGCACCCGGATTGCTACGAAAACGGCGGCAAAATTACATGTTTTTACAAATATAGCCAAACGTTTTATAAGTTTCATTCCACGAATATGTAATATTTTAGCATTATTTAAACATTATGACAACAGACAATGAACAGACTACAGGGATGGGCGTAGCTCAGAGATTCGTAAAGGCTGCTGAAGAACTGCACCTTTCCGGAGGGCGACTCTACCGCGACGGCATTGTCGCAAACGAACAGGTACTAAGCAAAATCAAGAATGGATGGCAAAAGCCTCAAAAGAAATCTATCGAGCTGCTATGTAAGAAATACAATATAAACGCAGCTTGGTTGTACACAGGCGAAGGCGACATGTTTCTTGCCGGCATAAAACCCTTTGAGCAACATGTAAGGTCTGAAAATGAAAGACTGTTCTACAACACAGATTTTGAATTATGTCTGAGCAATGATGGCCAGCCAATAACGACAGGTTGCGTAATACCAATATCTTTACCTATGGCAGGAGATTTCGATTTCATGTGTATCAACAATGACAAATCACTTGCACCAATCATCATGCCAGGTGATGTCATCGCACTGAAGAAACTCGCAACGTGGAAAACGTACATTCCCGGTGATTTCATCTGTGTTGTCGTTACCAGCGAGTATAAAGTCCTTCGTAAAGTGTCTGTCACTCAGCCTGACGAGCAAAGCATCAACTTCACACAGATGGTCGATGGCACTCCCGTAGAGTCCAGCATCCCCAAGGACATCATAGTAGAGATTTACAAGGTCGTCGGCAACTACCGCCGCCAGTGACCAGACCTTCCCAAATCGAGTAGGAGGAAAATGAAGTAGTTTTCTTCCTACTTTCGTTTTCCGACCTCTCACACCACCGTACATGCGGTTCCGCATACGGCGGTTCCTATTTTGGGTGCCATTCGAGATACGACCCTATTAAAGTAGCATACCCTGCGGAGCGTAGTTTATTGTTATCTATCGCCCTTTTTA
>CAMAHD010000003.1 GCA_945834405.1 uncultured Prevotella sp. | reverse complement strand
ATACTTCTAACATTTTTCGTCAAACTGCGTTTTTGGCACTTTCCAACTGGGAAAACAAAATTGCCCAACTGGAAAGATAAATTTTTGCAGTTAGGCAATTTTATTTACATTTGCCGATTCCTCATTTCCTGATTTCAATATTTACCAATCCCACACATTGAGTTTTTTGTAATAATTACACATTTTTCTTTTTTAAATCAAAAATAATTATTAAATTTGCACAGTCTAACAATAAAAAAGTAAAATATTGAGAGTCCGCTGCCACAAGGCAAGCATCTGCGAACTCCAATACTATAAGATTAAAAACTGTTGTAAGCCGAATCTGGATGCTATAAGGCTAAAAATCTATCATTTATGAAAAAAATATTATTTTCTCTATTGGCACTATGCACACTATGCACTACTGCCATGGCTGAAAATGCCATCGAGGCAAAAAGATTCAAGCAGTGGGGTCGGCAATATCTGACCTTAACCAATAACTGGGATGGCCTATTGTGTACAACAGTATCAGGTGAACTGCCTCCCGTTCTTTCACTTATTACCTCTATCAACGGTCAGTCTACCGATGACATGTCAGCTGAAACATTCTCAAAAATAGTATCCCAAAGCAGCGACATCACATTGGAATACATTGAAAAAGACAACGGAGTAAACCACAACAAGAAATGTGTACTTTCAACAAAAAAGAATTATTTTATAGAAAGCGGATTAAATAAGACACCGACCGCAAACACTCCCAACACCATTAGTCTTTCTTCTGACTCAGAAATCGACTTTTTCAACTACAACACCTTTGACTTTTCCATTGGTGAAGATGACAAACTCACAGACAAGGATATAGCAGAAGCACTATCAAAAGTATTCGAAAGCAGAGGACTGAAGCGCACCTCAGACAATCCCGATCTCATCTTCAAATTCAGCAAAAGATATAACCAAAATAGCAACTCTACCTACGTACCAGAGCAACGTCAAGTAGTAAACACAGGTGCCAATACCTATACATGGAAAGACCGCAAGGGAAATGTTCATGCTAACACTGTTGTAAATAATAGTGTTGTTACTTCGGGTGGATATACTAAAACCACCAACACATCAGAACTTCATCTGCTATTGCAAGCTTATGATGGCAATATACTACGTGAAAATCCACAGTCCAACCCCTTAGTTTGGCAATTGGATTTCAACGACTTTTATCAGTATTTCACCAACATGCTCGACCTTGTAAAGAATAATGTGTCATATTGGGCGCGTTGTTATCCTTTCAATAAACAAATGTATTCTTATTCTGTCAGCACACGAGGCATAGTATTCAAGAACCAAGAAGATATGAGAACTGGCGAAATTGCAGATGTATTGGAAGGCACGGATGCCTATGAGAAAGGTTTAAGAGCAGGTCAAAAAATCATGAAAATATATAAAGGCGGGGGCTATTACGGTTTTTGGCTCAGCAGCAAGACCACATATTTCAAAGCAGACAGTTATAAAGAAAAAAATAAGGCATGGACTATGGCAGCATATCTTATTCCAATTCCAATTCCATTCCCAAGATCTGTTACCAATCATCCCTATGACTATCTAACTCCTGGATTAGGGAGTGGTAACATAAATATGTTTCTGCCTCATTACATAGTAAAAAGTCCTGACGGTTCTGAATTCGACATCCGAACAGATGGTTTTAAGAATTCTTTCTACAACTACGAATACATCTATTAAAAACTAAACATTTCCTCCCTTTGTTTGGGTTGTAATAAATGTGGGCTAGACACTTACACTACTACTCATCTCAGATAACAGCTTCGGAACAAGGACTATTTCACTTGATTAAAGGCAGGATAGTTGAGCTAATATCAAGGGCTGCTTCCATTACACATGGTGGCAGCCTTTTTCACCATTAACTTTCATTTGATTATTCCATCCACTTCTTTAATAGCACAAACAAAAACTGGAGCCCGTCATGAAAGCAGGCTCCAGTCGAAGACATAAAGTATGAAATGTATTGCGGTAAAACCGCTACTATACAGAAAGCAGTGACTTCACTACTTCTGAGATAGCCTTGCCGTCAGCCTTGCCAGCCAACTGTTTGCTGGCAACGCCCATCACCTTACCCATCTCCTTGATGCTCTGAGCACCCGTCTGGGCGATGATATCACGTACAGCTGCCTCCAACTCCTCACGGGACATAGCCTTGGGTAGGTATGCCTCGATTACGGACACCTGAGCCAGTTCTGCATCAGCCAAGTCGGCACGTCCCTGACCATTATATAATGTAGCCGAATCACGGCCTTGCTTGGCCAGTTTCTGCAACAGCTTCAATGCCACTGCATCATCCAGATTGTCATTGGCACCGGGAGCTGTCTTAGCCTCAATAAATACTTTCTTGATATTGCGGAGAGCTTCCAGACGCACTTTGTCCTTCGCCTTCATAGCCGCAACAATGTCTTTACTTACTTGTTCAAATAATGCCATAATCTATTGTTTTATTGATAGTTGTGTGTGTTGACGTTTCATAATCACATGATGGTAAAACACCCTAAGAGAAACTGATAATACCAGGAACTACTGTTGCAGCATCTCCATCGTCATTACCCGTACGCTCTGCAGGTATGCCATTCGACTGATTGCTGATGCTGTTGAACATCTCGCGAGTACGCTTATAGGTAGGTGTAGACTCCACAGCAGAGATGATATCGTCGTTATCCAAGTCTTCGGGACGGAAAAGATAGATGTTTGGACGACGCTTGTAACGGGTGGTATTGCCATCAGGTCCGTAATAGTGGTCACGACGCGACTGCAGGTCAGCGGCTTTCTGCTGCTGCTCGGCAATGCTGTTGATTTCCTCCTGGGTATGACGCTTGAGGTGATTGTTCATACCATCCACATTCTCCACTCCGAAACCAGTAGCAAGGATGGTCACCTTAACCTTCTTGCCCAGTTCCGGGTCAGTGGCCAGTCCCCACTTGATTTCAAAGTCACCGAACTTGGCCATGAAGTCGTTGACATCGTTCATTTCTTCCATCATCAAGGAATCCTTGCCGTCTTTCTGTCCGCAGAATGAGATACTGAGCAGAATCTTCTTGGAATGGAACACATCGTTATCATTGAGCAAGGGCGAGTTGAGGGCATCATCAATAGCCTTCTTCACGCGACCCTCTCCTTCACCATAACCAGTAGACATGATGGCGACGCCACCGTCTTTCAGCACGGTCTTCACATCATTGAAGTCGAGATTGATAAGTCCATGAACGGTGATGATCTCTGCGATACTCTTGGCTGCTACGCTCAATGTGTCATCAGCCTTGCCGAAAGCATCCAGCACTGTCAGCTCAGGATATATCTCACGCAGGCGTTCATTATTAATGACGAGCAGGGCATCTACATGCTTGGACATCTCCTCTACTCCATCCAGAGCCTGGTCTATTTTACGTGGTCCCTCAAAACGGAAGGGGATGGTAACGATACCAACAGTCAGAATACCCATCTCCTTGCTGACACGGGCAATGACAGGTGCAGCACCTGTACCCGTACCGCCACCCATACCAGCTGTGATAAACGCCATGCGTGTACCGTCGTTCAGCATGTTGCGGATGTCTTCAATACTCTCCTCTGCTGCCTGACGAGCCCTTTCCGGCTTGTTGCCAGCACCCAGTCCTTCTTTTCCCAACTGCAGGTGAACGGGCACAGGGCTGTCATTGAGAGCCTGATTATCGGTATTACACAACACGAACGACACATCGTGTATACCTTCACGATACATGTGGTTCACGGCATTGCCGCCGCCACCACCAACACCAATCACCTTGATGATGCTGTTTTCCTTTTCCGGAGCTCCGAAATCAACCACTCCGATGTTACTATATTGATCTGTCATTTGCTATGAATATTAAAGGTGGTTATGTTTTTACACTGTTCACTCTTCACATGCAGGTATCTTATTCTTCTTCCTTGATCATGTTCTCGCCAAACTTCTTCAGACCGCCGAAGAACTTTCTCAAGAGACCGCCATCCTTCTTTTTCTGTTCAGCAAGACGGGCTTCTTCTTCTGCCTGTTCACGAGCCAGACGTTCATCCTCCTCCCGTTTTTTACGCTGTTCTTCCTCAGCCTGCTGCTTTTCGGCTTCGGTACGGACGACACCTACGGGTATCTGATTAACCTGACGCGCCTTCGTGCGGGTTTCGGGCGTTGTAGTAGCCGGCTGATTGGCAAAGAGTCCGTCTTCCAGTTCCTCACCTGAACAGCTGACATCTCCCTTGTAAAGCAAGCCGAGCACGGTATTCATCATGCCATTCTTGGCATTGACATCAGGACTGGTACTGTTGACTACAGGAGTGACAAACTTGGCAATGCGGATTTTCTCTATATGTGTATGGTTGATGAAAGCAGTCTCTATATTCTTCATGTTGGAGCCACCACCCGTAAGAATAATACCACCCAGAAGCTTGTCGTAATATTCCGACGGAATCTGGCACCAGGCATTCTCGATAATCTCCTCTAAACGGCTCTCAACAATCTCAATGAACTTACGGCTTTCAACCTTCCTTTCAGCATCTATAGGCAGCATCAGGGTATTGTCTATTTCGGAGTTTTCCGTATAGGCACATCCGTACTTCAGCTTCATCTTCTCTGCCTCTGCCTCTTCCATCTGCAGAGATGCTATGTCCTTGGTGATGTTGTTGCTGCCGAGAGGCACCACCGAGAGATGGCGAAGGATATTCTTACTGTATACCGACACCGTGGTGGTATCTGAGCCCAGATCAATGAGGGCACAACCAGAACGCTTCTCTGCCTCGGACAGCACACTGTCGGCAAGAGCCAATGGAGCCAGATACATCTCGGCAATATTGATGTTGGCAGCCTGGAAGCACTTATTCAGGTTGTTGTAGAAAGTCTTTCGTTGCAGGATATTCAGGAAGTTTCCTTCCAGTTTGCGACACTGTACCCCTACGGGATCCAGCTGCAACTGATTGTCAACTTTATACTCCTGTACAGCGGCATCCAGAATCTCCTGGTCCGAATAACTCATATTACGATTGGCATCCATGAGTTCGATGACCATATCCTGAGTCACCTTCGTATCCGTAGAGAGATTCTTGGTGATGACATTGCGGATGCTACGAATGGATTGTCCGCCGACACCGACGTATACCTGAGTTATCTGTGTCTGCAGAATATGTGCCAGTTTGGAGACAATATTCTTGATACTTTGTGCAGTCTTGTCAATATTATAAACCACACCTTTATGGATAAACGAAGAAGAGTCCTCCTTCACGACTGCAAGCACGTTGATGCTGCCATCCAGATTCTTCTTTCCTGCGATACCGGTCATTTTGGATGAACCGAGTTCAATTGCTACAATAAAATCCTTTGCTGCCATCTTATAATATGTATTGTATTTACGGGTTCTTAAATGCTTTTATTCACGTGATGATTTCTTTTTTTACAGATAATCTGGTTTTCAAACTCCAGATTGATATAGGAGTATTTATTCCAGCCAGCCTTGCTGAGTCCGTATTTGTAGAACTTCTGCAAGCGTTCGAGTTTCTGCTCGACTTCCGTGGGCTGTCCCAAATAGACGACATGTTCACCTACCCTTGGCACCATCTCCATCGAGCCGTCGTTCAGCACATGTATCTGGACGATCTGGTTTCGCCAGAAACGGTTGTTGACCAGATAATTGCCAATGTTTGTAAGTACCTTACGGGCATAGAGCTTGCTGATGGGACCATTGGCTATCACCACATCTCCCCGATACGTGGCATTGGTCATAATGCCGCCAAGATTGTCAACGTAATAATCCTCACCATTATCGGCGATAACCCTCATCACAGGCATACGCTGCGTAAGACCGATACAGACATGACCATCCTGAGTCTTGTAACACTGAGCCTCGTCAACAAAGGGACTGCGCGTAAGGGTTTCTTCAATGCGACGGACATCAATGTCTTGCATGGGCTTAGCCAGAGGGTATATGTGATTGCGCTCCAATATCTGCTTGATTTCATCTGCATCGAGGAAGCCCTGTACCACATTTCCGCCAATATCTATCTTCACCTGTGTGCATACACCTTTGTTGCTGTCGGGCTTGTTGAAAGCGACGACGGCAAGCACCAGATAGGCACACACTGCGATGTCGATGATGACCACCAATGTTTTTTTCCAATTGATATTCATGTTCAAGTCTGACGATACGTTTCTTCTTAATGGGTACTTATATATATAAGGTATATCCTTAGGCGTTCAAACGCGACTGGAGTATTTTGGCTATCTGTGGAACCTGATTGTCCAAGTCGCCGGCACCAAGCACTACCAGTACATCAAAGTCATGGTTCTTGACATAATCCATTACCTCGTCTTTGGTTATCATAACCTTGTCAACACCAGGCTTGAGTTTGTCATAGATGAGTTGTGAAGTGACTCCCGGTATGGGTTCCTCACGGGCAGGATAGATGTCACAGAGAACCACTTCATCCAGCAGGCTGAGACTCTCTGCGAACTCCTGATAGAAGTCTCGGGTACGGGTGTAGAGATGCGGCTGGAAGATAGCCGTTATACGGCGATGACGATACAGCTCACGGATGCTTTTTGCACTTTGGTAAATCTCTTTTGGATGATGCGCATAGTCACTGAGGAAGACCAGTTTGTCGGTCTTGATTTTGAAATCGAAGCGTCTGTCTACACCTTTATACGTCTTCATGCCATAACGGAGTTCCTCTGCCGTACATCCACTCAGCTGGGCCATCGCCATGGCTGCAATACCATTTTCGATATTGATAGGCACTGGCTGTCCCAACTCTACATGAGGTACATTCTCAATGGGAGAAATGAAATCGAAAGTGATTTCTCCATTCTCGATAACGATGTTCTCTGCGTGGAAGTCTCCTTCATGTAACGCATAATCATAATATCGAACCCCCGGCTGCAAGTCGGGCTGCATCTCCAGGTCACGGTGTATAATCAAGGCTCCTTCACTCTGTATCAGCGATGAATACTTTCGGAAGCTTTCCAAATAAGCCTCTTTGGTTCCATAAATGTCCAAATGGTCTGGGTCGGTACTGGTGATGACACTTATCCAAGGCCGCAGCCAATGAAAAGAACGGTCAAACTCATCTGCCTCTATAACCACATAGTCACTTTCGCTGATGATATAGTTGGACGCATAGTTCTTGGATATTCCTCCCAAAAAGGCATTGCAGTCAACATGACTTTGGTGCAGGATATGGGCGCACATGGTTGACGTGGTAGTCTTTCCATGCGTTCCTGCCACACACAAGCCCTGATGTGAACGTGTCAGAGTGCCCAACACCTGAGCACGCTTCTGAATCTCAAAACCCTCCTTGCGGAAGTACTGCAACTCCTGATGGTCGTCAGGAATAGCCGGAGTATAGATGACCAGACACCAATCTTTGTTCTTGCAAATATGAGGAATATCGTCCACACATTCTTCATAATGGATGAGCATCCCTTCTTTTTCCAACTGTTCAGTCAGTGCAGAAGGAGTTTTGTCATAGCCTGCTACAACGAGTCCCTTGCGCAGGAAATAGCGTGCAATGGCACTCATCCCTATGCCACCGGCACCTACAAAATATACAGCTTTAATGTCTTTCAGTTCCATCGATTATGATTGTTTTCTAAGTTTGAGTACCTCCTTGGCAATAATATCTGCCGAATGAGGCAATGCCAGTTTGAGGATATTGGATGACAGCTCTTCCAGTCGGGCTGTATCAGCCACAGTCTTCACTGCAAGTTCCAACAGGCTGTCGGCGGCCTCAGCGTCTGGCACATACAAGGCAGCGTCCTTGTTGACAAGCGCCATGGCATTCTTGGTCTGATGGTCTTCCGCAACGTTGGGAGAGGGGACGAGGATAACCGGCTTTCCTATCAGGCAGAACTCAGAGATACTGCTTGCTCCGGCACGACTGATGACGAGGTCGGCAGCCCTGTATGCAGCCCCCATGTCACTGATAAAATCCATCACCTTGAGATTGGCTAACGGCTTGTGTCTTGCCATCTCTTCCTGAATATGGGCATGATAGTACTTACCTGTCTGCCAGATAAACTGTACGTCAGCCGATTCCACCAGGTCAAGATGATTCAGCACACTCTCATTGATGGTTCTTGCTCCCAGACTTCCTCCTACGAGGAGAATGGTTTTTTTTGCAGGATCGAGACCGAAACTGCTGATGGCTTCTTCTCTGCTGCAGGTAGTTTCCAGCAGGTTCTGTCTGACAGGATTACCCGTCTTGATAATCTTTGCAGCAGGGAAGAAACGCTCCATGCCGTCATAAGCCACGCATATCTTGGAGGCCTTCTCCGCAAGATGCTTGTTGGTGACTCCCGCATAAGAATTCTGCTCCTGTATCAGACAGGGTATACCCATCGCAGCGGCAGCATCTAAGGTTGCAGCACTGGCATAGCCCCCTACTCCGACTGCCACCTGAGGCTTGAAATCGGAAATAATAGATCTTACCAGACGCTTGCTCTTCAGGTAATCCAAGGCCACACCGATATTCTTGGGTGACCAAAGGGGACGCACGAGTCCTCTTACGGGTAGTCCTTTGATGTCGTAGCCTGCAGCCGGAACCCTCTGCATCTCCATTCTGCCAAGTGCTCCTACAAAGAGTATCTTTGCCTCAGGAACAATCTCCCTGATGGCATTAGCGATAGACACTGCGGGAAAGATATGTCCTCCCGTTCCTCCGCCACTGATAATGATTCTAACTTCGTCGTCCATAATCCTTTGTTTCTTATTCAGCTCACCGCTGGTATGTTTGGCAAAATTACAAATTTTCTTCGTCATTTGCCGTATTCTTATCTTTTTTTATTCGTTTTCTTTGAGTTGTCTGCCTTCTTCTACCAATGATTTTTCTTCTGCCTGTCTCATTTTGGCAGACCGACTCACACTGAGAATGGCACCTATATAGGCACAGTTGATGATGGTGGAGGTTCCTCCTTTACTGATAAGAGGCAAGGGCTGACCGGTAACGGGTGCCAACCCTACAGCCACCATCATATTGAAGGTTGCCTGAGTCACCAAGAGCAATGCCAAGCCCATCACCAGAAAGGCAGGAAAATTATTTTCACACCTACTGGCTATCCTGGCTGCACGGAACATGAGAATGATATAAAGGAAGACTACAAATGAGGCTCCCACAATACCCATTTCCTCAATGATAATGGCATAGATAAAATCTGAAAAAGCCTGTGCCAGGAAGTCTCGCTCCACTGAATTACCGGGACCCTTGCCTATCACATTGCTGGAAACGATGGCGATGTTGGCATGCGCCACCTGGGCATCTTTATCCAGATCATAATCAGCCGGTGCCACCTTCTCATTCTTGATGAATTTGTCAATACGGCCCTTCCATGTGTCAGCACGGTGGAACAGCTTTTCTACGACATTCTTTTTCTTGGGTTTGGCATCCACCACTTCGGTCTTGGTCAGCGTCTGGTCTTTTTGCTCATTGGGGGAATGACCTACCAACATGATAAAAGCCAATGCAATGAGAGCTCCTGCCATCAAGAACCCCAGCAACTTGCCCAACTGTGACAGCGGCACTCTGCCTATAAACATCATCAGCATGATGACGAAGAAGAGCAAGGCTGCCGTGGAAAGGTTTTCCATCATAATCAGCAGGGTAACAGGTACGGATATCCAAAGAATAAACTTAAAGGCATTCCTGTCGGCACCCTGCTCATTCTGCATGGCACTGAGTATCTGTGCCACCACCAAAATCATCGTCCCCTTGGCTATCTCTGAAGGCTGGAATGTAAAGCCAGGTATCTGTATCACTCGTTGGGCTCCGTTGATATTCTGTCCACCTACCAATACCCACAGAAGGGTCAGGACAGAGAAAAACAAGAGGAAAGGGGTGAAAAGCTTAAAATAACGACAGGGAATATTCAGTGTGACCACAGCCACAAAAAGACCCATGATGATGGTTCCGGAGTGTTTGATGATGGGCATGATAAAGTTATTACTCTTGTAAGTCAGTCCGCTGGAAGCGCTGAACACCTCCACCACACTGATCATACAGAGGAAGAAGAAAATCATCCAGATGACCTTGTCGCCCTTAAATATGTTTCCTATCTTTTTATTCATAATGCTCTTACCAATGCCTTGAATTGCTCACCGCGGTCTTCCATGTTCTTGAACAGGTCGAAGCTGGCACAGCAGGGACTGAGGAGAACGGTCTCTCCCACCTGAGCCAGTTCGGCACAGGCAGCGACACAATCCTTCATCGAATGTGTGTCACGAACGGGTATTCCCATGTCGTCAAAAAAACGGTGCAGCTTGCTGTTGTCTGCTCCCAGATAGACCAGGGCAGAACATTTTTGAGCCACCAGGTCGCGTATGGCACTATAGTCATTACCCTTGTCCTTGCCACCCAAGATGAGTACCACCTTCGTCTTCATGCTTTCCAAAGCATACCAACAGGCATCTACATTGGTAGCCTTGGAATCGTTGACATACTGTACGCCACCAACCATGGCAACCTTCTCCAGTCGATGCTCCACACCGGGGAAGTCGCTCAAACTCTTGCGTATCACTTCGCTCTTAATACCCACGATATCTGTGGCAATACCGGCTGCCAGACTGTTATATACATTATGACGTCCCGTAAGACTGAGTTCTTCCTGTTCCATATTAAATGGCGTAGGCCACTCAATCTTGTACTGTCCAGCCTCAAGATAGCCGATAGAACCGCGCTGTTTCAATTCTGAGAAAGGACACTTTACTGCCTTGATGTCATATTTCTCAAGCTCACGCTGGATGATAGGGTCGCCGCTCCAGAAGATGAAAGCATCATCTGCCGTCTGGTTCTGGATAATACGCATCTTGGAGTCAACGTACTTCTGCATACAGTTGTCATAACGGTCCAGGTGGTCAGGAGTGATATTCAGCAAGATGGCAATATTGGCATGAAAATCATACATGTTGTCCAACTGGAACGAACTTAATTCAATGACATAATAGTCATGGGGATCTTCAGCAACCTGAAGAGCCAGTGAACGACCGATGTTTCCAGCCAATCCCACGTTATATCCAGCCTCACAGAATATGTGATAAATCAGGGAGGTTGTAGTGGTCTTACCATTGCTTCCCGTAATACATATCATCTTGGACTGCGTATATCTGCCTGCAAACTCAATCTCACTGATAACATGAATGCCTTTCTCCCTGACCTTGACCATCATGGGGGCAGTATCAGGAATACCGGGACTCTTGATAATCTCATCTGCCGAAAGTATCTTTTCTTCGGTGTGCTGCATCTCCTCCCATTCTACATCATGGTCATCCAGCAGTTTCTTGTATTTATCGGCTATGACCGACATGTCAGATACAAACACATCGAAGCCCTCTTTCTTTGCCAGAACAGCAGCTCCTGCGCCACTTTCTCCGGCTCCCAATATAACGATTTTTTTCATGTTCTTACTCTCTTTTTATTTCCCTTGTTGTTCTATGCTGCTGACCGTCAGTCTCCCTCTCATCTTATCTTCAGGGTGATGATGGTCATGGCAGCCAAGATGATTGTCACTATCCAAAAGCGGATGGTAATCTTCGTCTCATGGAATGGTCGATGTGGCCAGTTCTTAAAGACGTATGTACTGGTAGCATCAAGCTGTGAGTCAAGCTTACGGAAATTGTCATGGATGGGGGTTGCCCTGAACACTCGTACCCGACGGTTCTTCCGTTTCTGCAACTTGAACCACTGAGTCTGGATGATGACACTCAGACTCTCCACAAAGAATATTCCACAAAGGATAGGCAGCAACAACTCCTTGTGAATGATGATTGCACAGACGGCAATGATACCACCGATGGTGAGCGAACCTGTATCGCCCATAAACACCTGTGCAGGATAGGCATTATACCAAAGGAAACCTATCATGGCTCCTACAAAAGCACAAATAAATACCACCAGCTCTTCACTGCCTGGAATATACATGATATTCAGATAGGCGGCGTATTCAATATGACTCGACACATATGCCAAGATGCCCAAGGCAACACCTACAATGGCGGAATTGCCGGCACACATGCCGTCCATACCATCATTAAGATTGGCACCATTAGACACTGCCGTCACCACCAGGATGGTCATCACAACAAATAATACCCAACCGGCAACATGCTTATACTTTCCGCAGAAAGACATCAGTTCCTGATAATCCAGATTGTGGTTTTTCAAGAATGGGATGGTCGTCTGCAGACTTTTCTCTGCCTTGCTCTTGTGTTTTACCACTATTTCCTGCCCCTGACGCTCCAAGGCGACATTCTCACGCATGACAGCATCAGGACTGAAATAGAGCACCAAACCGACAATCAGACCGATACTGACCTGTCCTACAATCTTGTACTTGCCCTTGAGTCCCTCCTTGTTCTTGCGAAAAATCTTGATATAATCGTCCAAGAAACCGAGAAAACCCAACCACAAAGTAGTGATAATCATCAATATCAGATAGATATTGCGCATACGTCCCAAAAGGATTACCGGCAAAAGAATAGATACAATAATGATGATACCGCCCATCGTAGGCACACCCTTCTTTGCCACTCCAAAGGGGTCGATGTTTACATCTCGCTGCGTCTCCGAGATATTGCGACGCTTCATGTATTTGATGAAGCGTTCACCGAACCATGCGGAGATGACAAGCGAAAGAATCAGTGTGAGCAAAGACCTGAACGAAATATATGCCCAGATGTGTGAACCCGGGATATCGTATTGGTCGAGAAAACGGAAAAGATAATACAGCATTTCTTTACGTTTTTAATACATGACTATGTTGACTGGTGTTTCAGGCAAAGCACTCCCTGACCACTTCCTTGTCATCAAAATGGTGCTTCACGCCTTTGACATCCTGATAATCCTCGTGTCCCTTGCCGGCAATAAGTATCACGTCTCCCTTCTCTGCCATCATACAGGCTGTACGGATGGCCTCACGGCGGTCGACGATACTGATGACCTTCTTCATCTGCTGGGCATTCAAGCCTGCCAGCATATCATTGATGATATCCTGAGGCTCTTCAAAGCGTGGATTATCACTGGTAATGACTACTCTGTCGCTCTGCTTGACCGCCTCTTGTGCCATCAGTGGCCGCTTGCCCTTGTCACGATTGCCGCCTGCTCCACACACGGTGATGACCTTGCCTTTGCCATTCAGCACCTCGTGGATGGCTCGCAACACATTCTCCAATGCATCTGGAGTATGGGCATAATCAACGATGGCAGTATATCCGTCGGGCGACTGTATGGGTTCCAGTCGGCCACTCACGCTCTTCAGCGTACTGAGTACAAGAAGTACCTGTTCAGGGTCTTTGCCCAACATGACAGCTGCTCCATAAACAGCTAACAGGTTGCTGACATTAAACTTGCCGATGAACTGCACTCCTACTTCCTTGCCGTTGATATCCAAATACATGCCCTCGAAATGACACTCGATGATTCTGCCCTTGAAGTCTGCCATCGTGCGTGTGGAATAGGTCTTGACCATCGCCTTGGTATTCTGCACCATCACCATACCATTCTTGTCATCCGCATTGGTAATGGCAAAGGCCTTCTTGGGTAACAGGTCGAAGAATGCCTTTTTGGCATCACGATAGTTCTCGAAGGTCTTATGATAATCCAGATGGTCACGAGTAAGATTAGTAAACAGTCCGCCCGCAAAAGTCAGTCCTCCGATGCGCTTCTGCGCAATGGCATGACTGGAGCACTCCATGAAGGCATACTCACAACCGGCTTCCACCATTCTTGCCAAGAGTCTGTTCAACTCAATAGGTCCCGGAGTGGTATGGTCGGCAGGAATAGCCTCGCCATCGATATAGTTGCACACCGTGGAAAGCAATCCACATTTGTGTCCCATCTTCCGGAACATATTATATAATAAGGTGGCGATAGTGGTCTTGCCATTCGTTCCCGTAACACCAACCAGCTTCAGATGATTGGAAGGATATCCATAGAAAGCAGTGGCTACAGCGCCTACTACATCTTCCGTGGAATCTACCTGTACATAGCAGACCCCAACCTGACGCACATCAGGCATGACTTCGCAAAGAATGGCTTTGGCTCCTTGGGCTACAGCCTTGTCTATATACTGATGACCATCAGCCTGTGTGCCACGGATAGCAACAAAGAGAAAACCCTCCTTCACCTGGCGCGAGTCAATCTCAACACCCGTCACCTCCACGTCGGCAGCGCCTTCCATGAGGTTCGTCCGAACATCCTTAAGCAACTCTATCAGTTTCATTGTATCTATGTTTTATTGGTTTTCAAATATCAGTTCACAGGTCGTTCCCTTGACAGGAGAACTTCCGGGAGCAACACTTTGGCTTGCCACCTTTCCCCTGCCTTGAATCTTCACCTTTAATCCACACTGCTCCATGAGGAAGACGGCATCACGCGCCCCCATCCCTTTTACATCAGGAACGATGCGATTGTCAGTATTCACTTGTGTCAACGCCACCTGGTTGCCTTGTATCTGTGCTTGTCCCCATATCGGATTACCTGTGGCATAACTGCCTTTCCACTCCGAGATGGTCTTTACCCCCAACTGTGAGAGGACATAATCAGCAGCCAAGATGTCTCCATTCTTCACATCGGGAATAAGAATGGACAGTGTGTCATGTGCATCAGTTACATCAAACTTCAGATGTCGTGCCATCACTCCCTCTGCAATATGGTGGAAAACGACTCCACTCATACCACCGCCGGATGCAGGCAGTCCTGTTTTCTTCAAGCAGACAATACAACTGTAGCGCGGATTGTCTGCGGGGAAGAAACCGGCAAAGCTCAGCCAATATTTCTTGACTCCATCGTGATATCCGGCACCGCCTTCGGCTATCTGTGCCGTTCCCGTTTTACCCGCTACCTTGAACAGTCGGGAGCCAGCCTTTTTACCCAGGCCCTGACTCACCACATGCTCCAGGATTGTCTGCATGGTTTTGACTGTACTCAGTTTGGCTATCCTTCGTTCCATCACCTGCTCAGGAGGAAACTCCATGACAACATCACCGTTTTTCTGTATTTCTTTCACAAAACGGGGGCGCATCATGATTCCGTCATTGGCAATGGCATTATAGAAAGTAACGGTACTGATAGGAGGTATCTGCGTTTCATATCCGATACTCATCCACGCCAAAGCCGTCTTGCTCCAGTTGAGGTATTGCCCCCTGCTGTTTTTCTCCGGCATTCTGATTCGGGGCGAAGTGGCACCCACGAGAGGAATATGCAGGTCGCTTGCCAGACCTACCCGATAGATACCTTCAACGAACTTCTCCGGATTGTTTCCATAATGCTCGTCAATGATTCGACTCACTCCGATATTGGAGCTGACCTCCAGACTTCGCGGTAAGGAAATTACCTGATAGCCGCCTCTACGCCAGTTATGGTCTCTCATCTCCCTGCCATGCATAGGCCAGATACCCGAGCCTGTATCTACACGATAGGTCGTATCGACCACTCCATCGTCAAGGGCAACCAGTATGGAGGCAGTCTTGAAAACAGAGCCTGGTTCACGAAGGTCGGCTACCGCATTGTTTTTCACCTCTCTATATTGTCCGTCAGCACATTTAGTCATATTGACGATAGCCTTGATGTCACCTGTCTTCACCTCCATCAGAATGGCTACACCCAAGTCTCCGTCTATCTCACGCAGCTCGTCAATGACAGCCCTTTCTGCCAAATCCTGCATGTAGACATCTATGGTAGTCACGATATCTGCACCGTCAATAGGCGGTGTGACGGGAATATTCATGAATTTGTTCAGGATTTTCCTCCTGTGCGTCAATCCGTTGGTTCCTCGGAGTATGCTGTCGTATGCCAACTCCAATCCGCATCGGGCAGTATCTTTGGCACCAAACATGTCACCGACCGTTCTCTGTGCCAGCGACCCAAAAGGACGGCGGCGGGCATTGAACTCCTCATAGTGGAAGCCACCCTTGTAGGCAGAAAGATTGAACACGGGCAGTTTCTTCACCTCTGTAAAGGTGTTATAGTCGATACGCTTGTGCCAAATAGGCCAGCTGCGAGCCATCTTCTTATGTCCCCGTTCCAAATCTTCCTTGAATTGTTCGGCACTCTTGGAAGGGAAGATACGATGAAGCCCCGCACATATCACATCTATACTGTCATTCCATAACGTATCTTTTTTCAGTCCTCCCGCCTCGAAATCCATGAATATCCTGTATTCGGGAATACTGCTTGCCATCAGCTGTCCATCACAGCTGAGGATGTTTCCGCGGTTAGGCTTCACACTCACGCTGTCCCTTTTCAGCCTTGATGCCACGTCCAACCAATATTCTTTTTCCGCGGACATGATATAGAGAGCTTTGCCGAGGATGGCAAAACCGATAAGCGTAAACACCACAGCAATGGCGAAATAACGCGGCATGGCATTTTTTGTATCAAACTTACTCATGTTCTCCTGTTCTAATGATATATGGTGGTTGGTCGGAAATATGCAAGACACTGTCCTTGTTGTTTCTGAGCAGGTCGAGCACATGGCTCTCTCTGCAGCGTTCCGTCAGGGCACTCGAACTGGCAAGCGCTTTGTATTTGGCATCCTTCAGCTCACGCTCCAACTTATCTATGGCAATCATATCCTGTTGGCACTGATAGCGAAAGGCGACATACACGATGGTAAAACCCACAATCAGCACGAACAGCCACAACTGGCTGCGTACCATGCCTGCCGTAAGGATATCACCGCCCAAAATCTTCTTCAATGTCATGGAAGCAGCAGGCCTTACCTCATCTTCCGTAACGCTGGATTTAATCTTATCTATTGCTTGCTCCAGTTGCTTTTCTTCTGTCGGCTCCTTGTCTGCCTTTGCGGCATCGATGGCAGGTATTTCGGTCTTCTCCAACGGAGTGTCATTTTTTTCCTTATTCATATCCACCTATTTCTTTATCTGTTTCTAACTAATCAGAGGAGAAAAAGTCTTTGCTGCTATCACTTCTCCTGCTTCATTTTTTCTGCTACCCTCAACTTGGCACTGCGACTGCGAGGATTCAGTGATTGTTCTTTCGGAGAGGGTACAATAATCTTGTTATTGACGGGTTTGAAAGGTGTCTCCACACGTCCAAAGAAATCCTGACTGATTTTTCCCTCTGCATTTCCCGATTTGATGACATTTTTCACGATGCGGTCTTCCAACGAATGGTAGGTAATCACCGAGAGTCGTCCACCAGGTGCCAAACATTCCGTAGCGGCATAGAGCAAGTCGCGCAAAGCATCCATTTCGTGGTTCACCTCGATACGCAAAGCCTGAAACAACTTCGCCATCTCTTTTTTCTCACGTTCTTTTCCCATGACGTTAGATACGGCACTCATCAAATCGCCTGTGGTCAGGATAGGGTGTTCAGCTCTGTACTTGACGATAGCCGAAGCCACCTTGCGCGCATTCTTCATCTCACCATACAGATAGAACACGTCGGCAAGTCTTCCTTCGTCTGCCCGATTGACAATGTCTGCGGCACTCACGGCAGCCTCTTGATTCATGCGCATATCGAGCGGTGACTCAAAACGGAAAGAGAATCCCCTCTCCTGATCATCAAAATGATGGCTTGACACACCGAGATCAGCCAGCAGTCCGTCTATATGGTCCTCGCCGTAATAACGCATCCAGTTCTTCAGATAACGGAAATTGCTTCTCACAAAATGGAAACGCCCGTCACCTTCTATGGCATTTCGTTGGGCATCGGCATCCTGGTCGAAGCTATACAGCCTGCCCTTGGCTCCAAGCCTCTTCAGTATCTCGCGACTGTGACCGCCACCTCCGAAAGTGACATCTACATAGATGCCATCCTCTTTGATGTCCAGTCCGTCGACACTTTCCTGGAGCAAAACAGGGACATGATAGCCCTCTGCTGTAATGATATGTTCGTCCGTTAACATGATTGTTGACCTTTAAAAACTTCTTTTGCTTTCTCCCTATTGACCCATCAGGCTCTCTAAAGCCTGTTTGAAATCCTCTGCCTGCATGAAGGGCTCTTCGGTCATGGACTTACTCCATATCTCAATGGTATCACCCATACCTATAAACTTCACTTCCTGCACGATACCTGCCATTTTCATGTACCTTTTGGGTATCAGGAATCTTCCGTTGCCATCGAGCACAACTATTTCTACATCCGACACGAACTGACGGTAAACCTGCTGAGACGCTGACTGCCAACGGCTCAAGCGCTGTCGAAGCTCATCCAGCTGGCTGTTCCATACACTTTCCGGATAGAGAACCAAGCAATCCTGAAAAACATCCTTGCGCATGACGAGCCTTTCCTCGCCGGCTTTTTGTAATTCCTTGCGGAATACAGCTGGGAGAAAAGCACGCCCTTTGGCATCTGTTTTTGCTTCTATATTGCCTAAAAATCGCATGTATACATCTTTTATAAAGGATTGCGCTACAAAGTTACAACTTTTCCTCCACTTTCCCCCACTTTTCCCCACACTTTTTCAAAAATAATTTTATCCTTCATTTATATTATTTGCTATCACGCTGAAAAACAACCATTTACAGAATTGTTAAAATAGTGGGGCAAACATCACAGGCTTTGCCCCACTTAAACACATGCTGACGTTTCTTCCAAACACGTAAAAAAATGAGATTCTACAAGCATCCATATTTCAAATGTTAAGCAAATCTGCTTCAGAATACTTGCATTTTCATTGCATTGGCAATAAAAAATTAATTATTTCAAACTTTTTTCAGTTTTTTTGGAGAAAAAAGAACCAAAATACAAAGGTTTTAGTTACTTTTGCATCGTTGTTAGTGAAGCTGACCATCAGAAAGCAAAGAGAGAAATGAAACAGGTAACAGAAAAGACGATTGATATTGACAAGATTCTAAAGGACAAAATGGGCACGAAAGCCAATTTCATACCCAAGCCGTTAGTATCTTGGCTCAAACACATCATCCATCAGGACGAGGTAAACAAGTACCTTTGGGAAAGCCGGCATCTCAGTGGAACTGAGTGGCTGGAGGAGTGCGTCAGATACCTGGACATGACGCTCGAAATAGTAGGCGAAGAGAATCTTCCCCAGAAAGATGACGGGCGCCTCTACACTTTCGTCAGCAACCACCCCTTGGGAGGCGAAGACGGCGTGGCGTTAGGAGCCATCATCGGAAGGCACTACGACGGCAAGTTCCGCTATCTGGTCAACGACCTGTTGATGAACCTGCCAGGTCTTGCTCCAGTCTGCATACCTATCAACAAGACAGGGTCGCAGAGCCGTAATTTCCCTGCAATGGTCGAAGCCGGATTCACCAGCGACAACCACATGCTGATGTTCCCCGCCGGCATCTGCTCAAGAAAGAGAAACGGAATCATTCAAGACATTGAATGGAAAAAGACATTCATCACTAAAAGTGTTGAATATCAGCGTGACGTAGTGCCTATTCATTTTGGCGGTCAAAACTCCGACTTCTTCTACCGTCTTGCGAATTTCTCGGACAAATACGTGAAGAAAGTCAATATCGCCATGCTGTTTCTTGTGGACGAGATGTACAAGAATGTGCATCGCTCATTCCGTGTAGCCATCGGGAAACCCATTCCCTGGCAAACCTTTGACAAGAGCAAGACTCCACACGAGTGGGCTCAGTACGTTAAAGCACGTGTTTACGAGCTATAACCAACATTCGTCTCACCAAGAACCGACAACAAGAAACCAAAGAAACAAACAATCAATAACCAGCATAGAACAATGGTACAGGAGATTATTCAGCCCATTCCCAGGGAGCTACTTAAAAAGGAACTGACTCAAGAACGCCAGTTGAGAATGACCAACAAAAGTAACAACGAGATTTACATCGTTGACGCCCACAATGCGCCTAACGTGCTTTTGGAGATAGGAAGACTGCGCGAGATTGTGTTCCGCGAAGCCGGTGGAGGCACTGGAAAGGCATACGATCTGGACGAGTTTGACACCATGGACAACTGTTACAAACAGCTGATTGTTTGGAATCCAGAGGCTGAAGAAATCATCGGTGGCTATCGTTATATCCTCGGAACGGACGTTGAAACGGCACCCAATGGACAGCCCATCTTGGCAACCAGTCACATGTTCCATTTCTCCAAACGTTTCATGGACGACTATATGCCGCAGACCATCGAATTGGGACGCAGCTTCGTATCATTGGCTTACCAGAACACCAACAAGAACGGTTCGAAAAGTCTCTTCGCACTGGATAATCTTTGGGATGGCTTAGGAGCGCTGACGGTCATCCAGCCAAATGTCAAATACTTCTTTGGTAAAATGACCATGTACCCCTCGTATATACGAAAGGGAAGGGACATGATTTTGTATTTCCTGAAGAAGCACTTTGACGATAAGGATCATCTGATAACTCCGATGAAACCGCTACAAATCGAATCAGACCCCAAGGAATTGGAGGCATTGTTCTGTGAGGATTCATTCAAGGAAGACTATAAGATTCTGAATCGCGAAGTAAGGAAAATGGGCTACAACATCCCTCCTTTGGTCAATGCCTACATGAGTCTGAGTCCTACGATGAAACTGTTCGGAACAGCTATCAACGACGGTTTCGGCGACGTAGAAGAAACCGGCATACTGATTGCCGTTGACGAGATTCTCGAAGAAAAAAGAATGCGACACATCGATTCTTACATCAAAGAGCATCCCGAGGCCTTGCAAATCACCAGCGGTGCCAACAACGTCATCTACAAAGAGAAATAAGTGCGATTAGCGGTATCAGTATGCCCAAATTATTTATACTATGGGCAGACTGATACCGCTAATCTTCTGATAGATGTCCAACGCATAAACATCTGTCATGCCACTGATATAATCAATGACAGCCATGAGTCTTGTCTCAAGATGAGGCGAGTCAATGTCATATTGGCTGGACACCCTTCCGATAAGTTGCTGAGAATAGTAACGTTCAGGATGTCTCACTGCTTCTATCATTTGTTCCATCAACGTTTCCATGATTCGATAACCCGACAGTTCCACATCCAAAACCGGTTTGCTGCGATAGATTCGTTCTTTGGACAAGGCTGCACAACGGCGATAAGCCTCACGGGGCAATTCACTGATGGCATCTATCAGAGAACCCTCGAAACTGCCTGACAATATCTCCTTCTCATGCTTGACAAATGCTTGAACACACTCCCGCTCCAACGCTCCTATTACACAGGCTCTCATATAGACAATCTTCTCGTTGTCGTCAGTCAGCCCTTCCTCATCAACCCTCTTCATGATCTGTTCACGTACAGCACCATCAAAGAATCCCAACAACAGGCTGCACGTCTCATCAAAACTCAAGATTTTCAGTTTATGAGCATCTTCAATATCCATCACCTCGTAACAGATGTCATCGGCAGCCTCTACCAGATATACCAAGGGATGACGTGCGTATCTGACACCAAGAGGAGACGTTTCAAAACGAATAATGCCCATTTCATCGGCAATACGTTGGAAATATTCAAGCTCTGTGGCAAAGAATCCGAATTTGCCTTTCTTTCCCGAAAGCGCAGAAGAGAAAGGATATTTCACGATACTTGCCAAAGTAGTATAGGTCATGACAAAGCCACCATTACGACGACCTTTAAACTGATGAGTCAGCAAGCGGAAGGCATTGGCATTTCCTTCAAAATGGGTTATATCATGCCAAAAGGCAGTTGAAAGCATCGACTTCAACTCATTTCCCGGACCTTCGGTGAAAAAAGTCTGAATGGCTTTCTCTCCGGAATGTCCGAAAGGCGGATTACCCATGTCATGCGCCAGACAGGCAGTCGCAACAATCTGGCCTATCTCTCCAATCATTGTCTCCTTCAATGCTGGTTGCTGCTGCATCAAGGCTGCAGCCACATCCGAGCCCAACGACATTCCCACACTCGCCACCTCCAAACTATGCGTCAATCTGTTATGTACAAAAACGCTTCCCGGAAGTGGAAACACCTGCGTCTTGTTCTGCAACCTGCGGAAAGGTGCAGAGAATATCAGGCGGTCATAATCACGCTTGAACTCCGTACGGTCATCGTGTCTCATCGGATGACGAGACTCCTGACCCAGTCTTTTGTTGGATATTAATTGCTGCCAATTCATCATAGTACCTGCAAAAGTAGTGCTTTTTTTGTAGAAAAAACTTATTTTGACAGAAAAACATTGGTCATTCAAACAGAATTCTGTATTTTTGCACTTTATAATGCAACAGCAACAAGAATCATCACCAAACATCAAAAAGAATCAAACGGCATACAAACATCAGCAATGAAAATCAAAGTCATTAACAACGGGCATCATCCCCTGCCCACATACGCCACAGAGCAGAGTGCAGGCATGGATCTCCGTGCCAATATCGAAGCACCCATAACCCTGCAACCCTTTGAGCGGAGACTCATCGGAACCGGTCTCCATATTGCCCTGCCTGCAGGATATGAAGCGCAGATAAGACCTCGTAGCGGTTTGGCTCTGAAACACGGACTCACCGTACTCAATTCTCCCGGCACCGTCGATGCCGACTATCGTGGAGAAATCATGGTCTTGCTCATGAACCTCTCCAACGAAGATTTCACGATCAACGACGGTGAACGCATTGCCCAAATGGTTATTGCACGCCACGAACAGGCCAGATTTGAACTTGTTGACGAACTGGATGAAACAGAGCGCGGAGAAGGTGGCTACGGACACACCGGAGTAAAATAACGGAAAAAAATCACAGACAGCGGATGAAAGGCATGAGTATTATTCAGAAAACCGGCTTGCTATTGGTGCTATCACTAATAGCTTTATCAGGCTTTGCTCAAACCGTCCACACGGAAGGTAAAGATACGACAGAAAGCCAAGCCACCAAATACAACCGATTTTTTCTGGAAGCTATGATGCAAAGAGAAAAAGGAGACGGTGCCGCTGCCTTCGAACTCTTCCGGCATTGTATAGATATTGACTCCACTCGTGCCGAAGCCTACTTTTTCTTGTCCCAATGCTATGACGACCTGAAAGAGAACAAGCTTTCCCTCAGTTATATGGAGAAGGCAACGAAGCTGGAACCGACCAACCAGACCTTCATCGAAACGCTTGCCGGAGCCTACATCAACAACCGCCAATATGCCGATGCCATTAAAGCCATCGAAAAGGTATTGGAGATGGATAAAGAGCGAGACGATTTGATACAGATTCTGATACAGCTACACGAGGAGGAGGGAGAGCTGGAGAAAGCCATTAGCTGTATACACCGTCTGGAAGAACTCAACGGAAAAAGCGAACGTCTCTCCTACTTCAAGGCAAATCTATATATCCGTTCTGGCAACAAGGATGCAGCCATAGAAGAAATGAAACAACTGGCAGAGCGCTATCCCAACGACCTGTACTACCGCTGCTTCTATGGTGACATGCTGGCAAACTGTAATGAATTGGACAAGAGTATGGCAATCTTTCAGGAGATTCTCCAAGAAGACTCCGTCAATGAACGCGCCATGCTGTCCATGCGAAATGTGTATACCTTACAGGACAAGCAGGAATTGGCAGATTCCATCACTAAGCACCTCCTTTTCATGCCATCTACGAGCGACGAGATAAGATGTTCCATGATGGTAGACATGATAAGAAAATACGAATCGGATTCGGACAGCTGTCAGATACCACTACTCATCCAACAGGTCCTTCCACTCTGTCCAGAGAACACGGAGATGTATCTTATCTGCGCCACCTATTATCAGAGATACGAGTTCCCAAGAGACACCATCAAACCACTTATACAAGAAGCCCTGAGACTGAGTCCGGACAACACGGCTGCACGGCTCAACCTGATAGCCTATGCATGGGAAGAGAACAACATGCACGAAGTCATCAACCTCTGTCACGAGGCACGCCAATACGTTCCTGACAATATTTCCTTCTACTATTACGAGGGGGTGGCATATTACAGAGACAACGAAGATGACAAGGCACTCGCCACGCTACAACTCGGAGCTGACCTCATCAACGAAGAGACAGACAGGACGACCGTGGCGAATATCTATGAAATCATGGGCGAGCTGTATCACAAAAAAGGCATGTTTGCCCAATCCTATGCTGCATACGACTCCTGCCTGCAGATCAAGCCCGAAGACAGCTCCTGCCTGAACAATTATGCGTACTACTTGTGTATTGACGGTTCGGACAATCTGGACAAAGCAGAAAAAATGAGTCGCAAGAGCATAGAACTGGATGCAAAGAACCCGAACAATCTGGACACATACGCATGGATTTTATTCAGTCAAGGAAAGTATGCTGAAGCCCGTATCTATATTGAACAGGCTCTGCAATGCGACAGCACGGAGAGCAGCCTGCTTTTCGAACATGCAGGCGATATCTTTTTCAAATGCAACCTGGTAGAGCAGGCTGTGGAATACTGGAAAAAATCAGCAGAAAAAGCAGACTCTGCCGACAATAAGACTTTATTCCGGAAAATCAAGAAACGGAAATACTACGCAAAATAACAGAGAGTATCATCAAAGAACATCATACCATCAGACGTCAAAAAACAATCGATATGAAAGGAACAAAAGTTTTCGCCATCCTTATCATGGCATTGCCCTTACTTTTCGGCTCATGCCGCAGCAGCAAAAACGTTACAGACCTGGGTACCAAGAATACGCTTCCCGAGTCGGTCGGACTGAATAAAAACCTGAAGGACTTGTCTACCAAACGTCTCAGCACCGATTTCGTAACATCCAAGATTAAGTTTTCGGCAGAAGTGGGAAACCAAACCGTTTCGCTCACTGGAAATCTTAAGATGAAACGAAACGACGTCATCCGTCTACAGCTGATGGCATTTGGCTTCGTTGAAGCAGCCCGTCTGGAATTCACCAAGGAATATGTACTTATCATGGACCGCATCAACAAACAATACCTGAAAGTACCCTATTCCCATCTGGATTTCCTGCGCACCAACGGCATCAACTTCCACACCTTACAGGCACTCTTTTGGAACGAGCTGTTCCTTCCCGGACACCAGCAAATCAATGCCAGCATGCTCAACGAATTCCAGTCGAGCGTTGATGGAGACAATCTGATTTTGCAGTACCAAAAGGAAAAGCTGTCATACAAATGGCTCCTGAACTCTGAGGGCAAGGAAATCAAAATGACCAATATAGCATACTCAGACCCCATCAATGGAACGACCCAATTAAATTGGGACTATGACGACTTCAAGCCATTCAGCAACTCGCAATTCCCCACTAAGAATAACCTCCGTCTGATTCTTCCCAACAAACAGATATCTATTCAGCTCAACATGAACTATTTGGGCAATGATACGGATTGGGAGACACGCACCGTTATCTCAGGAAAATACCGCGAGGTGTCTATCGACGATATCCTTCGCCGTTTCCTTGCATTATAGTGTCCTCATCACGTTACCCATCAAGTATTCATGAAAAGAATCCTGACATTTATCGTACTGCTGGCTATGGCAACTGCATGGTTTCCACATGCAGATGCACAAACCCGTAGCAGTTCCCAAAAGACAAAGACTACCCAACGAAGCAAAACAAATGCCACTGCACAACGCAAAGGTACTACAAACAAGAAGAGCAGCAAGAAACGCAGTACCAAAAGTACGGCAAAGACAAGCGTCAAGGATACTCCTTCCATCAAAGGATTGAAGAACGAAAGTGCCCAAATCAAGAAAAAAATCAAAGAACAGGAACGGCGCCTTCAATCCAACGCACGCGATGTCAAGAAAAGACTGCAGAACCTGATGGTTATCAACACAGAGATAGCCGACAAGCGTAAGACCATAGACACTATCCGTCATGACATCAATATGCTTGATGACAACATCAGCGAACTGAATAGCCAACTGGATGAACTGAGCAAAGAACTGCAAGAACGTCGCGACAGATACGTCAAGTCTATCCGTTATATGCACCGCAACCGTTCCATCCAAAACCAACTGATGTTTATCTTCAGTGCCAAAAACTTCACGCAGATGTTTCGCCGAATGCGGTTTGTACGCGAATATGCCACCTATCAGAGAGCACAGGGAGAAATGGTTAAGGAAAAGAGAGCACAGGTGGCAGAAAAACGTTCCCAGCTGACAGCCGCCAAGGCACAGAAGAACAAGTTACTCGACCGTGGCATCGCTGAGCACCGCAATCTCGAGAACAAGCAGGAAGAACAGCAGAAAGTGGTCAAAACACTCCAGAAAGAACAGAAAACCATACAACGCATCATTGACGAACAACGCAAAAAAGATGCAGCCATCAATGCTCAGATTGACCATCTGATAAGCATCGAGATAGAAAAGGCAAGACAACGAGCTATCGCAGAAGCCAAGAGAAAGGCAGAAGCCGAAGCAGCCCGCAAACGCGCAGAAGAACTCGCCAAGAAGAAGGCGGCAGCAGACAAGAAAACACCGAAGAAAGAGTCTAACGAAGGGAGCAAAGAGGCTGCCGAAGTACGCAAAGAAAGCTCTACTGTCTACACCCTCGACTCTGAAGACCGCCGTATGAGTGGAAACTTCGAGAATAACAAAGGCAGACTGCCCATGCCGGTAGCAGGACAATATCGCATCGTCAGTCACTTTGGCCAATATAACGTAGAGGGATTGAAGAATGTAACCCTTGACAACAAGGGCATCAATATCTTAGGAAGTCCGGGAGCGCAGGTACGCAGCATTTTCGACGGAGAGGTCAGTGCCGTGTTCAGTCTTGGCGGTACTACCGGAGTCATGATACGTCATGGAAGCTACATATCCGTCTACTGTAACCTGGGTTCCGTACATGTGCGCAGAGGTCAGAAGGTAAGTACCCGTCAGGCTATTGGAACCGTTGGTTCCGAAAACATCCTCCAGTTCCAGTTGCGGCGCGAGACAAGCAAGCTGAATCCTGAAGTATGGCTGGGCAGATAAGCCCCCATACTTCATCATTCAACACCTTCAGAAATGTTCAAACAAAAGGAGATAAAGGTCAATTGCCTTTTCTATCTCACTGATACGGATATACTCGTCAGCAGTATGCGAGCGTGCCGAGTCACCGGGGCCTAACTTCATGGAGGGGAAAGGCATCAATGCCTGATCAGACAAAGTAGGAGACCCAAAAGGCTTCATACCCAACTCTACACAACGTTTTACCAAAGGGTGTGTAAGAGAAATAGCGGACGAACCGAGGCGGAAAGAGCGTGCCTTCATCTCACTCTTGGTATGCGCATCTATCACCTGGAAGACTTCCTCATTGGTATAACACTCATTAGTACGCACATCTATCACGAAATGACATTCGTCAGGTATCACGTTATGCTGAGTACCTGCCTGTATCACCGTCACACTCATCTTGGTTTCCCCCAGCAACTCGCTTGTTTTCTCGAAACGGAAGTCTCTCAACCATACCAAATCGTCGAGAGCCTCGGTGATAGCATTCACGCCCTCTTGGCGTGCCGCATGTCCCGAACGTCCATGGGCGATACCATCCACCACCATCAACCCTCTCTCAGCCACTGCCGGTTGCATACCTGTAGGTTCTCCAACGACAGCCACGTCAACATGAGGCAATGAAGGCAAGACACAGCTGATGCCATTGCTGCCGCCCACCTCCTCTTCGGCAGACGCTAAATATATATAATTATATGTACGCGCGCGAGAAATGAGTGTCCGATATACGTGGAGAAGAGCAACCAGACCTCCGCCGCAATCATTACTCCCCAATCCAAACAGATAATCTCCCTTGACCAATGGCTCAAAAGGATTCATTGTCCAAGATGCGGCTGGTTTAACGGTATCGATATGCGCATTCAGCAAAACGGTGGGACGTCTCTCGTCATACTGGGGGTCAAGCGAGTAAAGGTTATTTCCCTTTCTGCATGGATTCAACCCCCATTCAGTCATTCTCTGTTGCAACAAATCTGCAGCAAGAGTCTCATCCCTGCTGACAGAGGGAACAGCAATGAGTTCTTTCAATAAATTAACGGCATCCATCTTATCCATCATTCGATTCTATATATTAAGAGGAAAATATGAGAAAACAAAAGTATGAAAAAAAGAGCAAAAAAGCAAATCATAAGAGTAAAAATAGTAAAAAATTTACAAACGAACGTCGAGGGAACAGAGGGAACCTTTGAACGAGCGTGAACCGGAGTGTATGAAAAGTGAAGGAAATAGCATATTTTAACAAAAATGAACGAAAGGGTGAAAGAATTTGATTGAAAGGTTGGTCATCTGGTCATTTGGTCATTTGGTCATTTGGTCATTAAGAGAAATGCAATGTTTCTCAGATTTCTCATTGATAGTAACGCACCCCCACTTTTGCGAATCCGCAAGTGTTTACATACAAATATGATATATTCTTTCAATGGTCGCATGTACTCAAGCTTTTGGCAGTTAAGGTGTTATCACGCCCTTCGGTCGCTAAGAGAAGTTCCCTTGAGTGTAGCGAAAAAGCCATTAGTGTTGAGCATTGGATATAAGCGCCATAGCATTTGGCTGAATACCTTAACTTCCAACAGACACCTTTACTTTCGAAAGTCGAGAAAATTTATATTTTCTTTCTTTAAAAACGTCCATTTGAGGATGAAATAATCTTAATGACCAAATGACCTAATGACCAAATGACCTAATGACCCTGTTGAACATGAACAGCATTCCCTTCAACATGAGCAAGGAATGTAAGTCAGGGAATGAAGGCTGTTTAAAGAACTGGCAGATTGCAGGTACGGGGTACCTGCAATTGTAGGTACCCCGTACCTGCAAATCCGGCTACCTCGTACATTCGTACAGACCGAAGATTTTCGAGTGCCTATCCTCTCATTTCTTCTGTAATTATTGGGAAATTGTCTATAATAATAGATAATAACTTGCGATTTTTTTGTTTATTTAAAAAAAAATGTGTTACTTTGCGTAATTATTGCTAAAACTACAATCACTGCCTATTAAAAAACTATTATATTGACTACTTATGAAGAAACTCTTTTTCTGTATCTCTCTTGTATTAACAGGACTTACAACCTCCTGTATTGACAAGAACGAGGAAGTGGATGCTGACTCCAAACCTGAGTGGTTGGGAGAAAGCATTTATGCGGAATTGAAGAATCCCAATCAGAACGCATTGACAGGTACGTTCAACACCTACCTGCGTTTGGTGGATGATTTGGGGTACGCGGAAACGCTTAACAGAACAGGTAGCAAGACTATCTTCCCTGCTAACGACGAAGCCTTCGACCGCTTTTTCAAAAACAACGAATGGGGAGTGACGTCTTACGACCAGCTCACTGAGTCGCAAAAGAAATTGCTACTCTACTCGTCAATGATTGACAATGCCATGCTTGTCAGTATGTTATCCAACACCAACGGTACCGACGGCATCCTTCGTGGATATGCCATCAAACACCAGACAGCCATCAGTGCGACAGATGCCATTACGCATATTTACTCTTTGGCTGACATGCCTAAGAGCAACAAGTATTGGACCAAGCACAAAGACGGTATCGATCTTGTCTGTGACAACACGACACCTATGATGGTTCATCTGACGCGCGAATATCTTGTCAACAACGACATCTCGACATTAGGTGAAGGCAGCGACTTCGAAATACTTACCGGCCAGCCCTACACTGACGGCGCAGCGTATGTCTACAATAACAAAATCATCACCAAAGGAGAATACAGTGATGGCAAGACCTGTCAGAATGGTTATATTCACCAGTTGGAAGACGTCCTGTTGCCTCCAGGCAACCTGGCACAGGAGATTGCCAACGGCAGTAACACGAAACTGTACAGCCGTATGCTGGATTATTTCAGTGCTCCTTACTATGATGCAGCAACGACCAACACCTACAATGCAGCTGCTATCCAGTATGGCAAACCACTCATAGATTCCATCTTCCAGAAGAGATATTTCTCGGACAACTCCCAGCTGACACAATTGTCTAACGACCCCGACAACCAGCGTGTAGACGCTACTCTGAAGTATGACCCGGGATGGAATACCTATCAGATGAAAAGTACGGGTCTCACCGACAACTCCATCGCAGATATTGCTGCCATGTTCGTCCCCACTGACGATGCAGTCAAAAAATATTTCTTGCCAGGAGGTGCCGGCTCGTTCTTCATGACTATCTACGGAAAGAAAGAGAATACAGAAGAAAATCTTACGGACAATCTGGATTCCCTTTTTGCCAAGCGTCCCGACGTTATTTCCAAGATTATCCGTAACCTTCAGATGTCATCATTCTCTGCATCTGTACCCAGCAAGTTCAGCATGCTGACAAGCGACGGCGGTGAATTCTTGAATATCACCTTGAACGACTTGACCAAGAAGGACGACAAGTATGATGTGAGGATTGCGAATAATGGTGTCATCTACAAGATTGACCGCCTGAGAGCTCCCGATGAGTTCAGTTCTGTCTTTGCACCTGCATCTTGGTACGAAGACCTTCAGGTAATGAAGTGGATGGTAGAACAGCCCAGCTCTGGTGCAGGTAGCGACTTCAAGTACTATCTTCTTGCCATGCAAGCCAACTATGCCTTCTTCATTCCAGAAGACTCAGCTTTTGCCAAATATCTTTATGTCGACCCAGCTACTTTAGGTCGCGTAGAACCAGAAGCCATTCGTTTCTCATACGTCTATAATGAGAGGAACAAACGCTATGAATTCAATGCGCAACGTTATAAGTACAATACGACAACCAATAGCGTAGGTGAATTTGTTTCTGAAGTTTCCAACGTCAATTCATTGCAATCACAGATCAATGACATTCTTAATTACCACACGGTTGTGTTGGATGCAGGCGAAACCTTTGGATTAAACAATTACTACAAGACCAAGAATGGCGGTACTATAAAAATTGACAAAGCCTCTATTGGCGGAAAGGTTGTCAGCGGAGCACAAATTGACAACAACCAGGCACCTTCGGTCATCAAGGAAGTATTCGCAGAAGACAATGGTGTTGCCTTCCGTCTTGACCATGTCATAGAAGGTCCACGTAACAGCGTATACAAGACCCTGGAAACCAACCAGCGTTTCTCCGAGTTCTTTGACCTTTGTGTATGGCTGACGGGTAGCAACGAGCTGATGAACTGGCTGGGCATCAGTGATAGTCCTAACGAATTCGGCGTAAGTCCACAGGACCGTTACATTGTCTTTACCAACACCTATGGCACAGGTAGCAATGCCATTGCTGATGCCTGTTTAGACATGAACGTCAAGATGTTCAACACATACAACTACACCCTTTTTGCGCCCAACAATGATGCCATGAAGGCAGCCTATGCCAAGGGACTTCCTAAGGCAGAGGATCTGGACAGCCAATTCAGTCTGTTGCAAGAACTGGATGAAAATGACCCAGACCTGAAGAATGGCAAGGCAGACATGCTCAGGAAGATTGACATCATCCGCAAATTCGTCCGTTATCATTTCCAGAGTGTTTCCATCTATGCGGACAACATTGTAGCCAGCGGAAAGTATAACACCTTCCTCACCGACGAGATTGGTGTGTCCATAACCAACCAGATTTCTGGCGGTAACGGCAAGCTTTTACTGACCGACAACAGCGGCAAGACACATACAATAGATGCGAAGAACAATCAATATCTCTCCAATCAGATGGCACGCGACTTCTGGTTCAATGGCAATGCAGCAAGCAACGCTACATCCATCAAGACATCATCCTTCTGCGTCATCCACGAGCTGACAGATGCGATGAACTGGAATGAAGGTGCGGACAGATATGATGTGGAGTAAAATAGTAAACATTTCAAAACTGTAGTTTTATGAAAATAAAAAGATTTCTGTTCGCCGCCATCTGTTGTCTGATTACGCAGATGGTGATGGCACAGGCGAAGCGAATATCCGGTACGGTGAGCGATAACGAAGGTCCTGTGATGATGGCCAACGTAGTGGAAGTTGACGCCAACAATCGTATCGTTTCAGCTTCACAGACAGACTTCAACGGAAATTTCTCCATGCAGGTGAAAAGTCCGAAAAACAAATTGAAGTTCTCATATGTCGGTGACAAAACAAAAGTGATGACCATCGGTGACAAGACGGTCTTCAACGTGAAGTTAGAGCCAGAATCAACCCAACTCAGAGAGGTGACTGTTCGCTCTAAGCGTAGCAACACGGGCGGTCTGATGATGTCCAAGAAAGAGGTTTCCGTTTCGCAGCAAACCATGGACATGTCGTCTGTAGAAGGTCTTTCCTTTACTTCTGCCGACGAAGCTCTCCAGGGAGAGATTGCCGGTTTGGATATCGTGTCCAACTCTGGTAACCTGGGAGCTGGTACGCAAATGCGCTTGCGCGGTGTGACCACTATCAATGGAGACTCTAACCCTCTGATTGTTGTTGACGACCAGATTTTCGATAACCCCGATGAAAACTTCGACTTTTCCAATGCAAGCGAAGAACAATATGCATCGCTCCTTTCGGTCAATGTGGAGGATATTGCCAGCATCACCGTTTTGAAAGACGCGGCTGCGACGGCTATCTGGGGTGTCAACGGTTCAAACGGTGTTATCAAGATTACAACGAAACGAGGCGCACGAGGCAAAACACGTGTCAACTTCAAATACATGTTCTCTGGCACCTGGCAGCCCGACGGTTATACCTTGCTGAACGGTGACGACTACACCATGTTGATGAAAGAAGCCTTTTACAATCCCAACCAGGCACCCAATGCCACCAATGGCATCTATGAGTTGAACTATCTGGGTGACAGATGGGCTGAGTCTGAGAACTGGAACAACAACACCGACTGGGTGGACGAGGTTACGCAGTTCGGTCAGAAGCATGACTACTCGCTCAACCTGTCAGGCGGTGGTCAGAAAGCGACCTTCCGTATCAGTGCCGGCTATACCCACCAGACGGGTACCATCATCAAGCAGGTGCTGGATCGTTTTACTACTCGTCTTGCACTTGACTTCAATGTCAGTGAGCGCATTCGTTTCTCAACCAACTTCGCCCTCACTTATACTGACAACCAAAAGAACTATAAATACAACAAAAATGAGTTGCTCAGTATTGCCCAGAAGTTGGCACCAAACATGTCTGTCTATCGTCAGGATGCTTATGGCAACAACACGGATGAATATTACATCATGAATCCTTCTGGCGACAATAAATATCTGAATACTCCCGCCAACGGAAACTACTCGTCTTATGAATTGCGCGACATCCGCTCATTGGGTAACCCCGTTGCCATCGCCAACCTGGCTACCAACCGAGAGAAAGTATACCGTCTGACTCCCGACTTCAACATCAAATACGAGTTGCTGGGCATAGAGGAAGGCAAGCATCGACTCACCTTCAACGGACGAGTATATTTTGACATCTACGCGAACAACTCGCCTACATATTGTCCTGCAGCACTTACAACAGACTCTTGGGACAATGCCAATTACAATGTGGCTACGACAACAGAATCTAACCGTTTCAAGATTAACGGACGTACGTCTCTTACCTACACTCCTTGGTTTGGCAACGACAACTGGAACGGACAGGTGATGGCCCAATATGAGATGGGCAATGAGAAATACAACAGTCAGTCAGTAACCATGCGTCAGTTGCCCAATGGACTGACTGCCCCCAACGTACCTGCCGACCTAAACAGCATGACCAGCAGCAGTTCGGAATTCAACTCTCAGAACCTGATTTTCAACGGATTCATCTCTTATAAGGAACGCTATATCGCCAGCTTCTCCTACCGTATGGACGGAACCTCACGATTGGGTCCGAAGAACAAGTGGGTACACTCTCCCGGTGTTTCTCTGCGCTACAACATCAGTGAAGAGGCATTCATGGCACCGACCCAGTCATGGTTGTCCATGTTAGGTCTGCGCGCCAGCTGGGGTATCGTAGGCAAGCAGCCAGGTAAGGATTACCTGTTCTACAACAGTTACAATACCAGCAGTTCTCAGTTCGGTCCTTCTGTAGGATGGGTTCCCGTTGCATCTCTGGACGGCATGAAACTGGATGACCTGAACGTAGAAAAGACCGAAGCCATCAACCTTGGTTTTAATGTTGGACTGCTCAACAACAAGTTTGAAGTAGATTTCGACTACTATTATAAGAAGACCACCGACCTGCTGATGGAGAAGTTGAGCATTCCCACGATGACAGGTTTCTCACAGCTCTCCTACGCTAACGTGGGTTCGATGAAGAACCAGGGATGGGAGTTGACCCTCAATGCCCGCGACTTTATCAAGAAAGGCAAATTCTCTGTCAGTGCCAGCTTTAACATCGCACAGAATGCCAATGAGCTGACCGACATGGACGAGACAGTGCTCAATTCGCTCAATGCCAAGTGGAACTACAGTAGCCGAGGCACCTACGTACAGCGTGTACAGATAGGCAATGCGCTGGGTTCTATCTATGGATTCCGTTACAAAGGAGTTTATCAATACTCTTATGAATATCTGGAGAACTACAGCAAACAGCACAACCTGAGCACTGCCCAGTATGAAGCATGGATAAACGGAATGCTGGCAGAAGGCAAGACTGCCCCAGTAGCTACAGACGCACAGGGTATGGTACTGATGGACAAGGAGTCAGGAAAGCCCAAGCGCATGACCTACAACTATAACGAGGGAACAAGCACTTACAAGTTCAATGGTGGTGATGCTATCTATGAAGACATCAACCACGATGGTCAGATCAACCAGCTTGACGTTGTTTACTTAGGCAGCTCACAGCCCAAGGTAAACGGAGGTTTCAACCTCACCTTCAAGTATGGCAACTTGACCTTGAAAGGACGTTTCATGTATCGTTTTGGCAACAAGGTTGTCAATTTCGCCCGTATGGACCTTGAAAAAATGTATACCACCTACAACCAGAGTGCAACCGTTAACTATCGCTGGCGTAAGGATGGCGATGTTACTCCGATGCCTCGCGCCATGTATAACGTAGCTTACAACTGGCAGGGTTCAGACCGCTATGTAGAGGACGGCTCTTTCGTACGTTTCCAGAACCTCCAAATAGCTTATAAGCTGCCCAAGAAATGGGTAAAGGGTATGGGATTGAACCAAGTCGACCTGTACTTCTCTATGGACAATCTCTATTGCTGGACAAAGTATAGCGGTACAGACCCTGAGGTTTCCGCTAAGGGATGGGGTGTCGCTTCTGACAACTCTCAGACTCCTCGCTCCAAGCAATTCACTGCAAGTATTAACATTGGATTCTAAAACTGTCTGAAGAATGAAAAAATATTTATCAATGATATTGGCAGCTGGCCTGATGTCTGCATGTATGGACATGGAGTTGCTGCCCAACGACAAGACCGTTGACGAGGACTTCTGGCAGTCAAAGTCAGACGTAGCTCTCATGGTTAACGGAGCCTACAAACAATTCTCCAGCACTGAAGTTCAGAAGCGTCTCATTGTGTGGGGAGGTTTCCGTTCTGACGAACTGTTGCTGAACTCTGGCGTTCCCGCTTCTGACGGAACCTATATTGCACTCAACCAGATACAGGAAGTGAATATAGAAACGACCAACACCTTCTCTGACTGGTCTTCGCTTTACTCGGTCATCAACTATTGCAATATCGTTTTGGAGAAAGCCAAGGCTGTGATGGACATAGACCCCAACTATGCAGAAGGCGACTATTTGGCTGACCGTTCACAGATGCTGAGTCTGCGCGCGCTCTGTTACTTCTATTTAGTAAGGACATTCCGTGACGTACCTTACACGACAACAGCATACATGTCTTCCAGCCAAGGAATGCAGGTTAACCAGCTCCCACCTACAGAGGTGTTGCAATTGTGTATTGACGACCTGCTGGAGGCTGAAAAAAATGCACTTTCACCCAGGATGAACGGTTGGAAACGTGTAGGCTGGATTACCAAAGATGCCATTCAGTCTATCCTTGCAGACATCTATCTCTGGAGAGGCTCTGTACTCCACAACAACGAGGACTATCAGGCTTGCGTAGACTATTGCAACAAGGTCATCGAATCCAAGAAGAGTCAGCATATCGTAACTGATGTCGTTTCTGAGAAACTCGACTATCCTCTGACCATCGGTGGAAGAGCGTTTGTAGACCTTTATGTGACGCAGAATGCCGAAGAAAGTATATTCGAGATGCAATTCAGCGGAGCCAACAGCACCAGTACGAATACAGGTCTGGCGCAGATGTATTACGAATACAAGAAAAATGGCAAAAATGCCTATTTGCAGGCAGCGCTCAACTTCGGTTCTGTGAAAAACAGCTCTGAGCCTGATGCTCTGGAAGCCATCTACACCAACCAATATGACTGCCGCTATTGGAACAATTGCTACAGTGTTGGCGATGGCAAGTCAAGCCAGTTCAATATACGTAAGGGAACAGCTACTTCAGCATGGTTTTCGAATTCGTTGCCAACATCGGGTGACAACAGCACGGCAGTACGTACCTATGACTATTTTGACCAGAACTTCATTGTCTATCGTTTAGCTGACATCATGCTGATGAAGGCAGAAGCACTCGTGGCATTGGCAAACAACAGTGGTGAGGTCACGAGTGAGGAAGACACGGAAGGCACCAATCTGAATGCAGAACGCCTTACTGAAGCTTTGGATTTGGTGAATCAGGTTTACAAGCGTTCACTTGACGAAAGCCAGTGGTCTGCCTCTCTGTACAAGGATTACAAGAAGAACGATCCTGCAGTCATGGAAAAACTGGTATTACAGGAACGTTTCCGCGAGCTGTGTTTTGAAGGCAAGCGATGGTATGACATCCTGAGATACAATTATCGTCATCAGGAAACACCTTGCAACTACTCCACTTTGATGGTAGAACAGGGAAGTTATATGAAAAACTATCAGGAATTCCTTGATATTGTAGGTCGCAAATATGACAACGGTGCCTCACGCACCAACAAGATGAAGGAAGAACCTCGCCTTTATCTGCCTGTTCCGCATAATGACATCATCACGTGCAGAGGGTGGTTGAGACAGAACCCGATGTACACCGATGAGGACTAAACATGTCGTCAAAAAAAGAAACTGCTAAATTAGTAATCAATATGACAATACTCGATATGAAAAGATTTTTGGGAGGCCTCGCAACCGTGGCGCTTTGTCTCACTGCCTGTAATCCAGAGCCAGATGAATCAAGCCGTTTCACGGAAACCCAGGAGACCATTGGTTCGATGATTGATTCAGACTCCACTCTCACGGCATTCAACTATATCCTCAAGCGTAGTGGAATGGACCGCATGATGAAGTCGTATGGTCAATATACCTGTTTTGCGCCCTCCAATGAGGCAGTCATGGCATACATAGACAGCCTTTATAAAGACCCAACCATGGAGAATCACAATGGAATGGAGTCGAATTCCTTGGAAGGCATGTCTGATAGCCTTTGCGAAGACATTGCACTGTATCATCTCGCTTCCACACTGCAACCCTTGAGCGACTTGGGCGGTAATGGCAAGACGATAACCACCATGCTGAGACGCGCCATGAACAGCAGCGTAGACAACGATGGTCTCATCCTGCTGAACAGTCAGGCACGCATCATCGGCAGTAACGACGTATCAGGTGAAGTGGAAGCCAGCAATGGTATTCTTTACCGATTGGACAAAGTCATTCCCCGTAACAACAGCAAACTGTATGATGTGTTTGCAGAACTGGAAGGGTTCAGCATTTTTGCTGAAGCATTGAGAAAGACAGGTCTGGCAGACTCTATAGCAACAGTACAGAAAACCGACGAATTTGGTCAGGCCATCAAGTATGAGCTGTCTGATGCGACAGACGTTACTGCAAGTAATGCCGAATGTTATTGGCCGAAAACCTGCGATGTCAAATTCACTGTCTTTGCAGAATCTGATGCAGTGCTGGCAAAAGCAGGCATCAACAGTTTCGAAGATCTGGTAGAAAAATGCAAGCAATACTATGGCAATGCTACCCAGTGGTATGATTATGCAGCAGAAACAGGTCAGCAAATCAGTACTGGCACGGATTATGAAAACCGTTTCAATGTAGTGAACATGTTTGTAGCTTATCATATCCTTTACTGTGGTATGCCATACAATCAGCTGGTCTTCATGAAACCTGGAAGCAGCAACAGCAATCCCCCCGCAGGTTTGCTTTGGAACTATACCAACGGTGGTGAACCTTACGATTACTATGAGACCATGCTGCCACATACGCTGCTGAAGATCTGGAATCCTCGTAACACTCGCGGTTCAAGAATCTATATCAACCGTTACATACAAAACAACACGTTGACAGACCAGACACGCTCAATGGGTTCAAGTACCATGCATCCCGTAATCTTTGAGGGTGTTGAAGTGGAAAATCCTGACGAATCCATCAAAGATAAGTCCAGCACACGCAATGGTTATATCATTCCTATCAAGAGCATACTGGTTTATGACCAGCAAGTGCCACAAGGCGTCTTGAAGGAGCGTCTGCGCTTCGACTCCTCCACCTTCCTTCCCGAGTTGGTGAACAATGGATTCCGCTATCTCTCTGTCAATGAGGCAAGCGGACTGAATGGCGGCGGCCATGGTGCACGTATTGCATTCCCCTTGAACTTCTTTGACAACGTCGTTTGCTATTCTTCAGAAACGGTTCTCCGCTACAACGTAAAAGGTTGGTATCGAGCATATCAGGCAGATGCTTTCCAAGGGTGGGGCAACTACGACTTGGCTATCCGCATTCCTCCTGTTCCAACGGGTGATTATGAGTTACGTCTCTTCTATACACCTATGGACCATGCAGGCATGATGCAGTTCTACATGGGAAATAGCAGTGCCAAGAACTCCATGCGCGCCCTGGGCATTCCTCTTGACGCTCGTATTCAGGCTGATGACCCGCTGATTGGATGGACGAAATTCTACGAAGAAGATGACGACGGTATCGCTTCTGACCAAGCCATGCGCAACAGGGGTTACATGCGCGGTCCCTACAGTTTCTTTGGAGGTACCAACGTTACAAGTGGTGATGCAGAAGGTGTCAACTGTCGCGGTGAAGCTCCTACGCTGACCACACTGAGACTGTTGTTAGGAACAGAACACTATCTGCAAAGTGAAGACCACTGGTTCCGTATCAAGAGTGTCATTGACGACACGAACCTGAAATGGCAGCTCGACTTCATTGAACTCGTTCCGACCTCAGTGATTAATAATGAACAGTATTCAGAAGACTGGTATTAATTCCATAGGTTGCAGCTCACAGAGCATCGACCTGAGAACAAAATAACAACGCATCTATGAAACATTATTATAATATAGGAATCACGATGATGGTAGCCACATGCTTGGCTGCCACATCATGCTCCGACTTTGATGACTACAACGAGGTACCAGCGGAAAACAATGTGTCAGCCTCGTTGACCCTATGGGAAAACATCAAAAACAACCAGGAGCTCAGTCAGTTTGCCAGTCTGGTTCAGAAATCTGGCTACGACAAATTGTTGTCAGCCTCTCGTACTTACACCGTATGGGCTCCCTTGAACGAAACCTTTGACTTCGACAAGTGGTCAGCGGCAGACAGCAGTGACCTTCGCTTCAAATTCATCGAGAACCACATTGCCAATTTCAACCATTACATCTCCTCTCCCATCAACGAGCGTATTCAGACGCTTAACTCAAAGACTTATTCCTTTGAAGGCAACCATGAGAAAGGGACATTCGGAGGCGTTCAGATAGCCAAAAGCAATGTGCCTGGAAGCAACGGTGTACTCTACACATTGGACGGTGAAGCTATCTACCACTATAATTTCTATGAGTATCTGACAGCCAATCAGGAAAATGACTCCCTGGCTAAATACATTCTTCAGTACGAGCAGAAGATTCTGGACGAAAACAACAGCGTCGCTGGTCCTATCGTAGACGGTATTCAGACGTGGGAAGACTCTGTCATGATTCTCGAAAATAGTCTTTTGAATGACATGGACGCTGACATCGACCTTGAAGACAGCTCGTTTGTCATGCTTCTCCCCACCAATGAGGCATGGCTGAAAGCTTATGAAACCATCAAGAAAAGATACAATTACAGCAAGGGAAAGGTTATCTCAGAGAACTTCTACATGGATAAAACCACGTTTAAGCAGGAACAGGTTACTGACGAGGTCAACGCTGCCTATCTCTCTGATTCTCTTACACGACAGCTAATTGCTTTGCCACTGGTTTTCAGCACAAAGAACTGGTACAACCGCTGGTTGGAAGGTGTGAATCCCGACTTTAACGACACCCTTCAATGTACGGTATACGGAAAGTTCAGCAATCCTGACGAGATTCTGCGCTACAAGTCAGCTGAAATTCAGATGAGCAACGGTATGGGCTATGTAATGGATTCTCTGGCGTTCAAACCATGGGAGTGGTATACAAGCTATGCATCACGCAGCAACTGCAATGCATACAAATATGCAAACACTCCGGTAAGCTACACCGTCACCAATCTGAGAAGCGATTTGCCCGCATTTGACTTCTGCTTGCCTAAACTGTTCAACACCGGAACCATCAAATACGAAAGGTTAGAACCGAAGCTGACATCCAGCGAAATGTCTATCTACTACAACATCAATTCGGTTACAGCCGGAACATACAGTGTCTATTGCATCATGCTGCCACCAGATGGCGACGCAGACCACGCTGCTTATGAACCCGAGCCAGAAATGTTGCCCAGCTTATTCAATGCATCCATCAACGTGTTCAATCCTGAGACCTCCAAGACGATGGAGCTGTTCTTCAAGCCAGGAGAACCTACTCCTTTGAAGGAAGGCCCCAAGTCGTCAGACACAGAAGGCAAGTGCAAGGAATGGGCATTCTCTAACGATATCAACAAATTAGACCCAGTTTATTTGGGTGATGTCACATTGGACGTATGCTATAGGCATCTGACCAACTGTCATCCCACCATCAAGATTGCCGTTCCTAAACTGCATAAAGATGTAACCGGAAAATACTCACGTATTCTCCGAATAGCGAGAGTAATCATGGTGCCCGTTGAATTATCCAAATCCAATCAGTAATTATGATGAGAACATTTTTTGAAACCAAGAATATGTGGAGAACCAGTCTCAGATTAGCTCTCTGCTCCCTCGCCCTTGGTGCAGGCATGCCGATGATGGCCCAATTGAAGACGCTGAAGGGTACTATTATCGACCAAGTATCAAAGACACCACTGGCTGGTATTCAGCTGCAAGCCCTCGGCAACCTCCGCTATACGGCAATGACAGATGAAAAAGGTGAGTTTACCATCAAGGTGCCTGCCCATGTAACGTCTCTTTACGTCCATGCAGATGCTTTCATGTCTCAGCAGGTTAGCGTGGCAGGCATGGACTCAACACAAAACGTGAGAATTGAGATGTTAAGCGACGCTTTTCTTCCCATGTATGGCAAGAAAACAGACATCACTGCCAAGAATGAATTTACTTCAACACAAACCGCGTCAAGTATAGACCAGGAAATCGGAAACAAGTTGGGCGCAGACATTCGCTCCATCAACCGTAGCGGTTTCTTGGAGGGAGGTGCAGCCATGTTCATTCGTGGTCTGAACTCTATCACATCCAACAGTATGCCACTGATAGTAGTAGATGGCGTAGAGATTGACATGCAATACAATCGCACTTCCTTACATCATGGACACTTCAACAACCTCCTTACAAATATCTCTACTGATGATATAGAAAAGGTGACCGTATTGAAGAATGCTACTGCATTATATGGTTCACGAGGTGCCAATGGTGTCATTCTCATTGAAACGAAGAGAGGTCATAGCATGGCAACACGCATTGATGCCAACATTTCCGTTGGAGTAGCACTGGTTCCTCAGACTCAGACCATGATGAATGCTTCTCAGTTTCGAACCTATGCAACCGAAATCATGGGTACAATGCCTGAGATGGCAGACAGGGATATTTCTACCTTCCGTTTCCTGAATGACGACCCCAATGGTTATTACTATAACGTATACCACAACGACACGGACTGGCAGGACTATATTTACCAGACAGCCCTGACACAGAACTACAGCATCAATGTTCAAGGAGGTGACGACGTGGGAATGTATAACCTTTCTGTCGGCTACATGGATGCAGAACGGAATGTCAAGAATACAAGTTTTGACCGCATGAATCTCCGATTCAACACGGACATCGAAGTATTCAAGGGATTGCAAACCAAGTTCGACATCTCTATTGCCCGCACCAATACTGAATTGTATGATGATGGCTTTATGGGCGACTTCACGAAGTCGACCATCACCTCTCCTACCAATCTGGCAGCCATCAAGTCGCCACTGGTAACACCATACCAATACAATAAACGTGTAGGTGGCTTTACCAGCCTTCTGAGCAATTATGATGACCTGTTCAGCCAGATTGATAATGGCACGAAATACTCACTTGCCAACCCGATGGCTATTATCGAGAACGGAAATGGTGACAATAAAAATATCGTGCAGAACACCAACTTCGCGATTCAGTTAAGTCCTACATACACCTTCAAGAACAATCTCCAAGTGGGTGCCACGGTCAACTACATGCTGAACCGTAACACACAACGATACTATCGACCCTTCGAGGGCGTTCCTCCTTTTAAGGTAGAGGGTGTCGGCACGATGACAAGCAAGGTAGGTTCGCTGTATGCAGAGGAAACGAACTTTGCAGCAGGTGCCTTCGCAGCATGGAAAAAGCAGTGGAATGCCCATGACCTTGCTGTTCGCGGAGGTTTCAAGTACAACTATTTCTCGTTTGATGCGAACAACCTGTCCACCGAATTTACAGGAACGACTGATGACAAGAATCCTCAGCTCAACGCCAGTGGTGGTATTACCGACGGAACAAACGATGTATGGAAATACATCCAATGGTATGGTTCTGCCGATTACAACTATCAGAACCGATACTTTGCTTCTGTAGCTCTTCTGGCAGAATCCAACAGCCGCTTCGGCGAGAATGCTGATGGTCTGGATCTCTGCGGAGTGAAATGGGCCATATTCCCCAGCGTACAGTTGGGTTGGGTATTGACCAACGAGACATGGTTCCCCAAAAACAAGACGGTGAACTATCTCCGCGTCAATGCTGGTTTTGACATGAGCGGTAATGACGACATCGACAACTATGCAGCACGCAGCAGCTTCGGAGCCGTTAAGTTCCACAACAAGAAAACAGGTCTGCAGCTGACCAACATCGGTAATGATGAGATTAAGTGGGAGACGACCACAAAATGGAATGTCGGTCTGGAGTCACGTCTTCTCAACAACCGTTTGGGTCTTTCGTTCGACTATTACATCCACAACACCACTGATTTGCTGACACTCCAGAACTTCAGCAATCCTGTTGCAGGTATCAACAACTACTGGTGTAACGGAGGCGAACTGCGCAACACAGGCTTTGAAGTGTCATTCACCGTCAAGCCCGTTGTAACCAAAGATTGGCGCGTAGAGATGGGTGCCTCCTTGGGACACTATAAGAATGAAGTCAAGAAACTGCCTGCCGGCACCTTTGAGACCAGCTTATACGGTGCCACTCTCCTGACAGAGGTTGGCCAGCCTGTTGGTCTGTTCTATGGCTATAAGTCGCTGGGTGTCTTCTCTTCTGACGAAGAAGCTCGTCAGGCTACACCACAAGGTTATCTCTGCATAGAAGATGCTGCCGGAGCCAAACAGTATTTCAGGGCGGGTGACATCCATTTTGCAGACCTTGACGAGAATGGCATCATCGATGAAACAGACCGTATGGTCATTGGTGACCCCAACCCCGATATCTATGGTAACATCTTTGCTACTGTCAACTGGAAACAGCTGACCCTCAGTCTTGGCTTCAACTATTGTGTAGGCAATGACGTTTACAACTATCAGCGTTCCATCCTCAACTCTGGTGCCACCTTGTATAATCAACAGGTAGCGGAAGTGGGAAGATGGCGTTACGAAGGTCAGCAGGCCAACCTTCCACGAGCCACTTATGGTGACCCGATGGGCAACAACCGCTTCAGCGACAGATGGATAGAAGACGGAAGCTATCTCCGTCTGAAAACACTCAACCTGTCATACAGCGTTCCTGTTCCCGGTTCATGGACATGGTTGCAGGGTCTCACCATTTGGGCAGAGGCACAGAATCTGTTCACCCTCACGAAATATACAGGCAATGATCCCGAGTTCAGTATCGGCAATAGCGTATACTATCAGGGTATAGACTGCGGTACGTTGGCCATGGGACGTTCGTTCACATTTGGAGTAAAGATTAACTTGTAATATCAGAGATATGAAAAAAATAATTATAGCCATTGCGGCAGTGTTTGGATTGGGTTCCTTCTATAGCTGTTCCGACATGCTGGAGACAGACAGCTCGCGCTATCTCTTTGATCCTGAGATGAACGAGAAGACCGACTCCATGTACTATGCTTTTGGTGTATTGCAAGCCTTGCAAGGGGTTATTGACCAATATTATATGCAGGGTGAATTACGTGGCGATTTGGTTGACGTGATTCCCGGAGTGACAGACAAGAACCTTCAGGAATTGGCAAACTTCTCTGCAACAGCCACCAACAAGTATGACAGTGCATACCAGTATTATCGTGTTATTAACAACTGTAACTATTACATTGCACATCGCGACACCTCCTTGCTGACAGGTAGTACAGAAGTAGTGAAGAACGAGTATGTAAGTATCAAGGCTATTCGTGCCTGGGCTTACCTCCAGTTAGTTCGCAACTACGGAGAAGTGCCCTTCGTCACGGAGCCCTTGACTTCTATCTCACAGATAGAAAGCACTGATTTCGAGAAAAAAGACCTTCAGGGTATCGTAAACGAGTTGGCTCCCGATTTGGAGCAATACACCGGAACCCCATGTCCTAATCATGGAGATTTCGACTTTGGCACCGCCAACTGGGGAGGACGCTTCAGCTTTAATTCTTCCCTGCTCTATATGCCTGTCGACCTGGTATTGGGCGACCTCTACTTGGAAAGCGGCAACTATTCTGGTGCAGCCTCTCACTATGTGACTTATCTGACTCAGGTAGCTAACGCCTCACAGCGCACCATGATATATAGAGGGACTTTGTATTCCAAGATGTTGACATTCAGCGAGATGCCTTCCGACTACGCTTCTAATGCCGAGATAAGCGGTTTAAGCTATAGCTCTACCATCCGCAATACTGACTACGAAAATATTTCCTTGGTTCAGATGCCTATGAACAGTCAGATGGGTATTACCACCAGCCTGGCAGAAATCTATGGCATTGACTTCTACAGCTCAAGTAGTAATATCAACTCGATGTACTTGAAGTATCCTATACAGTTGAAGATTTCCAAACAGTATCAGGAACTGAAGGATACCCTGTCGTATTACTACTACGAAACAGGCAAGCTGAACATCAAGTCGGCAAAGGTGGGAGATACACGATATGACAACATCATCAAGACAGATTATGTGACAGAGGACTCTATAATGACTTGGATTGAAAAGACATATCGCGCCAGAGTTCCACTGTATAGCACAGCCACCGTATGGCTTCGTTTGGCAGAGGCGCTCAACCGTTTAGGCTATCCCGATCTGGCATTTGCCATACTGAAGGATGGTCTGAACCCCACAGTACTGACATACGCCAATTATATCCGTCCGGAGAGCCGTGAAGTGCTGACAGATACTTATCCCCTTCTCTCCTCAGCTAACGTTGAAAAGTTCACACGTGAGAACTCCATGGGTGTACACCAGCGTGGTTGTGGCTTTACCTCTGACTATGGATGGTCTACTGCGGACTACAGAATCCGAACCTATTCTCCAGGCATCTCTCCATATCAGATGGATGTCATTGTAGGAAACAAGTTGGCATACATAGCAGAACGTTTTGGTGTACAGACAGGAGAAACACTGGTAGACGAAATCAATGCTGTTGAAGACCTTATTTGCGATGAGTATGCCTTGGAAACAGCTTTTGAAGGTACACGCTACTATGACTTGATGCGTCTTGCTCGCCATAAAAACAGATTAAGCCCTGCCGGCTATCCTGCGAATTTCGGCGGCATCTGGTTGAAAGAGATGCTGAAGGCAAAAACCACAAAAGACTTAAGTGTAGAAAAGAACTGGTATCTGCCTTTCAACTGATACATGACAATGAAACGAACAGCATCTTCAAATGAGAGATGCAGAAAATAAGCAGAAAAGCAAGCATTCTACTCTTGAAAGAATGCTTGCTTTTTCTATTCATCATCGGCTACTTTTGATGCTTACGAGAGGGTGAAATGTAAAATTAAGTTTTTTTTTCTATTTATATAAGAGCTATTTCAAAAAAAAAACGTTATTTTGCAGGTTCAAAGGAATTGTAAAAACATAAGCCTCATGTGATATTTGAAGAAAATCCGAACGTGAAAAATCTTTCGAATAATAAATCAAAAAACCTATAACAAACATGAAAAAGAAAATTCTACTAATGACGCTTCTGTGCCTGCTGGCTCTCAACCTGCAAGCTCAGAGACAAACAGACCGGGTAGACCGTGGATTGATTGCAGTCAAAACATCTGCAGGAGCATTCTGTAGCTGGCGAATTTTGGGAGAAGAGTACTATGATGTTACCTATAACATCTATCGTGACGGCACCAAACTCAATGCCGAACCACTGACTGTATCGAATTATACAGATGCAGGAGGTACTACCACTTCAAAATATGCCGTTGAGGCTATTGTCAGGGGTGTAGCCCAGGCCAAGAGTGCAGAAGTACAACCCATGGCGAACAACTATCTGGAAATCGTCCCCAAACATCAGGCAAAGAACGGCACCTTCATTCCTAATGATGCAACAGCTGCAGACTTAGATGGTGACGGACAATTGGAACTGATAGTCAAGTACGACCACGCTACCACCGGTGATGGTATCTACACCATCATCGAAGCGCTCAAACTTGATGGCACCCTGCTGTGGTGGATCAACTGCGGCAGGAACATGGGTGACTTCCAGAACAACGAAATCAATATTGCCTGCTATGACTGGGACCTTGACGGCAAAGCAGAATGTATCATGCGTGCTGCTGACGGAACAGTTATCTATAAAGCCGACGGAACGACACAGACAATAGGTAACGCTTCCAAGAACTACCGCCCCACAGAAAGCGGACAATGGTTCGTTCATGAAGGTGCTGAGTACTTGCTCTACTTGAACGGAGAAACAGCAGAGCCATATCAAGTCATGGACTATCCCCTCAAGAGGCTGGAAGCTGGTGAGAGCAATCTTGAAGCTGCTTGGGGTGACGGTTATGGACACCGTTCTTCCAAGTATTTCTTCGGAGCACCCTATTTCGATGGTCACAGGCCCAGCATCTTCCTCGCTCGTGGTATCTACACCCGCCACAAGATGATTGCATACGATGTAGACCCATCATCTCACGCACTCACTGTACGTTGGCAGTGGAGCAATAACACGCCAGGCATCTGGTATGGTCAGGGATACCACAACTATGTAGTAGCCGACGTGGACATGGACGGACGAGATGAAATCGTCTTTGGTTCGATGACTATTGATGACAACGGAAAAGGTCTGGCTTCAAGCGGTCTTGGTCACGGTGATGCCCAGCATGTAAGCGACTTCGACCCCTATCGCCCCGGTTTGGAATTCTTCGGTGCTAACGAAGACCATCCCGGAAACAACTTCTGTGATGCCACCACGCGCAAGATTTTATACAGAAATTCAGCCAGCAGTGATGACGGTCGCGCCATCATGGGAAATTTCTCCAACGACTTCCCCGGCTGTCAAGGCTCATCAGCTCGCGACCCCAAACTGATCAGTTCCGTCACCTATGCAGGACTGAGCGGAGGCACGAAAAACGACATTGCCCAAAACATGCGTATCTATTGGGACGGTGACCTTTGTGAAGAAACTTTCAACTATGCCAATGGCCATGATACAGAAGGTGTCATACTCAAATATGGCAAAGGTGTCATTGCCACCTTCACGGGTTCAATGACCAATAACTACACCAAGGGTACCCCCTGTTTACAGGCAGACATCTTCGGCGACTGGCGCGAAGAGGTAGTGATGCGAACAGCAGACAACAACATCCGTATCTATACCACTACAAGTCCGACACCTTGGCGCAACTATACACTTTGGCATGACCATCAATACCGCAACGCCATTGTATGGCAGATGAATGGTTATAACCAGCCTCCTCACGCCAGCTACTTCCTGGGAGAACTGGAAGGCATCACCATGGCACCACCTCCTCTGACCACCGTAGGTCGTACTGTGGTTGCCAATGGAGAAACCATCGGTTCTGCTCTTGACGACAAACACCTCTTGCTGGACGAAAACAATGATATGACGGTTACCATCAGCGAAGGTGCCAAACCATATATTCTGACAGACAATGCACCTTCCTGGACACAAGGCAGCGGCAATAACGCCAACATCAAGACGAGCTATTATACTCATACACTGACAGGAGGTTCACTTACAGGCGAAATGCGACTGGTGAAGCAGGGCGAAGGAACACTGGTTCTTCCCGCTGTCACCCACAGCTACACCGGCAAGACAATGGTCTGGAATGGCACCTTGGTATGTGACGGTACCCTGACAAACAGTCCTGTCTGGCTCAATCGTCATACGACCCTCATCTCCAATGGAGGTAAATTTGAAAAAGGCATCCAAGCCAATTACAATGCCACCATCATACCTGGAGGCAACAACGTCAAAGGCTCTATCACGACAGACACTCTGGCTCTTAACTTTGGTTCCACCGTTTCATTTGACCTCTTTTCTGAGGACATGAGCGCCGACCTCCTGAATGCCAACGTACTGAAGATAGAAAAAAACACATGGCGCGAGGGTCCATCCAACAAAACGCCCATCTTCAAGTTGACAGGTCATGCAGCCGATGGCTCTTCCAAAATTGCCGAAGGCAAGTACCTGATAGGAACAATCGGCAAGATTGAAGGAAATCTGGAAGACATTGTCCTCGTGGGATTCTCTGACATGAAGTCATCCCTGTCATGGGAGGATGGCAAACTCTACGTCAGCATCTCTGCTTACCAGGCAGGAAAGGTTGTATGGACAGGTCAGGCAGGTACCACTTGGAATACTGACGAAACAGCCAACTTCAAGGCAGAGGGTTCAGAGGAAGCGAGAAACTTCTTCCCCGAAGATGAAGTAATCTTTGATGACAGTGCCGCAGAGACGATGATTGTCGTTTCCGGAAAGGTTGCTCCCAAGAGCATAGTCTTTGCCAACAACAGCAAGAACTTCACCCTTTTAGGCGACAGCATTGTAGGTCAACCCTCACTGTCAATAGAAGGCAGTGGAAAAGTGACTGTCAATAATGTCAACAGAATTGGAAATACCACGCTGCAGTCGGGTAAATTGTCTGTCACCAAACTGGCTAATACCATCGGCACTGATTATGGTGCTTTGGGTGGTGTATCCAGCAAGATCCATATCAGCAACAATGCAACCCTTCAGGTAACCAACGATGTCACAACCTCACAAACCATCACCATCGGTAGCGGAGGCGGTACCATTGAAGTCAACTCTGGCAAGACGTTGACCATGAGTACAGGCATCAAGTCGGGAGCCACAGGTTCTGTGCTCACCAAGACAGGAGCCGGCTCACTGACTCTTGGAAGCGGAAACAACATCTCCAAACTGGTAATCAAGAGCGGTGCTGTCAACGCTATTGTCAGCGATGGCATCAACCAGCTACCGTCAACCGTCGTCTTTGAGGGAGGAACACTTTACGACTCCAATTCCGAATACATGCCAGGCAATACCAACAGTGCCAACTATGTAGTTGAGGAGGGTCAATCCGGCACACTCTACTGCGACCCACGCTGCGACTATACCGGAAAACTGACAGGTGCGGGCACCTTTACCGTCTATGCCGCCGGTGTACGCAATTACTTCAAGGGCAACTGGAGCAGTTTCGAGGGCACTTTAGTACCGGGACTGTCTAAACGAGGCTCTTACGATCCATCATTCGACTGGAGTAACACCTACGGCTTGCCCAACGCTACATTGAAGCTCAACTCAGGTGTCATATTCAAGAATGGCGGCAAGGACGTGGTACTGGGAGGTGTTTCAGGCACAGGCACCTTGGAAGGTACGGGCAGCTATTATGTCGGTGACAAGAACGACGACTTCATCTTCACACCCTATACCAACTCCAAGATTGTGAAGAGGGGCGAAGGCACCATGAAGATTATGTCCTTGGGTCGCATCAATGCAGCCGTAGAGGTAAGGGCAGGATGTCTGACCTTTAACCAATCTTCTCTGAGTACCGCCGTCACCGGCACAAATACCCTGACGGTGAAGGGCACAGGTAAGGTAATGGGTCAAGGACTTGTCAATGCAATTACCGTTGCCAGTGGCGGTCAGCTTCTTCCACGCGGCACCTACATGGAGAACATTCCGGGAACCATCAAGACGACAGGTGTTCTCACATCTTCATCAGGCTCTACCATTGACCTGCTCATTACCAACAGCAAGAACTCTCAGCTGCAGACAAAGTATCTGACCTTGAATGGTACACTGAAGATAAGCCTCAGCGAGGATTTTGTTCCTACCGCTGGTGCTACCTACACGCTGTGGACAACTTCAGCCTCTTTTGCAGGCACTCCCACACTGAGTCTGCCTGAGCTACCGGAAGGTTTTGCATGGGACACCTCCGAACTGCTCAGCTCGACAGGTATTCTGAAGATAAGCAACACAAACGCCATCAACGGTATTGCCGAGAGCGAAGAAGTTACTTGCAAAGTATACTCACTGACAGGTCAGCATATCGGCACCTTCAAGTCTATGAAGTCTGACATCAAGACCCACCTAAGAGCAATGGGTACTTACGGCAAGACCTTGCTCATCAAGATGCAGACAGCTACAAAAACAGAAGTGAGAAAAGTAAATTGGTAGAAAGTGAACTGGTAGGGGTTATCCCCCTACCCTCACTTTTTACAGCAAGAAAATCAAAAATCAAGGTTTACAAATACTGAAAAAAACTAATTTTGCAGAGAATTACCGATTTGAAATAAATTAACCTAATAAGTACACATTAAAACAATTTAAAGATGAAAAAAAGTTTACTCTTTTCCGTCTTGGCAATGATGGGTGTAGTATCTGCCTCAGCTTTCAATGATGGCGAATATATCTACACACCAGACTCCAAGTACAAGACAGTCACTGGAAACTTGATTTCCAATGGTGATTTTTCCAGCCAATTTACTGGTTGGACAAATGGTTCCGACGAATCAGCTGTAGAACCCAGCACTGATGCATGGGAACTGATTCCCGGTGTAGGTCCTAACGGAGAAACCGTTGCTTCCAGCAAGACAGGAACGACAGGTAGCGTGATGGCACGTATTTGGTCAGTAGCCGAATTAGGTGGTCCTGGCACATACGTTTACTCTTATTACATCCAGGGTGCAGCAGAGGGCAATACTTCTAATGCCGCAGGCGGTGCCAACTATGTAGGTGCCTACATCAACACCACCGGTACTTACGCACAGATTGACCGTACCGTTTCTGATCCCGCAGCCATTACAACAGAATGGGTATTGGTATCTGACACCGTACAGTTTGAAGGTGACGAGCAGTTCTTCGTATTCTATACCGACCGTATAGCAGAAGGAACCCGCATCACCAACGTTTCTATCAACAAGGTAGAACAGGTATTCGACGACAGACTTGTTGCCGACAAGAAAGCCTACATTGAATCATTGCTTGCCAATGGTTGGCTTACCGAAGGTCTTGATGACCTCCTCGGCGGTCTTCAGGAGCTTTACGCCAGCTTCTATGAGGACATGAGTCCTGAGGAAGGAGCTGATAACCTGGAAGTTGTTGACGGTCTGGTTGAAGAATTCTTGGCAGCCAACTCTGCCAGCATGATGGGTAACTTCACCCACTGGAACACCACATCCAGCAAATGCCAGGCGGGAACCACCAAGATCGGTGACTGGGAACTGACCTCGAAACGCTGGTTCCACTGCAACAGCAACGATTCTGACATACGCGAGGAACGCCGCGAAACCATCAGCCTTGAGATAGGTCGCTCCTTCGACCTCCCCAGCGGTAACGCCAGCGTAACCAAGACCTGGGAGCCCGGTAAGTATTTCATGTATCTGGATGTGATGGGCTACTACATGCTGAAGGGCACTAGTTCACAGTATGATGCCGACTTGAACAGCGAAGTGAAGGGTTGTACCATCTTCGGTAACGACCAGACTCTTGAACTGGGCACTCTGGACACCCGTAAAAACAAGCGTTATGTCATCTTCTTTGAGATTCCCGAGAGCCAGGCTGGCGTTGAGGGTAACGTGAAGTTCGGTTTCGATTATACCATGCCTGCAGAAGAAGAAGGTGTAAAGCGTGGTGGTTATATCGCTCTCAGCAACCTCCGTGTGCGTCGTATCGGTCTTTCTG
>CAMAHD010000002.1 GCA_945834405.1 uncultured Prevotella sp. | reverse complement strand
GTTTTGAGCATTGGATATAAGCGCAAAAACATTTGGCTTAACTCCTTAACTCCTTAATTCCTTAACTCCCAACAAATTCCTTTGCTTGCGAATGTCGAGCAATCAAAATCTCCCATCCCCCTCAGCCATCAAGCTATCTGTCTCCCCTCTCTCTTGGAGAGGGGTCGGGGGTGAGACTTAATAGTCTCTCTGCATATCCGCAATCTTCTGTTGCAGTTTCTTCACCTGTTCCTCCTGGAGTACACGTTTGTATTCGATAGGTACTACCTGGATGAAGTCTTCTATATAGCGGTTCCAGTCATCGAGCATGGTACGTGCCAGCTTGGAGCCTGTATAGAGATAGTGTTGTCTGATCAGTTCGTGCAATTCTTTCCGGTAGTTGCTGTCTTCTACCAGGTTGATTTCTACCATATCCATATTGCAGAAATAATCGAAGTTATGGTTCTTGTCCCAGACGTATGCTACACCGCCAGACATACCGGCAGCAAAGTTTCGTCCCGTTTCGCCCAGAACAACCACACGGCCTCCGGTCATATATTCGCAACAGTGGTCACCGGCACCCTCAATGACGGCAATGGCTCCGGAGTTTCTGACTCCAAAACGTTCGCCCACCTTACCATTGATGTACAGTTCGCCGCTGGTGGCACCGTAAAGACCCGTATTGCCTGCAATGATATTGGCTTCGGCAGCAAAGTTGCTGCGTGTGGGTGGCAGTATGGCTATGCGGCCGCCACTGAGTCCCTTGCCAAAGTAGTCATTAGCTTCACCCTCCAGCTTGAAGTTGACACCTTTCATCAGGAAGGCACCGAAGCTTTGTCCGGCAGAACCCTTGAACTTCACATTGATGGTTTCTGAGGGAAGTCCCTCTTCTCCAAACTTGGAGGCAATCATGCCGCTGAGCATGGTACCTACAGCTCTGTCGGTATTCTTGATGGCATAGTCGAGGTTCACCTCTTCCTGACGCTCGAAAGCCTTGGCTGAGGAACGGATAATCTGCTGGTCCAAGACTTCCTCCAACGTATGGGTAAGTTGGGAGACTGCCTGCGGGTCATGATGCAGACCGTTACCTCCATCCTCCTTGAACAGCAGACGTCTGAAGTCGAGCATCTTGAATTTTGGCTCATTCAGTGGTATCACTCTCTCGCGGTTGATTAACTCCGTATGTCCCACAATATCGTTCAGACGGGTGAAGCCCATTTCTGCCAGATATTCGCGCACCTCTTGTGCAAGGAAGGTGAAATAGTTGACCAGATATTCGTATTTGCCGATAAAGTGTTTTCTCAGTTCAGGGTCCTGAGTGGTGACTCCCAGAGGACAGGTGTTCAGGTTGCATTTGCGCATCATCACACATCCCAGCACAATCAGACAGGTAGTTCCGAAACCAAATTCCTCTGCTCCGAGCAGAGCCATCAGTATGATGTCGCGTCCTGTCTTCAGCTGTCCGTCGACTTGCAGTCTTACTTGTCCTCTCAGTCCGTTCTTGACCAATGTCTGCTGGGTTTCACTGAGTCCAATCTCCGGCGATATACCTGCAAAACGCATGCTTGATGCCGGACTGGCACCTGTTCCGCCTTCTGCTCCTGAGATGACAATCAGGTCTGCCTTTGCCTTGGCAACACCGGCAGCAATGGTTCCCACACCACTCTCTGCAACCAGTTTCACGCTGATAGCAGCCTGAGGGTTGACATTCTTCAGGTCGAAGATAAGCTGTGCCAGGTCCTCAATAGAGTAGATGTCGTGATGAGGTGGAGGAGAGATGAGAGAGATGCCGGGGATGGAGTGTCTGGTCTTGGCGATGACCTCATTTACCTTGAATCCCGGCAGCTGTCCGCCTTCACCGGGCTTGGCACCTTGTGCCACCTTGATTTGTATTTCTTCAGCATTGACCAGATAGTTGGTGGTCACGCCAAAGCGTCCTGATGCTATCTGTTTGGTCTTGGATGACAGAGAAATGCCATCAATGCTGCTATGGAAGCGTTCGCTGTCCTCGCCGCCTTCACCCGTGTTGGAGCGTGCTCCAATCTTGTTCATTGCCAGACAGATGGCTTCATGGGCTTCTTTGGAGAGGGCACCAAAACTCATGGCTCCAGCCACAAAATGCTTGACGATGTCCTCAACGGGCTCTACCTGGTCGATACTGATGGGATTGCGCTTGAATCCAAAGAAGTCGCGGATGAAGATGGGTGATGACTTACCGTCAACCAGACGACTGAATTCCTTGAACTTCTGATAATTGCCGGTGCGTGTAGCCAGCTGCAAGGTGGCGATAGTCTCAGGGTTCCACGCATGTTTGATGCCATCCTTACGATAGTTGAACTGACCCATGTTGGGCAGGAAGTCGTAATTGATACGTTGATGATAGTCATCTTTGGGGTAAGCCATATCATGGAAACGGATGGCATCGCGGGCTATCGTTTCCAGTCCGATACCACCGATGGTGCTCGTTTCGGTTCCGAAATAGTTTTTCAGCAGGTTTTCGGAGAGTCCGATGCTCTCGAATATCTTGGCACCACGGTAGGAACGGATGGTTGAGATACCCATCTTTGCCATGATCTTGAACAAACCTTTCTTGACAGCCTTGATATAGTTGGCTTCTGCTGTCGCGTAGTCCTCTTGAATCTTATGTTTCTTGACCAAGTCGTCCAAGATGGCGAAGGTCATGTAGGGACACAGGGCACTTGCACCATAACCCAACAGTAGGGCAGCGTGCATGGTCTCCCTGATTTCTCCGCTCTCGACGATGAGTGCCGTCTGTACACGTTTACCTACGGAAATCAGGTAATGGTGAACAGCGCTGACCGCCAGCAGAGAGGGGATGGCAGCATGTGTCTCGTCCACATCTCTGTCGGTCAGGATGATATAGTTATAGCCATCGTCAACACTGCGTTCTGCATCCTTGCAAAGCTGGTCCAGGGCATCACGCAGTCCTTCTTCTCCCTTTTCACATTCAAAGAGGATGGGCAGTTTGACGGTATTGAATCCTTTGTAGCGGATATTACAGAGAATATCCAGTTGGGTGTTGTTCAGGATGGGGTGGGGCAGCCTTACCATCTTGCAGTTTGTCTCATCGGGAGAGAGTATGCCCGAACCTACCCTTCCGATATATTCGCTGAGCGACATCACCAGTTCTTCGCGGATAGAGTCAATGGCGGGATTGGTGACTTGTGCAAATTGCTGACGGAAATAGTTGAAGAATATCTGTGGCTTGTCTGACAAGACAGCTAACGGAGTGTCATTGCCCATGGCGGCAGTAGGCTCTTGAGCCTTGGTTGACATGGGGACAATGGTTCCGTCAACGTCTTCTTCTCCATAGCCGAACATCATCTCATGCTTGACCAAATAAGGTATGGCATTTTCCACCTTGCGTCCACTCTTCAGTTTCTCCAGCTGTATTCTGTTGGTTGAGAGCCATTGGCGATAGGGATGTGCGGCAGCCAGTCTTTCCTTGATTTCTCCGTCATAGTAGATTTTGCCTTCCTGTGTATCTATCAGTAAGATCTTACCCGGTTGGAGGCGTCCTTTCTCAGCAATCTCTGTGGGTTCGAAATCCATGACACCTACTTCGCTTGCCACTACCATCATGTCGTTTTTCGTGATGGTATATCGGGCAGGGCGAAGACCATTACGGTCGAGCATACCACCCGCATAGCGACCGTCGCTGAACAGCAGGGCAGCGGGACCATCCCATGGTTCCATCAGAATAGAATGGTATTCATAGAAGGCTTTGAGGTCTTCGGAGATAGGGTTCTTGTCGTTGAAGCTTTCAGGAACCATGACGCTCATGGCATGAGGCAGTGAAAGACCGCTCATGACAAAAAACTCGAACACATTGTCCAAGCTGGCAGAGTCGCTCATTCCCGGTTGTACAATGGGAGATATTTTCCTGATATCACCCAGCGACTCGCTGTTCAGCACGCTCTCTCTTGCCTGCATCCATCCTCTGTTGCCACGGATGGTGTTGATTTCTCCGTTGTGGCAAAGCAGGCGGAAGGGCTGTGCCAGACTCCAAGTGGGGAAGGTGTTGGTAGAGAAACGGCTGTGGACCAAAGCCAGACCACTGGTGAAATAGTTGTTGGTAAGGTCTGGGAAATACTGTCTCAGTTGCAGGCTGGACAGCATACCTTTATATATAATGTTTTTGCTGGACAGTGAACAGATATAGAAGTCTCTGTCATGTACCCGTTTTTCAATCTTTTTTCGGATGATGTAGAGTGTACGTTCAAAGACAGGCACCTTGTCGTCCGTCACTCCCGTTACAAATACCTGCTTGATGGCAGGCTCATTATCCAAGGCTGCCTTACCCAAACAGTCGGGATTGGTAGGAACATTGCGCAAGTGCATCAGCGACAAGCCTTCCCTTTCGATTTCTTCAATCATGATGGAAAGAATCTCGCTCTGCTTGTCGGAGTCTTTGGGCAGGAAGATGAGTCCTGTACCGTACTTTCCCTTTTCGGGAACGGGAATGCCTTGCAGCAGGATAAACTCATGAGGAATTTGAAGCATGATGCCTGCTCCATCTCCGGTCTTGTTGTCTGCACCTTCAGCGCCTCTGTGGCGCATGTTCTCCAATACCTTTAGTGCATTGTCAACCAGTTCGTGGCTCTTGTTGCCGTGAATATTCACCACCATACCAACGCCACATGCGTCGTGCTCATAGGCAGCATTATACAATCCATTTGCCATATTTAGTTGCATTAAGTTTGACTATTCCTTTGTTTACTTACAATATGGCTGCAAAATTAATCATTTTGCTAACAAAATGGTATGTGTTCGCTGCTTAATAAATCAACTTTTTCTTCCCTGCTTACATATAGTAACTGATTCTTGGTAAAAAACTTTCGGAATGATTGAAAAATGAATTAAATTATTACGAAATGAAAGCTACATCTGCAAACTGACAACGTGAAGTTGAAGTTTGTTCAGGTCTGGCAGTTTCATGTAGTCTCCATAAATGCCGCGCAGCATGGCATCGCTGTCATGCGGTACGGGGAATTCGTGTCCCTCAAATATTGCCTTTTTCAGGGGGTATACATGTTTGAAGTTGCGTTTGGAACGGAGGGGTATACCCATACCAAAGGTACGGTTGGATCCCCAGTAGAAGCAGGTGGTGAAGAGGCGGAGACAAGGATAAATGAATTTTGTGTTCAGCTTGTACAGTCGCAATGCACTGCGGAAGGCATGGTTGTCGTTGGGCGAAAGACGGAGTATTTTATATAGGTGTCCGAAAGTCAGTTCCGAGAGACGATGTAACCAGATGGGATGTTTTTCCATGGGGAAGATGTCGATATAGATACCCTTTTCCTTGCAGCGGCAGTCGTAGGGAAGTCCCTCGTCGAGAAGTGAATTCTTGTCGCGCAGTTTGGCATAGCAGTATAGATAGTTGCTGTCTTGCTCGTGGTTCTGCAGGGCGAGCCATGATGGCAGTTCTGCAGGCAGTATCTTCATCAGTTTCTTGTATTCCGAATATGGCAGTTCCACATCCAGGTCATCGTCCCAGGGGATGAACCCTTGGTGACGAATAGCTCCCAGCAGCGTACCGCTGGACAGCCAATACGTGATATGATGTTTGTTGCAGATACGGTCTAGTTCGATAAGGATATCCAGCATACGCAACTGATGGCGTCTGAGCAGGGAGCCTTCGGGGTTATAGCGTTTTTGAAGTGCTTGGGGAGTAAGTTCGTCGTGAGTCATTGTTTTTTCTTTTTATGTAAGCGTTGTAATATGAAGGTAGTACACTCGTCAAGAACCTTGGCGCGGGCACATTTCATCACGAGGTAATAGAGGATGGCAGCCAGCGGAACGCGGGTGGCGAGCAGCAGAGGTTCTGATTCGATGCTGCGAGTCAGGAAATGTACGGTCAGCATGACGCTGGCGGCAGTAACGGCAAAGGGCAGGATGTCCCAAAGGAACATGCCCAGGGTATAACCTGTGATGCGCCATACGAAGAAATGCCATACAAATACCCATATCAGCTGCAGGATGGTGAACCCTATCACCAGTGTTCTGACTCCATAGTCGCTGAAAGCCAATACCATGCCAATGAGACAGCAACTGAGGGTAATCGTACAGACCATATAGACGGCACTCTTCCCGTGAGAAAGGATGGCATTTTGGAATACGGTGACCAATGGCATGAAGGCTCCACTGATACTGAGTATCTGAATGAAGCGGGCACTTTGCAGCCATTTGTCAGTCAGGGCATAGGTGATGAATTCAACGGCTACCAGGGCAAAGCCGAACAGCAAGGGGAAACTCAGGAAGGCTGTAAAGCGTATCAGTTTGCGGATGATATGCAGTTGGCGTTCCTTGCTTTCACGTGCCATCACCATGACTGGTTGGGACACCTGAGCCAGCATGCCCTGCAGCAGATAGATGCACTTGTAGTTCCATTGTGAAGCCTGATTGAACAGACCTGCAGCACGGGCTGAGAAGTAGCGTCCCAACAGGATGTTCAGCATACTGTTGTTGATATCGTTGATGATACTTGAGAGCAGCAGCTTGTAGCTGAACCGAAACATACCACGGATGGGGCGGAAGTCAATGTCGAAGGAGGGACGCCAGGGAGAATAATACCATAACAGGGAGGTGTTGATGGCGATATACAGGTTGGTTTGTGTCGCCAATGACCAATAAGAGCATCCTAAAGCTGCCATCGTGACTGCCACTATACTGCTGACAATGACTGCAATGGAGGCTGCCTGTGCCTGTTGGCGTGCCTGGAGTTTCTTGAACAGATATGCCGATTGGACCAGTCCGAACGAGGCAAAGACAAACCCGAGAAAGGCGTAGCGGCAAAGAGGTATCAGCTCCTGTCGATGGTAATAGTCGGCAATGAAGGGGGCGCAGAAAAAAAGTACGATGTAGATGAAGCCCCCCATGAGAATATTAAACCAGAACACTGCGTTATAGTCGCGGTGTTCTGGTTCTGAAAGGTTTGTCAATGCTATTTTAAAACCGCTGCTCTGAAGCTCGTTGGCAATCAGTGAGAAAACGGTAATCATGGCTATCATGCCATACTCGTCGGGCGAGAGCAGGTTGCCCAGTACGATACCCATTACCAGTCCAACCAGCTGCTGGAACCCTACGCTGAGTCCTCCGTAGAAGAGTCCCTTGGCTGTTTTCTCTTTCAGCGATTCCATCTGTCAGATTCGATTGTTAGCCTACCTGACTGCCGGGTTTCACCTGGCTGAGGGTGGTAGTAACGGTCAGTGAACCATCGAAGTTGACTGCGGAAAGAATCATTCCCTGACTCTCAATGCCCATCATCTTGCGAGGAGCAAAGTTGGCTATAAAGAGCACGTCTTTTCCGATGAGCTGTTCGGGTTCATAGTAGGCGGCGATACCGCTCAGAATGGTGCGGTCTGTGCCACTGCCATCGTCAATGGTAAACTGTAGCAGTTTCTTCGACTTCTTTACTTTTTGGCAGTCCTTGACATGTCCCACGCGGATGTCCAGCTTTTCGAAATCCTCAAAAGCAACATTCTCTTTGATGGGCTCTGCCTTGTAAGAGGCAGCCTCGTTGGCTTTTTTTGTTGCCTCCAGCTTGTCCAGCTGCTTCTGGATGGTTTCGTCTTCAATCTTTTCGAACAGCAGTTCGGGTTCTGCCAGCTGGTGACCGGGAGCGAGGAGGTCTGTACAGCCCAGCTGTTCCCAGTCGTAATGGTCCACATTCAGCATGTTCAGCAATCGCTTGCTGCTGAAGGGCAGGAAAGGTTCAAAGGCAATGGCAAGATTGGCGACCAACTGGAGTGAAATGTTGAGGATGGTCTCTACTCTCTGCATGTCAGTCTTGGCTACCTTCCATGGTTCGGTGTCAGCAATGTATTTGTTGCCGATGCGTGCCAGGTTCATGGCTTCCTTCTGTGCCTCTCTGAACTTGAAGGCATTGAGGAGTCGCTCCACATTGACCTTTACATCCTTGAATTCTTCCAGAGTTGCCTTGTCTGTGTCTGTCAGTTCGCCACAGGCGGGAACCACTCCGTTCCAGTATTTCTTGGTCAGTTGCAAGGCTCTGTTCACGAAGTTGCCATAGACGGCTACCAGTTCGTTGTTGTTTCGGTCCTGGAAATCTCTCCAAGTAAAGTTGTTGTCCTTGGTTTCCGGGGCATTGGCTGTAAGTACATAGCGCAATACGTCCTGCTTGCCGGGGAAATCAACCAAGTATTCATGCAACCAGACAGCCCAGTTGCGCGAGGTGGATATCTTGTCGTTTTCCAGATTCAGGAACTCGTTGGCTGGCACATTGTCGGGCAGTATATAGTTGCCGTGTGCTTTCAGCATGACGGGGAAGATGAGACAGTGGAAGACGATGTTGTCCTTTCCGATGAAATGAACCAGACGGGTGTCTTCATCCTGCCACCATTTCTGCCAGGAGCCCCAGCGTTCCGGGTCGTTGTCGCATAGTTCTTTGGTATTGGATATGTATCCGATAGGAGCGTCAAACCAAACATAGAGCACCTTGCCTTCCGCACCTTCTACAGGCACGGGAATACCCCATTCAAGGTCGCGTGTCATTGCCCTTGGCTGCAAATCCATGTCGAGCCATGACTTGCACTGTCCATAGACGTTGGTGCGCCATTCCTGATGTCCTTCCAGAATCCATTGTTTCAGCCATTCCTGATATTTGCCCAGAGGCAGATACCAGTTCTTGGTAGGCTTTTTCACCAGGCCGTGGCCCGGATTGTTCTTGTTGGTGGGGTTAATCAGCTCGTCGGGTGAGAGAGTGGCACCGCATTTCTCACATTGGTCACCGTAAGCTCCTTCGGCTCCACAGCGAGGACAGGTGCCTACGATATTGCGGTCGGTCAGGAACTCTCCGGTCACCTCATCGCAGTATTGCGACTCTGTAATTTCTTCCAGCTCTCCCTTGTCATAGAGCGTGCGGAAGAAGTCGGAGGCAAACTGATGGTGTATTTTGGAGGTGGTGCGGCTGTAAATATCAAATGAGATGCCGAATTCCTCGAACGATTTTTTGATCATCTCGTGGTATCTGTCCACCACCTCTTGTGTGGTGATGCCTTCCTGGCGTGCTCTGATGGTGACGGGAACGCCGTGCTCATCGCTGCCGCCAATGAATACTACCTCTTTCTTCTTCAGCCTGAGGTATCGGGCATAGATGTCGGCTGGTACGTATACGCCAGCCAAATGACCTATATGCACACCGCCATTGGCGTATGGCAGTGCGGCGGTGATGGTAGTACGTTTAAAATTTTTTTCTTCCATTGTATTCCATTTGTATTTTGCCTGCAAAGTTACAGTAAAAAAATCAGAAACAGTCAATTAGTGAGGATAAAAAAGTAACTTGGGGCGTTTTGTGATGCGCGTTTCTTCAATTGACCAGTTCTTTGATGGCATGTGGAAGGGCACTGATAGAGTCGATTTTTATCAGATGGTTATGTTCGAACTCCTCGCTCTGTTCCAGTTGCCAAACCACATGGAAAGGTATGTGTATGGCAGAGGCACCAACGTTAAGAGCGGGCGCGATGTCACTCTTGAATGAATTGCCGACAGCCAGCAACTCCGCAGGTTGTATACCCTCGTCGCGGCAGAGTCGGAGGTAGGCATCCTCATCTTTCTTGGAAAGGATATAAACGTTGTCAAAGAAAGGAAGCAGACCCGAACGAATCAATTTGTTTTCCTGTTCGAGCAGGTCTCCTTTTGTAAGGACGATGATTCTTCTGTCAGAGTGTTTGGAGCGCCATTCATGCTGTAGCCATCTCAGGGTCTCTGTGACACCGGGGAGAGGAGTAGCGGGCATCGTGTTCAGCAGACAGCCTTCCTGCAGCAGCTGGTTCAGCTGTTTCTGCGGCATAGTACCTTGACTCACGCGAAGGGCTGTCTGCAGGACGGAGAGGGTGAAAGCCTTGCTTCCATATCCCAGTGAGCTCATGTTGTCATGTTCTGTGACAAACAGTTCCTTTTTAGCCTCGTCAAAAGTACACCACGGTTCCAATAGTTGGAACAGCATATTCTCTACCCTTTCAAAATGACTCTGGCAATCCCACAGCGTGTCGTCTGCATCCAAAGCAATAATTCGTATCGTGTGTGGTATCATATATTCATATTCATAGGCAAACCATAATTATCATACAAAGCTACGGAAAAGAACCCAGAATGCGATGATGTGGGACAGGCTTTAACATGGTTTTAACTAAAAGGAATGTCAAGTGACGGTGATAAAAACGTCAAACTTAGCCCTACAGTAAGAAATTCAAGAGGTACCAGCCGTTGTGCATGAGAAGAAACAGCGACAGCAAGCTGAGCAGAGAACGTAGGCTGAGGGTGAGCCAGCGGTAAGAGCCAGTCTTCGTCAACAGAAAAGCAATGGTCAGAGGCAGCGTGAACAACCAGTGGGGAGCCATGATATAGACTTCGTTCAGACCAAAACCCAGGCCCAGATGCAGCAGGGCGTCACAGCCTGTCCAGGATAACAACAACCATAAGAAGGAAGAATGGAAACCTGTCCAGATACCTAAGAGAAACAGAACGATGATGATGGCTTCTGCTATATAGTTCAGAATCCAGTCGTAGGTGACAAAGAGAGGTCTTTTGCCTAAACCATCCATCAATGTATAACGTTGGTGCAGTTGGATGGACTCGCCGAAGACGTTTTCAACAAGACTCTCCACGCGGTCGGTTTCTGTATCTATCCAGCTGAGAAAATCCACTTTCTTCTTCACCTCCTTAGGTTTCTCAGGAGCCACCTTTCGGTCAATGCCTTTCTTCTTGAGTTTCAGAGTCTCCATCCTCGCCTTTTCTACAGCTGCCTTTTGGGCCATTTTCTCTGCCCTTGGTATGGAGAAGGTATGAAACTGAAAGTCGGCAAGTGCCCATAGAACTACTGTCGGCAACACGAATGCCAGCAGCAGGTACTTAGGTTGGAATACCTTCCTTCCCTTGACATAAAGAGCTGCCAATGCTACTTTGATGCCATTGCTCAGTGTGATGCCACTTACCAAAACGAACAGCCATATCTTGCTCCACCTGCCGTCTTTCTCTTTCATTTTCTTTCCTGCCATCCATGCTGTCAGCAACAGAAGAGTCATGGAAAAGGCAAAATGGTCAGGCACAAACAGCATTTGCAGTATATATGCCATGGAGAAGAAAAAGGCAGACAGGATATGACTGTCGATGAGGCTGATGCCGATGATGTCGCGCAGTATGCGGTGGAAGAAAAGCAGCGCATAGAGCGCGTTGATTATCAGTAATAAAGCAGCTAAGAAGGCAGCTATATTCAGTCCTGTAAGATGCTCTGTCGCACTGTTGAGGATAAAGAAAGGATAAAGCAGAAATGCCAGCAAGGGATGGCGATAGGCATTATAGATGACATCCCATTGACAGAAAGAGAACAGAGCATAAGGGTCATAGCCAGAGATATGAAAACATCGCAGCAACTCCACCAAATCCATATCGGCGCTGTCGGTAGAAAGGATGTATTCGTTGACTCTTTGGACAAAGATGGTATTCAGCACAAGAGCAAGCACCATGAGAACTGCGGCGGGCAGTCTCTCCTCTTTTCTTATCCGGATGATTTCTTTGAAACTCATGATAGCCTAAACTATATTCATTTTGCTCATTTGGCAGGTCAAGGCAACAGCGCTATTCCTGTCCCTTATGGGTGATGGTGGCACGCAGAATACGTACATCCTGCAGCGGACGGTTATTCTTGTCGGTAGGTGACTGTTGTATACGGTCTACTACCTCCATTCCCTCCGTCACTTCGCCAAAAACGGTATATCCTCCGTCAAGATGTGGAGTGCCGCCAATGGTTTTGTAAGTTTCTGTCATCTCAGGAGTAAGACGGACGGGAGCACCATAGATGGTGTCTAACCGTGCCTGCATGCGGGCTATTGTAGAGTCGTTGAACACTCGTCCCCATACGATGTAGAAATGTGAGGCACTTGACTCATATTTGGGATTGACATCATCCGGTTCTCTGGCTGCTGCCAATACGCCTCTTCTGTGGAAGAGCTGAGGCAGACGTATTTCCGCGGGAATCCTGTATCCGGGGTCACCTTCTCCCAGCAATGTGCCGGCAGGAGCATGGCGGCTGGTACTGTCACCGCATTGAACCATGAAATCCTTTATCACCCGATGGAAGAGCAAGGAATCATAAAAATGTGAAGCTACCAGTTTGAGGAAGTTGTCCCGATGCAGAGGCGTTTCGTCATATAGCTGCAGCCGGATGTTGCCGGCAGTTGTTTCCAGCAGGACTTCGCTGCATCCTGGTACCTGCACTTGTGCCTTCGAGGAACATGCAAATGCAGCTATGAAGATAGTAAGAATTATTCTGAACATGTTGGTTCTTCTTTTGTTTGGATTGCAAATATACAGGATAAACTTCATACGTGCAAGAATTTGTGTCAACATTTTTATGTGAAAAACGTATGTTGTAATGTTCCAAAAAAACTGAAGCAAGATGGCCGACGTTGTTTTTTGAGCATTACATAAGAAAACGAGGAATAACTTCACAGCCATTCCCCGTCGCAAACTTCAAACAACCAAAAAAAGAAATAGATTGTCTGAAAAGATTTTTACTTGACCTATCTGATGAACAGCAGTTCACGGTATTTGGGCAGTGTCCAGAGGTCGTCTTCTACTATCAGTTCCAGTTTGTCAATCTGATAGCGTATGGCTTCCATCTTGGGTGCCACGGTGTCGTGATAAGCAATAGCCTTGTCATGTTCATTCTCAATCTTGTTTGCCACTTTGCGCGCATTAATCAGTTCCTCCACACCGCGCTCGATGGTCTGTGTGCGTTCTGCAATCTCCTCAATCAGCTTGAAGTTGCGTTCTGACAGCTTGTCTGCCTTGTCGGCAGGATAGATGCTGCGCATGTTCTGTACATTCTTGATCAGCATTGACTGATAGTGAGTGGCGATAGGGATGATGTGGTTCATAGAAAGGTCGCCCATGACACGGGCTTCTATCTGAATCTTCTTGGTATAGGTTTCCCATTTCACCTCGTTGCGAGCTTCCAGCTCTTTCTTCGACATGATGCCGAGAGCCTCGAACATCTTGATGCTGCTTTCGTCCAGATAGCGCTCGAAGATGACAGGACAGCTCTTCTCTACGTCCAAACCGCGTTTGGTTGCTTCCTCAACCCAGTCGTCGCTGTAACCGTTTCCGTCAAAGCGGATGGCCTTACAGGTCTTGATGTCTTCACGCAGCACGTCTACGATAGCTTTTGTCTGGTCTTTGCCATTGCTGATGGCAGCATCGACACGTCTCTTAAACTCTACGAGAGCCTCTGCAACAGCAGCATTCAGGGCGGTCATGGCTGAAGCACAGTTGGCCTCTGAACCTACGGCACGGAACTCAAATCGGTTGCCGGTAAAGGCGAAGGGAGATGTGCGGTTGCGGTCTGTGTTGTCGATGAGCAGTTCGGGAATCTCTGGGATGTCCATCTTCATGCCCTGCTTGCCTGCCATGGCGAAGAGCTCGTCGGTGTCTGACTGCTCAATATGGTCGAGCAGCTCGCTGAGCTGTTTGCCAAGGAAAGAAGAGATGATGGCAGGGGGAGCCTCGTTGGCACCCAGACGATGTGCATTGGTAGCGCTCATGATGGAAGCCTTGAGCAAGCCGTTATGTCGGTAGACACCCATCAGTGTCTCTACGATGAAGGTGACAAAACGGAGGTTGTCTTCCGGTGTCTTGCCCGGAGCGTGAAGCAGTACACCCGTGTCTGTAGAAAGACTCCAGTTGTTGTGCTTTCCCGAACCGTTGATGCCTGCAAAGGGTTTTTCGTGCAGCAAGGCGCGGAAACCGTGTTTGCGAGCTACCTTCTTCATCAGCGACATCAGCAGCATGTTATGGTCTACAGCCAGATTGGTTTCTTCAAAGATAGGAGCCAACTCAAACTGGTTGGGTGCAACCTCGTTGTGGCGGGTCTTGCAAGGGATGCCCAGCTCAAGAGCGCGTATCTCCAAATCTTTCATGAAAGCCTGTACGCGGTCAGGGATAGTACCGAAATAGTGGTCTTCCATCTGCTGGTTCTTGGCAGAGTCATGTCCCATCAGTGTACGACCGGTGAGCAACAGGTCGGGGCGGGTAGAATACAAACCTTCGTCTACGAGGAAGTACTCCTGTTCCCATCCCAGATTGCTCTGTACTTTCTTCACGTCGCTATAGAAATACTTGCATACCTCGGTGGCGGCAACGTTCACTGCATGCAGTGTGCGCAGCAGCGGAGCCTTGTAGTCGAGAGCCTCTCCGGTATATGAGATGAAGATAGTAGGTATACAGAGTGTGTCGTCGATGATAAAGACGGGAGACGTAGGATCCCAGGCTGAGTAACCGCGAGCCTCGAAGGTGTTGCGGATTCCTCCGGAGGGGAAGGAAGATGCGTCAGGCTCCTGCTGAACGAGCAGTTTGCCAGAGAACTCCTCAACCATACCTCCCTTGAAGTCGTGCTCGATGAAAGAGTCATGCTTCTCGGCTGTGCCTTCGGTGAGGGGCTGGAACCAGTGAGTATAGTGTGTAACGCCGTTTTCTACAGCCCATTGCTTGATTCCGGCAGCCACTGCGTCAGCGATGGAGCGGTCAAGACGTGCACCGTTGTCGATGACATCAACCAGCTTTTCATAAACATCCTTGGGCAGATATTTGTACATCTTCTCTCTGTTGAAGACATACTTGCCGAAATACTCGTAGGGACGTTCCTTGGGTGTCACTACATCAAGGGGCTTTTTCTTGAATGCCTCCTCTACAACCTGAAATCTTAAATTTGCCATTGTTTTAAAGTTTCTGGCCTGTCATACTCCTTCCGACAGAGGGGAAGGAGCTGTGTTACAGGCCGTTGTTGATAAATATTGTTTTTTCTCTTATTTGAAGTTTTGATGAGAGTCGAGCTCCCATTGTCTCTCAGGGTTTCAAGGTAAAACCAAATACAAAATATGCCTTCTGGCTGGCAGGGTTGGCTGCCACCTGAGCAAAAACAGGCAGTGAGAAAGATGGAGTTATCTGGATATCCTTGCTTGCTGTCAGAGATACGTTGGTCACAGCAAACCCCTTTGTCGAATAGAAGGTGGATGCGTATGGAACGGCACCTATTGCAGCTGTCCAGTCAGCTCCGCCGAGTGCAAAGGGAGCTGTCAGCTCAACGTATGACGAGTATGCTCTTTTGCCACTCTTGTTCAATCCGTCGTTACCTGCAAAGTTGGTATACCATTGGATGGCACCCTTGCCGCAGTCATAACCAATGTTTGCTTCAAACACGTGGTTGGTACGGTGAGAATGGTACATGAAGTAACGGTTTGACTCGTCGCCACCTCCCTGGTTAAACCAGTAGTCGGTAATTCCGATGTTGAATCCTCCTAAAGAGTAACCTACGGTGATGTCAAACTCCTTGGTGTCTGTTGACTCCAGACCTACACTTCCCCAGGCATTCACGGAGAAACCTGCGTAGCTGACTTCCAATGTAGGTTGCAGGCTGATGCCTCCCAGCTCCTGTCCACGCCATATATACTGGCTGACGGCATCTGCCGATACGGTTGTTTCTACTTTTTCCTCTGCTCCTGCCGTCATGGCACCTGCCACCATCAGGATGGCGAAGATGCCCAATCTTTTTACTGCTTTCATAACTGCATTGTTTTTAATGAATAACTGTGTTTATTTTGTGTTGTGTTGGTGTCTGTCAAGTTTCTGTGTTGCAGTATGATGGGATTACCCTTTTCATTTCAACCATTTATGCAGCCTTTCCATAGCCTCTTCGCAGTTGTTCCTGTCGCCGAAGGCTGTCAGTCGTATATAACCCTCTCCGCTCGGACCGAAACCTACACCGGGGGTGCAAACGACGTGGGCATTGTAAAGCATCTGCTCAAAGAAACGCCAGCTGCCCGAACCGTCAGGCGTCTTCACCCAGAGATAAGGCGCATTCTGTCCGCCGTAAACCTCAATGCCTAGTGAAGTGAGGGTGTCGTACATGATTTTTGCATTTGTCATGTAGTAGGAAATCACCTCTTTCACCTGCTCCTTGCCGGCAGCACTGTAGGTCGCTTCTGCCGCTTTCTGACTGATATAACTGGTACCGTTGAACTTCGTACATTGCCTTCTGTTCCACAAATGGTTCAAGGGTATTCGTTCTCCTTGTATAGTAGAAGCCGTCAGCTCTTTAGGAACAACGGTATAGCCGCATCTTACGCCTGTGAATCCTGCTGTCTTGGAGTAGCTCCTGAATTCGATGGCAACCTTGCGCGCCCCTTTGATTTCGTAAATGGAGTGGGGGATGGATGGATCCTGTATATATGCTTCGTAGGCAGCATCGTAGAAGATGAGAGTGTCGTTCTTCAAAGCATAGTTCACCCATTTGCGCAGTTCCTCCTTGCTGATAACCGTACCTGTCGGATTGTTGGGATAGCAGAGGTAGATGATGTCCACTCGCTTGTCAGGTATCTGGGGCGTGAAATTGTTTTCTGCCGTGCAAGGCATGTAGACTACATTGCTCCATTTGCCGTCCTGAACCACACCCGCTCTGCCAATCATTACGTTCGAGTCAATGTAGACAGGATATATAGGGTCGGTAACTCCGATGCTGTTATCCCATCTTACCAACTCCTGGATGTTTCCGGTATCGCTCTTGGCACCGTCGTTGACAAATATCTCGTTAGGGTCAAGATGTATGCCGCGAGGCAGGTAGTCGTTTTTCACGATAGCTTCTCTCAGAAAGGCATAACCCTGTTCCGGTCCGTAGCCTCGGAAGGTGTCACTGCTTCCCATCTCGTCTACAGCCTTGTGCATAGCCTCTATGACAGCCGGACACAAAGGCTGGGTCACGTCGCCGATACCCAGACTGATGACATCAGCATGGGGGTGAGACACTTTGAAGGCATTGACCTTCTTGGCGATGTCGGCGAACAGGTAGTTGTTCGGAAGTTTCAGGAAATGTTCGTTTACTAATGCCATATGTTTTTTTTCTTTATGATTGTTGATTGAAGTTTGCCAAAGTTACAGTTCTATATCCCCCTCGAAGACGAAAGCGGCAGGGCCCGTCATGTAGATGTGGTTGTCACTTTCATTCCATTCAATCTCCAGGGTTCCTCCGTCCATCACGATGGCGCTTTTGCGAGCGCATCGCTTGGTGAGGGCAGCAGCCACAGCAGTGGCACAGGCTCCTGTGCCGCAAGCCATGGTGATTCCGCTACCGCGTTCCCATACGCGAGTCCTCAGGATGTTGTCGCCCGTGAGTTGTGCGAATTCAATGTTGCAACGTTCGGGGAAGGCGGGATGATGCTCCAGCAGCGAACCCCATCGGGCTACATCCATCTGCTTGATGTTATCCGTGAAAACCACAAAATGTGGGTTTCCCATGCAGACGAAGGTTCCTGTAAATGTTCTCCCTTCTACCTCTATCGAGCCTTCGGTCATGCTTCCGTTGTTCAATGCCAGTTGGGCAGGGTTGCAGAGCACAGGCTCCAGCATGTCAACCATGACACTCTCCACCTTATTATATATATCATCTACAGAAAGATGAAGCACCTTGATGCCCGAAAGAGTCAGCAGTCGGATTGTGCGCTTGAATGTAAGTCCCTTCTCGTAGAGATATTTGCCGATGCAGCGCGAGGCATTGCCACACATCATTGCTTCCGAGCCGTCAGCATTGAAGATACGCATGGAGAAATCGGCTTCCGGAATAGGTGAGGCACCTATCAACACAAGACCGTCGCTGCCTATGCCCGTGTGAGCTGCACTCCATTTGATGGCAGCCTCCTCGGGATGGGGGATGTCGTTGCGCAGCGTGTCAACATATATGTAGTCGTTGCCTGCTCCGTGCATCTTGGTAAAGTGGATGGTCTTTGTCATTTTGTTCGTCTTTTACCTTTTATACTTTATTTCTGTTTGATTTCAGTGCAAAGATACGGCATTTTGAAAGAAAAAAGAAGATAATAGTATGGAAATAAATCTACTTTTTGCATGAAAATTGCAAATTGTAACAAATCAAACCGATATGATAACAAATCGTAAGTAAAGAGATATGAAATATAAATAAATGTAAATAAATAGCTCAAATGATTTTCTTTTTGACTTAATTATCCTTGTTATGATTTCATTTTGTCGTAATTTTGCAGCCGAAAGTTATCAAATTGTCACAATTTTATTAATTAAAGGAGAGGTAAAAATGAAAAAGATTGAAGCCATCATCCGCAAGACAAAATTCGAGGATGTGAAGGAAGCGCTTTTGGCTGCCGACATCGAGTGGTTCTCTTATTATGATGTAAGAGGTGAAGGAAAGATGCGACAGGCACGTATTTATCGTGGTGTGATGTACGACACCAGTTGTATTGAGCGCATTTTGATTAATGTGGTTGTTCGGGATAAGAATGTGGAACGTACTCTTGCTGCTATCCAACAGTCGGCGCATACCGGTGAGATAGGAGACGGGCGAATCTTCGTCATTCCCATAGAGGATGCCATCCGCATACGTACTGCCGAGCGAGGTGATATTGCCCTGTACAATGCGGAACAGGAGAAGTAAAAGCACCCCCAACCAACACAAAACGAGAAAAGGATAATAACAGCACAAACACAATTTAAGCACAACGATTATGAAATCTATTTTTTTAGCGATAACACCCGATGAGCTTGCCTCATCTTTGGATACGGTATGGATGTTGCTGGCTGCTATGCTGGTCTTTTTCATGCAGCCTGGATTTGCCTTGTGTGAGGCAGGTTTTACGCGCAGCAAGAACACGGCTAACATCTTGTTCAAGAACTTCGTCGACTTTATCCTCGGTTCACTTCTTTTCTGGTTCGTGGGTTTCGGACTCATGTTCGGCAATAATGGTGAAGGCTTCGTCGGTACTCCCAATTTCGGCAACTTGTCTTTTTTCGACAACGGACTGCCGGTTGAGGGTTTCCTCATCTTCCAGACCGTTTTCTGTGCCACGGCTGCTACAATAGTTTCGGGAGCCATGGCTGAACGCACCAAGTTTTCCATGTATGTTATCTATTCGTTTTTCATCTCCCTGCTCATCTATCCTATCTCCGGTCACTGGACTTGGGGCGGTGGATGGCTTTGCAACGGAGAGGAAACGAGTTTCATGATGACCACCTTCGGTGCTACCTTCCATGATTTTGCCGGTTCTGCCATTGTCCATTCTGTAGGTGGTGTCTTGGCTTTCGTAGGCGCTATCTGTCTCGGACCACGTTATGGCAAGTATGACAAGAATGGAAAGAGTCGCGCTATTCCGGGACATAATCTGATGGCAGCCGCCTTGGGTGTGTTTATCCTTTGGTTTGGCTGGTTTGGTTTCAACCCGGGTTCTCAGCTGGCAGCATCCGGCGAAGTGAATAGTACTGCCATCTCGCATGTCTTCCTCACCACCAACCTGGCTGCTGTTGCCGGTGGCTTTGCCACGATGATGGTATCTTGGCTCAAGTATGGCAAGCCATCTCTTTCTCTGACCCTCAACGGTGTGCTTGCCGGACTCGTCGGTATCACGGCCGGCTGTGACTTGGTGGCTCCTTGGGCTGCTGTAGTGATAGGTCTGGTATGCGGAACGGTGCTTGTCTTCTCTATCGAATTTATTGATACACGCTTGCATATCGATGATCCTGTGGGTGCCAGCTCCGTACATGGCGTATGCGGTATATTAGGTACTATCATGACAGGTCTGCTTGCCACAGAGGGAGGAGCCCTTCTTGGTGGAGGATGGGGATTCTTCGGAGCACAGTGTTTCGGTGTGCTGATGATAGACCTATGGGCTGCCGCTGCTGGTTTGGTTCTTTTCTATGGCATCAAGTATGTGAAAGGACTTCGCGTTGATAAGCGCATTGAGGAAGAAGGACTGGATATCTACGAGCATGGAGAGAGCTGCTTTAACTAAAAGCCTCACCCCCGACCCCTCTCCAAGAGAGAGGGGAGATAATTACTCTTACAGGTGAGGGGGCGGGGACTAGGCTTTATTATAAAAAACTCAACATATACAAGTAAAGGAAATTGTTGGTAGTTAAGGAGTTAAGGAGTTAAGCCAAATGTTATTGCGCTTATATCCAATGCTCAAAACCAATGGCTTAAATCCCAGCGACCAAATGGAGCGATAACTCCTTAACTCCTAAAATGTTGAATTCTAGCGAAAGTTGAATAAAAAATAGCAAACATTCATCAACCCGTTAAATATCCAACAGCAAAACATTACTCTTACAGGTGAGGGGGCGGGGACTAGGCTTTATTATAAAAAACTCAACATATACAAGTAAAGGAAATTGTTGGTAGTTAAGGAGTTAAGGAGTTAAGCCAAATGTTATTGCGCTTATATCCAATGCTCAAAACCAATGGCTTAAATCCCAGCGACCAAATGGAGCGATAACTCCTTAACTCCTAAAATGTTGAATTCTAGCGAAAGTTGAATAAAAAATAGCAAACATTCATCAACCCGTTAAATATCCAGCAGCAAAACATATCATCTCCCCTCTCTCTTGGAGAGGGGTCGGGGGTGAGGCTCCTTCTCTTTGTTAGGAGCGGGGGTGAGGCTCCTTCTCTTTGATGAGACCCGGGGATGAGGCTGATTTTAACAAAAAAAAGAAATATAAACCATGTGTGGAATAATTGCAATTTTTAATATTCAGGAACAGACACCTGAATGGAGACAGAAGGCACTGAGAATGAGTCAGAAAATCCGTCATCGCGGACCTGACTGGAGTGGAATCTATTGCGGAGGTTCAGCTATCCTCGCCCATGAACGACTGTCAATAGTTGACCCTGAGTCTGGAAAGCAACCTCTTTTCAGTCCTGACATGAAACAGGTACTGGCTGTGAATGGCGAGATTTATAATCATCAGGACATACGCAGGGAATATGCTGGAAAATACCAGTTTCAGACGGGTAGCGACTGCGAAGTCATCCTCGCCCTTTATCGTGAAAAGGGCATCCACTTTCTGGAAGACTTAAGTGGCATCTTTGCCTTTGCTCTCTATGATGTGGAGAAAAACGAGTATCTTATTGCCCGCGACCCTATTGGTGTGATTCCATTGTACATCGGATATGACGAGGACGGCAAGGTTTACGTTGCCAGTGAACTGAAAGCCTTGGAGGGCAATTGTGATCGTTATGAGCCTTTCCTTCCAGGGCATTATTACAGCAGCAAGGAAGGACAGATGAAGCGTTACTACCAGCGTGACTGGATGGACTACGAACAGGTGAAGGATAATCCAGCCAGTGTGGAGGCAGTGCGCGACTCGTTGAAGGATGCTGTCAAACGTCAGTTGATGAGCGACGTGCCCTATGGAGTTCTCCTCTCTGGCGGACTTGACTCGTCGGTCATCAGTGCCATTGCAGAGCAGTATTCCGAGCATCGTATAGAGGATGATGGTTCTACCAGAGCTTGGTGGCCACGTCTTCACTCTTTTGCCGTAGGATTGAAGGGGGCTCCCGATTTGGCAAAAGCACGTATGGTAGCTGACCATATAGGTACGGTACATCATGAAATCAACTATACGATTCAGGAAGGTCTGGATGCTATCCGTGATGTCATATATTTTATTGAGACCTACGATGTTACGACTGTTCGTGCCTCTACGCCGATGTATCTTCTTGCCCGTGTCATCAAGTCGATGGGCATTAAGATGGTTCTTTCCGGAGAGGGAGCCGACGAGATATTCGGAGGTTATCTCTATTTCCATAAGGCACCTCACGCGAAGGCGTTTCATGAGGAGACGGTGAGGAAGCTGTCCAAGCTGTATCTCTACGACTGCTTGCGTGCCAACAAGAGTCTGTCTGCCTGGGGAGTGGAAGGTCGTGTGCCCTTCCTTGACAAGGAATTTTTGGATGTGGCTATGCGAACCAACCCCGAAGCTAAGATGTGTCCGGGAGCAACGATGGAGAAGAAGATTGTGCGCGAAGCCTTCAGCGACATGTTGCCTGCCGAGGTAGCATGGCGACAGAAAGAGCAGTTCAGTGACGGTGTAGGTTATTCATGGATAGATACCCTGAAGCAGGTTACAGCCTCTGCCGTATCTGACGAACAGATGGCTCATGCCGCAGAGCGTTTCCCCATTAATCCTCCTCGAAATAAGGAGGAATATTACTATCGTTCCATTTTTGCAGAGCATTTCCCCAGCGATTCGGCGGCTCTCTCAGTACCCAGTGTTCCCAGTGTTGCCTGCTCTACTGCTGAGGCATTGGCATGGGATGAGGCTTTCAAGAACATGAACGAGCCAAGTGGCAGAGCTGTGGCTGGGGTTCATGAGCACAGTCTGGAGGCGTAACCCCCTGTCATCATGTACATCAAGGCTAATCATCAAAATATTCAGTCCAATTCATATAACCTTTTGCAGCAGTTATATTATGAACAATGCCAAATGAAGGTGAATAAGCCTGATTTTGATTCTTCTTGCTTGGGAAACGTATATTTCACGGCGTGAAATATAACTCCCCAAGGCAGAGGATAACTTTTGGGTAGTCATTTTCAGCTATTCATACCGCTGTTTTTGAATATTCAGATTCAGCGGATTAAATAGACAGCCAACAAATAAGGTTATTAAGCTATCGGCCGATAGATTAATAACCTTATTGCGTATAGATGAATAACGTATACGACTATGAAACTTTCTTGATGGAATCGTGCGGCTGACAGAATCTTTGGCATCAGCAGACTTACCCCAAGAAGAAAAACCCATCTATCCGAGGAGCAGTTTTCTTATTCTGTTTCTGATAGCTTGGAAGATGGTTTTCCAGTTTCCCTGTTTCAGGTTCAGCCACAGTTCTTCCAGAGAATAGCCAATCTTGATGAAGGGATGTTCCCAGGCATTTACCCGATAGAGGCGGTCGATGTAGCTGACGTCCTCAATGACGTAGCGTGGATGGTGGAGCGGAAAATCCAGTTCATGACGCTTCATCGTGAAGATGCGGCGAAGACGCTGGGGGATGGTATGGAGCGAGGAAGCCTGATAATGGGTAGACTCAACGGTAAGTCCCACATTGTTAATCAGGTTTTTCGACGGCATGATGGCAAGCCCCGATTGCAGCAGAACGGAAGCCTGGAAAATACTCTCGTAATATTCCTTGCCCGTATTGCAGTGAGTCTGGAAAGTCTTGACCATATCGCTCCGGAGTCGGCGTGCCTTGATGATGTTTTTCATCAGCCGGCATGAGTAATCGTCTTTCAGGAAATCGTAGTCACCCTCCCATTGGTCTACAACGCGTCTCCATGATGCCCATCCCCAGATGCTGAAGGCAGAGGTGAAGAAGTAGTCGTACGGAGTATCGGGCGTCACCTCGTCGATGTTGAAACCGGATATCATGGAGATACGCTCGTCGTTTTCATAACGGTCAAGCATCTCCTTGCAGAAAGGAAAGAAGGATTGGCTTGGCACATCGTCATCTTCCAGCACGATACATTTGTCGGTCAATGAGAACGCCCATTTCTGCGAAATGTATTCCGAGGGGTCACAGCCTACGTTCTTTTCCTGATAAAGCCGATGAACGTCACACTCCCAGTCGATATCCTCAGCAATCTTCCTACATGCCTCTATGCCAGGAACATCCTTGTCCGACCGAGGGCCGTCCTGATAGAGGAAAAGGCGTGAGGGACGTGCTTTCTTCACCTCGTTGAACACCAGTTGGAAGGTGTCTGTGCGGCAGAAGAAGAGCAGCAGCACAGACACGTCAATCTTTGCAGGATATTTTTTATCCATCATTGACAGAGGGTTTGGGGATTATTTAGAGTCGTCGTTGCGTGTCTCGTAGAGCAGGTCCAGTCGTGGAGTATAGGTATTCTCAAGGACAAGGGTCACGATACCTTTCTTCGTCTTGAAGCGAGCCTCGCGGTGGTCTTCCGAGTTGACAGGCATATAGGGGTTCATGTCCAGCTCCTTGATGAGTTGTTCACGCATGGTCTGGAACAGTTGCCGAGTGCTGTCGTTATAGCTGGCTTCATAGCTTTCCTGAATGGAAATGAGTGTATCGTTGGATGATTTGAGGGTGATACGCATGCTGTTTCCGGGCATCATCAGCACGATGGTGCCCTTGTCTTGTTGCGCAGCTGTATCTATTGCCAATCCCTGCTTCTTCATGGAGTCTACAAACGCCTTGCAGGGTGTGGCCATGGAAACGCCGCGATAATCCAGGTATTCACGCTCGCCACTGCAGGCGCTGAGAGTGATGGCAGCTACTGTTGCCAACATCAGTTTTTTCATTGCTTTCATGTTTGATTAGTTTATAGATTTTTTACAAATGTTTCTGTTTTGCAAGTGTTTTTATGCTTGCAGGTATATCCCCCTTTTACCACTTGTCTTTGGTGATAATAGCATCTCCCCAGCGGTGGTCTTTAGGGAAGGGCTGTCCATTCCATGCTTTTACCTGAGTCCAGGGCTGTGCTTCGTCTTTCCAGAAAGGATGGTCGGCAGGCAGGCCGAGAGGCATGAAAGCAAGTGATGTCATGTAGAGAGAGCCGTTGTTGGTATACCAGTCTGCCACGTTAGGCTGTGAGCCACAGAAGCCGATGGTAAGATAACCGGCATCATTGAAGTTTTGCTGCTCGTCATACATGCGGTGCATCACCTTGGTCAGAGCGGCGCGCACCTGTCCGTTGGAAAGGTCTTGAGGCAGTTTCTGATACCATGCCATAAGTGCCAATGGCTGCATGGCTGCCATACGATAGGGCATGGAACGGCCGATGACGGGGAAGGTTCCTTCGGGTGAGATGAAACGCTCCAGGATGATGGCAAACTTCTGCGCACGCTTGAGGGCGCGGTCGTAATACTTCTGATAGTCGAGACGGGTGTTTGCCTTGGCATCGACCATGGCCTGCAGCGTCTCTAAGTACATGGCATGGAAAACATAGCTGGAATAGTAGTCGAAGGCGAAAACAGGTCCGTCGGCATACCATCCGTCGCCTACATACCACTCTTCTACCTTGCGGCAAGCAGTATTGACGCGGAATTCGTCATACTGGGCACCAGCCTTGGCGAGGAAACTCTCGATGGTAGACGAGAAGAGGAACCAGTTGGTGTAGGGAGGGTCTATCTTTCTCATGCTCTGGAACTCCTTGATATATCTTTGTTTGGTCACCTCGTCGAGAGGTACCCACAGCTGCTCGTATGCACGCAGGAAACTCTCGGCGATGTAGGCTGCATCCACCAGGTTCTGTCCTGCTATGCCCCAGCAAAGGTAGTCGGGTGATTGGGGGTCAACGCTGTTCTTGTAGCTTGCCAATGCCCACTGACGCAGCTGCTTGCGCTGTTTGCCTTCTGCCGTGTCATCGTCAGGAAGCGTAAGCCAGGGAGCGATGCCAGCCATTAGTCTTCCGAAGGTTTCCATATAGACTACTTTGCGGTTGCGGTTGTCGAAGCTGGGACTGAACTCTGTCTTCATGTTCTTCTGCAGCTCCCCTTTAGCCATGTTTTCCAAAACTGGTTGGGACATGCGATAGGCCATGGAACACCAGTATTCGCGGTCGCTCATCACCTGTTTCTTTTCTTTCTTTGCCACCGAAGGCAGTACCGTCAGCATCAACGCTGTAAGCACAATAAAAAATCTTTTCATGTTGAATGTGTTTTTGATGAATAGTCTTTAATTTTCAGTTACAACTGCGAAAATACATAAAATTATTGATTTGAGCAAGAAAAAGACTCTTTTTTGAAAATTTATCATTACTTTTGCAATGTTTAAAACCGACAACTATGAAGAAGTACAACTTTTACATTCCTTTGTTTTTGCTGTTTGTGGTATGCCTTCAGTCAGTGGCAGGACAGCAACAGGTAGCCAGCAGCTATCCTATCACGCCAGTGCCGTTTACGGCCGTCAAGGTAGGTGACAACTCTTTTTGGGGACAGCGTCTGGACGCTATCCGTCGCGTCACGGTTCCCCTTGCTTTCAGCAAGTGTGAGGAGAGTGGCAGATACCTCAACTTTGTGCGTGCCGCACACCCTTCAGATGAATATAAGGTGGAAGGTTATTCCTTTGACGACACCGACCCTTACAAGACGATAGAGGGGGCCAGCTATCTGTTGCAGACATTTCCCGACAAAAAGATGGTGGCGTATATAGACAGTGTGCTCGACATCATTGCTGCCGCACAGGAGCCTGACGGCTATCTGTATACTTCGAGAACCATGAACCCCAAACATCCCCACGGCTGGGCGGGCGACAGCAGATGGGTCAAGGAGGAAGACCTGAGCCATGAGCTCTACAACCTGGGACACATGGTGGAGGGTGCCATCGCCCATTATCAGGCAACAGGTTCAAGGAAGTTTCTGGATATAGCCATCCGTTATGCGGATTGTGTATGCAAGGAGGTCGGACCCGGGGATGGGCAGGCTTGTGTGGTACCAGGACATCAGATAGCTGAGATGGCACTTGCCAAGTTGTATCTGGTAACAGGCGACAAGAAGTATCTGGACGAAGCCAAGTTCTTCCTTGACTATCGCGGCAAAACTACTATCAAACACTCTTACAGTCAGGCTCATAAACCTGTCGTAGAGCAGGATGAGGCAGTAGGTCATGCCGTAAGGGCAGCTTATATGTATGCTGGTATGGCAGACGTAGCGGCCCTGACAGGAGATACGGCTTATATCCATGCCATTGACCGTATTTGGGATAACATTGTAAGCAAGAAACTTTATCTCACGGGTGGTATAGGTGCCACCAATCACGGAGAGGCTTTTGGAAAGAATTATGAGTTGCCCAACCTGACTGCCTATTGTGAGACCTGTGCCGCCATCGGTCATGTATATGTGAACTACCGCCTGTTCCTTTTGCATGGAGAATCCAAATATTACGACGTACTGGAACGCTCCCTTTACAATGGACTGATAAGCGGCATGGCGATTGACGGCGGCTCGTTCTTCTATCCTAACCCATTGGCATCCAATGGAAAATATGGTCGCAAACCTTGGTTTGGCTGTGCCTGCTGTCCCAGCAATCTTTGCCGCTTTATTCCTTCCCTGCCCGGATATGTCTATGCAGTGAAAGACCGTTCGCTCTATGTCAACCTTTTTACTTCCAGCAAGAGCAACATTCAGGTGGCAGGAAAGAACGTGGGGCTTGAACAGACTTCAGGTTATCCGTGGAATGGTGATACCGAACTGACCGTCACGCAGAATAAGGCTGGACAGTTCGCAATAAAGATTCGCATTCCGGGATGGGTGAAAAATCAGGTGGTGCCCAGCGACTTATATAATTATTGTGATGGCGTCAGCTTGGGCTGGCAGGTGAAGGTGAATGGAGAGGAAGTGGTTTCAGAGACAGGCGCAGACGGCTATCTTTGCATAGACCGCAAGTGGAAAAAGGGTGATAAGGTAAGCATTCATTTTGACATGCAACCCCGTTTGGTGAAGGCAAACGGCAAGGTGGTTGCCGATGACGGCATGGTAGCTGTAGAGCGTGGACCTATTGTTTATTGTGCCGAGGAAGCAGACAATCGCTTCGACATCACGAATATGCTGGTGACTGTTCCTGGCAATACTTCGGCGCGTGATACCCAAAACTGGAAAGCTCCTGCCTTTACTACCACAGACATGACCATTGCCGGAATCACTGTTCCGGCTCTCAGCCTGTCTGCACAGGAGTTGACCTTCGACCAGAAAGGAATGCTTCAGCCAACTCCCGTGCAACTCACCTTGATTCCCTACTTTGCATGGTGTCACCGTGGAGAGGACAAGATGAGGGTATGGTTGCAGACAGAGGTTTCAATATTTAAATGAACTGCCACCCAGGAACTCCCTTAACAGCGATGTGGGGGGTATCTGGCGATTCGTAATAGGATGAATATAGCTGAGGAATTTCCTTAATCGGTAAGCCTCGCTATATTCTTCTGCGTTTTCAGGCACTTGCTCCAGCAAGGGTTCTGCCTGTTCCTTGATGACAGACAGCTCGAAAATCATTGCCGTGTTGAACATCGCGTCGGCATTCTCCTGATAAGGGAAAATCCATTTGTTCTCTCCTGCTCTTACCGAGGGCCATCGGCGGATGGTTTCCTGAGCGCTCACACCGCGGTATTTGTAGTCGCGGATGATGCGGCGAAGCAGACGGTTGTCCGTGGTAGGAATATAGTTGTGAGCGTCCAGAAGGATAGTCGTCAGTGCAGAGGCGTACACTCTGAATATCTGTTCGCCGGGAATCTGTGCGGTCAGTTCGGGATTCAGTGCATGTATACCTTCTACTACCAGTACCTCATTGCCTTTCAGTTTCAGTTTCCTGCCGCTCATCTCGCTCTTGCCTGTCTGGAAATTGTATTTGGGCAGCTCTACTTCCTTACCTGCAAAGAGGTCGTTCATCTGCTGGTTCAGCAGTGGTATGTTCAAGGCATAGAGACTCTCGAAATCATAGTCACCCTGCTCATCAAGAGGTGTCTTCTCACGATCGACAAAATAGTCGTCCAAAGAGATGCCGATAGGCCTGAGACCATTGGCAAGAAGCTGAATGGAGAGACGTTTGCAGGTGGTGGTCTTTCCGCTGGATGACGGTCCGGCTATCAGCACCATCTTTACCTCTTTGCGCTTCGAAATCTCCTCGGCAATCTTCACAATCTTGTTTTCCTGCAATGCTTCGGAGACGTTGATAAGCTGGCGGGCAACCCCCTTGGTGATAGCCTCATTCAGGTCGCCTATGGTTCTCAACTCAAGAATATCCTGCCAGCGGTGGTGCTCCTTGAAAATCTCGAACATCTTGTCTTGTCTTACCATCTCGCCCAGCTGTTCAGGATGCTGGCGTGAGGGGATGCGTAGCAATAGTCCGTTGTAGTATTTTTCTAATCCGAAAAGGTGCAGGTAACGGGTGTTGGGTAGCATGGTGCCATAGTAATAGTCGAAATAGCCGTCCAGTTCGTAATAGACGGTATAAAGTCGACCTAAACTTTTCATCAGTTTCACCTTCGATTCATCGCCCAGCCTTTCGAACAGCTGGATAGCTTCTTCTGTCGTGTTCTCATGCCGGCAGATAGGAATTTCCCGGTCTATCAGTTCCTGCATGTGTTGTCTGATTGCGTTGACATCCTCAACAGTAACTTCTCTTCCTATATCCAGGTCACAATAGTAGCCATTGGATATGGGGATGTCGATGATGACGGTTCCTTGGGGAAAAAGCTCATTTACTGCCTTGCAGAGTACGAAGAAAAGGGTGCGAGTATAAGCGCGTATGCCAGAGGACGAGTGGAGACTCAGATACTCCACGTCTTTGTTGTGGTATACCCGATAGTGCAGTCCTTCTACCTTGTTGTTCACTTTAGCGCTCACAGGGCCGAAATCCATCTTTAGCCCCAGCTCCTTGTATATGGTTGCGAGGCTGCTGCCTGCCTCTGCCTTCAGTTGCTTGCCGTTGTTTTTACAGCGGATGGTAATCGTTCGTTCCATATCTTTCCTGTTTTAAGGTGAGTTCGACTCTTTCAAGTCAAAACTTTTTTGTTCGCGGTAAAGATACGCTTTTTTCTTGAAACAGCAAGGTATTTAACTAATTTTTCAATCAATCATCATCCCTATGTAACATCTTCGGAGACTTTTCAGCAACTGTTCTTGCCATTGCAACACTTGCCCAGTCACCATCTGTCAGTGTAGTGGTCATGCGAAGCCCCAGTTCGTGGGCTTTGGCTGCAAGCAGAGGGATGTCTGTCTCGTAGAATCCACTCAACAGCAACGTGGCATGAGGTGCCATGACACTTGCGAAAGAGGACATGTCGGACAAAAGGATGTTGCGATTGATGTTTGCCATCACTACTTGAAAGCGGCTGTCCATCTGTTGCAAGAGGGAGGCATCGCCCAGCAATACCGTCATCTTGTCTTCCAGTCCGTTGATGATGGCATTATGACGTGCATTGTCGGCACTCCACTCATCTATGTCATAGCCTACGGCACGGGCAGCTCCCAAACGGAGCGCGGCTAAAGCCAGAATACCTGTTCCACAACCGCAGTCGAGAACCTGACAACCTGCTAACGGAAGTTGCAAGAGCTGTCTGACCATCATTCTTGTTGTCTCGTGAGTGCCAGTGCCAAAGGCTAATCGGGCATCTATTTCCACTTGGATTGCCCCCTCTGGCATGGTTGATGGAAGATGTCTGCCGTCATGTATCACACAGCGATTGTCTACGATGATAGGTTCAAAACCCTCCTGTTCCCATTGTTCATTCCAGTCTCGGTATTCAGCTTCGTGTGCTTGAAAATCAATGATGACATGGGGAATAGGGAAGTCGCTTAATAATTCCTGAAGACTCTCCTGACAATAAAGCTGTTCCTGGATATAGCCTTTCAGACCTGTATCGGAGTCTTCAAAACTTTCAAAACCAGCCTCTCCGGCAAGAGCCGCCACTAAATCGGCTGCATCCTGTCTGAGTGCTGGTTCTGTCTGAATGGTAAAAACCACTTCAAGGTATTTCATATCTTACATGCTTCTTTCAACACCTGTATAGTAACGCTCATCAAAGGTACTTACAGTTTTTCTCCATAACACAAATCTCCGGCATCACCCAATCCCGGAACAATATACTTGTGTCCGTTCAATGTGGAGTCAATGGCGGCGCACCATATCGTCGTGCTATCTTCGGGGAATGTCTTTCTGACGAAGTCTATTCCCTCCTCAGAAGCAATGACACAAGCCACATGCACCTTCTTGGGCTTTCCTTTTTGTAGCATAGCCTCATAGCTCAGTTGCATACTATAGCCCGTGGCAAGCATGGGGTCTGCAATAATCAGCGTCTTGCCTTCTAAGGCGGGAGATGCCAGATATTCCACATGAATGCCCACCTGGGTCTGTTCCTCGTTCTCGTAGCTGCGATAGGCACTGACAAAAGCACAGTCGGCATGGTCAAAGACATTCAGGAAACCCTGATGAAAAGGCAGACCGGCACGGAAAATGGTACTCACCACTATCTCGTCCTGAGGCACATGTACCAAAGCAGTGGCGAGAGGAGTCTGCACCTCGCGGCAGGTGTAGTCAAGGGTTTTGCTGATTTCGTATGCCATCATCTCTCCAATGCGCTGCATGTTGTTTCTGAACAGCAGCCTGTTCTGTTGGTAATCCACATCGCGGATTTCAGCGAGATATTGATTGATGATGGTGTTTTCACTGCTAAAATTGATGACTTTCATAATCCAGTTCAATCGATAGGTGGGAATGATAGAATCCCCACCTTATATATTGCGTGTTCCCATACGTGCTTCAACAACATTGACCACATAGTCGCCCAGCTTCTCACATTCGCTGACAATATCCATGTACATCGTACCCATCGCATAGGTATAGGCATGGTCGTTGATGTCATTGATGTTCTGGTTCTTCAGCTGGTTGCGGTAGTTGTTGATTTCATTCTCGATGTTGAACGAGCGGTTGACATCGTAGTTCACCTTTCTGCCTGCCAGCAGCACATTCATCTGAGTCAGGCTGTCGTCGGTCAGCTCGAACATCTGGTGCAGGTGTTCATACTGTTTTTCTGTAAAGTCTTCCTTGCCCGACATCTTGCGGTTGATGGTACGGGCAATGTTGTAGCAACTGTCACCAATACTCTCTATCTCGGTAATCTCGCGGAGCATGGCACGTATCTTGGCTTTGGTATCGTCACTCAGGTGGGCATCGCTCACCATGTTCAGATATTTGGCTATTTCTATTTCCATGGAGTCGCTGATGTTCTCGTATTTCTCAATACGTGCATAGAGCTTGGCAAAGTCGTTGTCGTTGGTCGTAGCAAGCAACTCTCTGACAAAGCTGAACATACGCTGAATACGCTCTGCAAAGGAAGTGATTTCTTTCTGTGCCTCCAGTACCGAAAGCTCCGGGGTCTTCATGATGGTATTGCCGCCGATATAGCGCAGACGGAACTCCTCTTCAACCTCATTGGAGCTGGGCTTGATGATACGGCATACCAGCTTCTCTATCTGTGGGATAAACCAAATCAGTACAAAGGTGTTGGTCACGTTGAAGAAGGTGTGGAAGGCTGCCAGTACGATGGGAAGACGCTTGGCAAGCTGGGCTGTACTTAGGCTATGGTCATTAGGGTCATAGCCTACGGTAGAGCATACAAAATCGACAAAGGGATAGAAAAGACAGAGCACCCAAATCACGCCTATAAGATTGAATACCAGATGTGCCAAGGCTGCACGGCGTGCCTGTGAGTTGGCTCCTAAGGCTGCCAGGTTGGCGGTGGCTGTAGTGCCGATATTCTCTCCCATCACTAAGGCTATGCCCAGATAGATAGGCAGGACACCAGTGGAACAGAGCAGGATGGTGATGGCCATGACGGCTGCTGACGATTGGACAATACAGGTAATAAGTGTTCCAATCAGAAGGAAGATGATGATGGTGATGTGACTGCCTGTGTCAAAGGAACTGAAAAACTCAATGACAGAACTGTTATGCTCTAAATCCAGTTCCTTGCCTGCCGTACTGAGCAGTACAAGAGAGAAAAAGAGGAAGGCTATACCAAACAGGAAATCACCTATATAACGTTTCCGTTTGGAGTAGATGAGCATGATGCCGATAAAGAAGGCGGGATAAACCACACAGGTCAAATCGACATTATATCCCAAGCTCATTACCCAGGCGGTCAGGGTCGTGCCGATGTTTGCACCCATAATCACCGAGATGGCTTGAGCCAAAGTCAGCAGTCCCGCATTGACAAACGAGACCGTCATTACCGTGGTGGCAGAGGATGACTGCACGGCACAGGTTACGAACATACCGGTAAGCATTCCGGTGAAACGGTTAGTAGTCATGGCAGCAAGGATGTGGCGTAATTGAGAACCAGCCATCTTCTGCAAGGCTTCACTCATCACCTTCATGCCATAGATAAGCAAGGCGAGAGAGCCGATAATTTTGAAAAATATCCAAATCGACATAATGTTTGGGTATGAATGTTTGTTATTTGTAACAAATAATACAATATTTTCTGCAAAAATAATAAAATTTATCGAATACTTGCACCTTGCATCCCTTTTTTTTGAAGATAATGTGAGAATCTCGACGTTTTTGATTTCTAAATAAAAAAAATAAAGTAACTTTGCCACACATTAATCTGTATACACCTATTTATTATTAGATATGATTGATATTGAAAAGCGTGTGGCTTTGGCTGAGCAATTTTTCATGCAGGGCTTTAACTGTTGTCAGTCTGTGGTGGCCGCATACGCTGATGTATATGGCTATACTACTGAACAAGCCTTGAAACTGAGTGCCGGATTTGGAGGAGGTATAGGTCGCTTGAGACTTACATGCGGAGCCGCTTGTGGCATGGCGGTACTGGCTGGCATGGACTGTGGTTCTGCCGAAGCAGGCGACAGGGAAGGCAAGTCGGAGAACTACCGCGTTGTGCAGCAGTTGATGGAACAATTCCGTCAACTGTTCGGCACGTTGACCTGTGCCGAACTGTTGAAACTCAAACGAGATACTCCCCTGAGTTTTGAGGCAAGTGAGCGTACTGCCGAATATTACAAGAGCAGGCCGTGTCTGAATCAGGTTGTTGCAGCAGCACGTATCTATGGTGACTATTTGAAGACGAAAGAGAAAGAATAAAAAAAACAAACATAATTACAATGAAAGAACAATTACCTGAAAATGCCTTCCGCGAGCTGAAAGAAGGAGAGAAGTTTGAACCAATGATGGACCCACGGAAGCAATATCCGGAGGTTAATGCATGGTCGGTGACATGGGGCGTGGTAATGGCTATGCTCTTTTCTGCCGCTGCTGCCTATTTAGGACTGAAAGTGGGGCAGGTTTTCGAAGCTGCTATCCCCATTGCCATCATTGCTGTCGGCGTATCTACTGCCACTAAGCGAAATAAGGCTTTGGGCGAGAATGTCATCATCCAGAGTATAGGTGCTTGCTCAGGAGCTGTTGTGGCTGGAGCCATTTTCACTCTGCCTGCCATCTATATCCTACAGGCTAAATATCCAGAGATGAGTGCCTCTTTCCTGAAGATTTTCATCTCTTCACTTTTAGGTGGTATCATCGGTATTCTGTTTCTCATTCCTTTCAGAAAGTATTTTGTCAGCGATATGCATGGCAAATATCCTTTCCCCGAGGCAATGGCTACAACACAGGTGCTGGTAAGCGGTACCAAAGGTGCCGGACAGGCAAAACCCTTGCTCTTGGCTGGCTTGGTAGGTGGTTTGTATGATTTCGTCATTGCTACTTTCGGCTTGTTCAACGAAAACTTTACTTCCCGTGTGGTTGGTTGGGGAGAGATGCTTGCCGACCGTGCCAAACTGGTATTCAAGGTGAATACGGGTGCTGCTGTATTGGGTCTTGGATATATTGTCGGGTTGAAGTATGCCCTTATCATCTGTCTCGGCTCTTTGGCTGTATGGTGGCTGGTAGTGCCTGGCATGGCTTTGCTCTTTCCACACACGGTGCTCAGTCAGTGGGACCCTTCTATCACGACTGCTGTAGGAGACATGAGCCCCGAACAGATTTTCAGGGCTTATGGAAAATCTATCGGTATTGGCGCTATCGCCATGGCAGGTATTATTGGCATTATCAAGTCATGGGGTATCATTGTTGACAGCGTGAAACGATTGGGAAAGACGGGAAGTGCGGCAACAGACAACCCAGAGGCAGAACTGCGTACGGGTAAGGATCTTCCTTTCCGTTTCATCATCTGGGCGGCGGTCATAACCCTTATAGTCATTTTCCTTTTCTTCTGGTACGGCGTGATGGATGGTAATCTGCTCTTTGCCTTGGTTGCCATCGTGCTTACTGCAGTTATCGCCTTCCTCTTTACCACTGTTGCAGCTAATGCCATTGCTATTGTTGGTTCCAATCCAGTTAGTGGCATGACCCTGATGACCTTGATATTAGCTTCCGTTGTCATGGTAGCAGTCGGACTGAATGGAACAAGTGGTATGGTGGCTGCATTGGTCATGGGTGGTGTGGTATGTACGGCGCTTTCTATGGCTGGAGCTTTTATTACCGACTTGAAGATTGGTTATTGGCTGGGCTCTACACCCCAAAAGCAGGAGTCGTGGAAATTCCTCGGCACTTTGGTTTCAGCTGCAACTGTAGGTGGTGTGATGATGCTGCTCAACGAGACGTATGGATTCGCTTCGGGACAGTTGGCTGCGCCACAGGCTAATGCGATGGCGGCAGTGATTGATCCTTTGATGAATGGTATTGGTGCTCCCTGGATTCTCTATGCCATAGGAGCTGTGATAGCTATTGTGCTGACATTCTGCAAGGTGCCTGCTCTGGCATTCGCCCTGGGAATGTTCATACCGATGGAGCTGAATGTACCTTTGGTGGTCGGTGGTGCTATCAATTGGTTCGTAAGTACTCGCAGCAAGGATGCGGCTGTCAATAAAGAGCGGGCAGAAAAAGGCAATCTGATTGCCTCTGGTTTCATTGCCGGAGGAGCGCTGATGGGTGTTCTCAGTGCTCTCTTGCGTTTCTGCGGTGTCATGTTCGACTATGAGGCCTGGTGGGCTAATCCCTTGTCAGAAATGCTGGCATTGGCAGCATACGTCTTGCTGATTGTATATTTCATCAGAGCAACAAGAAAATAATGAGGCTGAAATGAGGCTATAGGTCAAGCTCTATACTTGCAAAATGAAAGACATGATGAAAAAACTTTTGATTGAAACATACGGCTGTCAGATGAATGTGGCTGACTCAGAGGTTGTGGCATCTATCATGGGGATGGCCGACTACGAGGTGTGTGAGTCATTAGACGAAGCTGACGCTGTACTTTTGAATACCTGTTCGGTTCGTGACAATGCAGAGCAGAAGATTTACAACCGTCTGGACACCCTGCATGCACTCCGGCAGAAAAGAAACAACGAGAGCGGAAGGCGACTGATTATCGGCGTATTGGGATGTATGGCAGAAAGAGTCAAGGACGACCTGCTGAATCATCATCATGCTGACCTCGTAGCAGGCCCCGACGCTTATCTGACTCTCCCTGACCTCTTTGCACAGGCTGAACTGGGTCATCAGGCTATCAATACCGAACTGTCGCTCACGGAAACTTATCGCGATGTGGTGCCTCAACGATTGCATGGGGCTAAGATCGGTGGCTTTGTCAGCATCATGCGAGGGTGCAATAACTTTTGCCATTACTGTATAGTTCCTTATACCCGAGGAAGAGAACGCAGCAGAGACGTGGAGAGCATCTTGAGAGAGGTGCGCGACTTGAACGAGCGTGGGTTTAAGGAAGTAACCCTTTTAGGGCAGAACGTCAATTCCTATCTGGCTGACCAAGGTGATGAAACGATGAATTTTGCAACACTCTTGCGAACCGTGGCAAGAGCTGTGCCGCAGATGAGAGTTCGTTTCACTACCTCGCATCCCAAAGATATGAGCGATGAAACACTACAGGTGATAGCCGACGAACCGAACGTCTGCCGACATATTCATTTGCCTGTACAGAGTGGCAGTGACCGCATCTTGAAACTGATGAACAGAAAATATACACGAGAATGGTATATGGACCGTGTACATGCCATCAGACGTATCATTCCTGACTGTGGCTTGTCTACTGACATCTTTGTAGGCTATCACAGTGAAACGGAGGAAGACCATCAGCTGTCTTTGAGCCTCATGCGTGAGGTTGGATATGATTCTGCCTTTATGTTCAAATACAGTGAAAGGCCGGGGACGTATGCCTCGCGTCATCTTCCTGATGATATACCGGAAGAAACCAAGATACGCAGACTGGAAGAACTGATACAGCTGCAGACCCGGATTTCTGCAGAGAATAACCGCAGGGAGGTAGGCAAGAGGTTTGAGGTGTTGGTCGAAGGTTTCAGCAAGCGTTCACGAGAACAGCTCTTTGGACGTACAGAACAGAACAAAGTAGTCGTTTTCGACAAAGGAAACCACCATATAGGGGAGAGAGTAATGGTAGAAATTACGGGCAGCTCCAGTGCTACCCTTCAAGGTAAAGAGGTATGAAAGAGTTTTTCCTGTTGATGAGGCGCTTTGTGCCGCCTTACCGTCGTTATCTGTTCATGACAGTTCTCTTCAACCTGTTGTCGGCTATCATGAATATTTTTTCCTTTGCTACGCTGATACCTATTCTGCAGATACTTTTCCAGACCGGAGAAACGGAGCGGGCAACAGCTCCTATGGAGTGGGGCAGTGGGGATGCCAAAGAGGTGCTTGCCAATAATGCCAATTATTATGTGCAACAGGTGATAGACACCTATGGGGCTTCTACTACCTTGCTGTTTATAGGTCTGTTGCTGGCATTCATGACTTTCATCAAGACGGGCATGTACTTTGCGGCAGCATCTTCTATCATCCCCATGCGTCAGGGTATCGTACGCGACATACGAAACACGCTCTATCATAAGATAACATCTCTGCCTCTTGGCTTCTTCACGGAAGAAAGAAAGGGTGACTTGATAGCTCGTATGACGGGTGATGTGGCAGAAGTGGAAAATTCAATCATGGCTTCTTTAGAGATGCTGTTCAAGAATCCGATACTCATTATAACCTATTTTGCAACACTTATCTATATCAACTGGCAACTGACGGTGTTTACACTCTGTGTCGTTCCTCTGATGGGATGGGTCATGGGCGTAGTAGGACGAAAACTCAAGGCAAAGTCTCTTAAAGCACAAGGTCTATGGAGCGACACGATGAGTCAGGTGGAGGAGACGCTCAGCGGCTTGCGAATTATCAAGGCTTTCTGCGCAGAGGATAAAATCAACAGGCGTTTTGCGAAAGTGAATAATGAGCTGTGCCGCAATCTGGTCAACGTAGGTGTCAGACAGTCATTGGCACACCCTATGAGCGAGTTCCTCGGAACGGTCCTTATTGTCATTGTCCTCTGGTTTGGTGGATGGCTGGTGCTCAACAATATGACGTTGACGGGTCCTGCTTTTATCTATTATCTGGTTATTCTCTATAGTATTATCAATCCTTTAAAGGATTTTTCCAAGGCAGGATATAATATCCCTAAGGGTCTGGCTTCCATGGAGCGTATAGACAAGATTCTGAAGGCTGAGAACCCCATCAAGGAACTGGAACACCCCAAACACATTGATGGTTTCAATCATTGTATCGAATTTCGGGATGTTTCGTTCAAATATGATCAGAAATGGGTGCTGCGCCATGTCAATCTGAAGATTGAAAAAGGAAAAACAATTGCATTGGTGGGGCAGAGTGGTGGCGGAAAGTCTACGCTTGTCGACCTGATTCCTCGTTACTATGATGTTCAGGAAGGAGAGGTGCTGATTGACGGTGTCAATATCAGAGATTTGGGAATTCATGACCTGAGACAACTGATAGGTAACGTCAATCAAGAGGCTATCCTATTTAACGACTCTTTCCGAAACAATATCTCTTTTGGTGTTGACCATGCTACTCAAGAGCAGTTGGACGAGGCTGCCAGAATAGCAAATGCCTACGACTTTATCATGCAGTCGGAAGAGGGTTTTGACACGAATATCGGTGATCGTGGTGGTCGCCTCTCGGGCGGTCAGCGTCAGCGTATCAGTATAGCACGTGCCATTTTGAAAAATCCTCCTATCCTGATTCTCGATGAAGCTACTTCTGCCTTAGATACAGAAAGTGAGCGCTTGGTGCAAGATGCGCTTGAAAAACTGATGAAGACTCGCACCACTATCGCTATTGCTCACCGTCTTTCCACCATCAAGTGTGCTGACGAAATCTGTGTCATCCATGAAGGCGAGATTGTAGAGCGGGGCACCCATGAGGAACTGCTCGCCAAAGGCGGCTACTACAAGAAACTCAACGACATGCAGACGTTGTAAGCATATATGGCATGATGCCATGGCGTAAACGATGTAAAGAAAAAGCGACTGTCCACTTCAACGGGAAGTGACAGTCGCTTCTGTTATACTCGGATTTGGAATTGATTATACGTCCGTCTCAGGAATATTCTGCTCCAATGCACCCGCATTTTCTTCATCCACCTTCTTGATGATATTAAGCTGCTTTTCAAAATCAGCCTTAGACATTTCTATCTTGCGGAGTGTAGCTGCTCCTGCCTCTACATCTCCACCGTTAATCTCTGCCTGAATGGCTGGTATTTCGTCAATCTTACCTTCTTTCAGTGCCTTGATTTGTTTGGCTTGTCCGCGTGCTTTCTTGTAAATCTTCTTCATTTCTTGGAAACCGTCACCAATAATGCTGGGACCGCTCTTGACATATTTACCATACGAGAGAGCCTTCATGCCAAGGCTGGGCAAAGAAGCTGTGGCTGTGGCTGTATATGCAGCAAGACCGGTTATGTCAGCTGCTATAAGAGGATAAGCCAGAATAATGTCCATGTTCTGCTTGAATGCCTTGTTGGAACTGCGCAACTCACCGGCTTCATTGACAATAGCATACTGGATGTCTTTTTCTCCAGTTTCATCAATTACGGTAATCTCTGCCATTTCGTAAAATTCAATACTGTCGCAGTAGCTCTTGATTTTGGTATTCAGAGTGTCGCACTTCAGAAGGTATGTGTCAAAACCCTCGTTGCCAGTCAGCTCGGGAAGTACCCATTCTGCCTTTTTCTTAGCCTTCTTTTCCTTCTTCTTGTCTGCACCGAATGAGCTTGTAGGCATGGCGATGGTCATTGCCAAAGCACATGCAATACATGTTAAAAACTTTTTCATGATAAATGATAATTTAGTTGATTTAATTAGGTTATTGATATGAATTGTATGTTACGTTGTTAGTTTATTTCTTGAATCTTACCTTGAAATTCAAATCCGTTGACTTGTCAATCATGTCTACATACTTATTTTCCTCAATGTCAGAGTTGTTTGCTTCAAAGATGAGGGTATTGTATTGACCCGGTTGCAAATTGATGCTGAATCTTCCGTCAGAGGCAGTAACAGTGGTAATCAAAGTGCCTTTTCCTATGTAGCTCTTTTTCTTCATTTTCTCGTTCGCCACGTCCGAACTGCCATATATTTTCACGTTAGTGACAGGTGTTTCCAAGAGTCTGCCTCCTTTGTATTCGCTGATAACAAAACGTCCTTTGACTACAAAACCCACTTTCGTCTTCTGTGCCCTGAGGTTTGATGCCTCATTCTTGTAGAATTGATCTCCCGTCTCGTTGTAAAGCGCATCATAGCGCTCTGCAATCTGGTCAATCAGGTTGAAGAGGGCTTCCTTGTTGACTTTTTCATTGCTTTGTGATATCTCGTACAGCTTATCTGCATATTTGTCTGTTTCGGCTTTGACAGTTGCCAACCTGCCCATTTTTTCAGCGCTGCTCTTGGCTGCCTCCTTGTCTGTGGCCGTAGCTCCTTCGGCTGTCATGGCGCTGGTGTAATACTGCTGTGCCGTAGCGTAGTCACGGTTCTTCATGTGGCTTTCTGCCTGACTGACCATTTCTTCATATTTGGTCTTGAACACCTTTACCTCTTTGGAAACAACCAAAACATTGTAGCACAACTTGTCTTTTGAATTCAAGCCTCTGATTGCTTCTGGCTCAATGATGACGGTGTTTGTACCTTCACCCTTCAATTCAATATTCAGTCGGGCACTGAGTTTCGCTTCAATGATGTCTTTCTTTTTTTCTAAAGCCTTCACTTTTGAATCCTGGGTGTTGATGACATCTTCAGAGGCATTATTAGAAATCAGTTGGTCTAATTTCTCGTTTTCAGTCTGGATGAGAGCATTCAGAGTATTATCTTCTTCAATCACTTTCTTGATGCTGTCTACAACAATGACCAGAGAGTCGACGTATGCTCCTGAACGGTTACGCCTCTGTGCTTTATGTTCTTTTTTGATATTCTTGTCATAAGTCAACGTCATGGGTATCTCACTGTTGATTTCTATCAGAGCACATCCTGATTGGAAATAACCTTTTGCATCGGGCGATGCTTCCAGAACGATAGGCTTCTTGACCATTTCTACTTTGAAATACTGATATTGGTCCGCCTTCATCTTCACTTGACCTGTCTTTTCACTGATGGCAGTGCCTTGCTGTGCAACGGTAAAGACTCTGTTATTGGAGGTTCCGGTTTTGCTGATTTCTATCTGTAACTCATATTCGTAGAGCTTACCCGCTTTCTTGGGCGTTCCAGATACAGGGTCTCCTTTGGTTGCTGTAGTGATTGAAAGGTCGCTCCTCTCAGAACGGAAGATAACACCGCCCTTTCCCTTGAGTTCGGGGGCTTTGACCGTCTGGCTTTCTTTTACAATTGAAATGACCGACGACTGGGCCCATGCGGTGCAGGTTAACATGATTAATATACCCAAAATCTGTAATCTTAATCGTCTCATGGTTTGTCTGATTTAGATAATTGATAGTTTTTTTCGCTTAGTCTGATCTTTTCAGGCTATTTTTCGTCTTATTGTATCATTTCTTCTACAGAACTGATGTCAAAGATATCTTCTTCTGCAATCTTTTTCTTCTGACCTCCCGCTGCTGGTATGTAGGAAGGCTGCCAGGTGCGCACTTGAATGACGGGCTCGTCTTCGTTGGTAAAGTCCCACAGCAAGAATACATAGCCTTCGTCACTGTAATTGCTGGATTTCCATTCCTGTCGTAATCTCACACCATAGAAGTTGGGATTATTGGCAGAACGGGTGATACCGGGACAACCGCCATTGTCTGCATCTCCACCTATCTCACTGAACTTGACATCAATGAATTTGTTGCGCAGAAAAGCACGGCGCAGATTGGTCAGATATTGCTGCTTGTTCTGACGGTTATATACCACTTTAGTATTTGATTGGTTCAAGTCGTTGGGACGTGTCTTGATGACTGTACCGGTAATGATGACTGCATCCTCGCTGAAAATCTGTTCCATGAATTTGATGTCTTTCGTACAGTAAGCCGTACGGAATTGTTCAACGTAGTCAAGGATTTTCATCCTTCTCTCTGTTTCCACTACATTGCCACAACGCTCCATGCTTTCTGAGAGCTGTGCGTCCAGTTTCAGACGAAAATCGATAATGTTGCCATTCTTGTCAAATTCAACCACTGCCTCTTGATATTGTCCACCGGCAAATGCTTCGTCCTGAGGGTCGGCAATCAGGGGAATGCCACGAAGAAGATAACTGTTCTTCAATGGCCAGCAGCGGTCAACGACTTCCTCGTCATCGCAATAGAAGTGCATGGTCTCCCACATGGTCACTAACATTTTTTTACTATGGTCGTCCATCTTCAGACCAATGGTGTTGATGTTTCGCTTTCCTTGGTATGCCGCATTGATTTCTGTCAGAACAGCAGCTAAATTCTGTTGAATCTTTTCTGTGACGGCTGGTTTTGGGAAACCTTCATCAAATGTGATTGTTACATTGACAGCCTTGACGCAAAGCGGCATCAGGAGTATCAACATAGCTAAATACAAACGTCTCATCCTATTCATATTCTTCTTATCTGTCATTAGTACTGTTGTTTATGTTTTTCTCGTTCTGAAATGTTGTCTGCCTATTTCTTGATTTTCACACCTATCGCACCTCGTCCTTTGTAATTCTGTAAGGAATCTGCTGCGCCACTCTTCAGGTTGATGCGATTGATGCCGTCGCTGAGAACGGCTTCTACCTTCTGTTCCTTGTTGAATATTACCATCAGGTAGTTTTCAGGATTTTGCAGTGCGCTCAGCTTGTTGTATTCCAATATACTGCCTTGTTGTTTGCGTTGTTTGAGCAAGGCACCTAATTCACTTGTATTGGTCATGCGTAGAAGGTCTTTCACAACGGCATTCTCCTGTAGAGATTTCTGCGGGTCTTCATCGTTAGATGCTTTGACAGGCTTTGTAACGGTATCGTCTGGAGTCTGTGAAGCCAGACGGCGTTGTTCTGCTGATATATCTGTCGTCTGGACATTAGTTGCTGGGATAATGTCCGACTTCTTGACATACATAAATGCCCTGAACATATTGCCACGTGGCAGTGTCAATTCGTCAATAGAATAATTGGTGTTGATGGTAACCATCTTCTCGGCTGTAGCAAACTTTTTCTGGGTACTTACCCATTTGTTGATGTTTTCATACAAAAGTTCTTTTGCTAAGTCAATAGCCGATTGCTTGTCTCCCAAAGTGGCTTCGCCGTAAAGATATTTGTCACTTTTCTTCACCTCATTAATCTGTTTTTTCTGTTCCTCAATACGTGTATTCTGAGCATGAGACAACTGAGGAATCGTGATGAAGAGTGACAGTAGTGCTATGAAATACTTATTATAATTCATATTGGATGGTTAATTAACAGGTTCATATTCATTACTCTCCGCCATTTGTGCTGTGACATTGTGGAGAGGGATATAGGAGTGTATACGGGCTTGAGAAATAGCATCGCTGTCTTTTTCCAGTACGCTGACAGGAACATCGATGCTCAATAAGTGGGCATAGCCTCCTAACTGATTGACCATCAAAACGGTGCATCGGTATTCTGTCTCCGTCTTTTCCTTGATACCGCAATAGGCTATGCAGCCTTCATCTTGACAGTACTGCAGAAAAATGCGATAGTCAATGGTGCAACTATAGGTGCGCAACCCATATCTGTTCAGGGTAATATGTACCTTTAGTGGCGTCGTAGCAGCTTCTGATAGCAGTATGTTTGTAATGCTTCGGGCTGGTTTCTGGGGACTTGATGTAAGGGTCCAAGGTGCGTCTGTGTTAGGACGGCTGAAATAGAGATTGTTGTTAATAAGCGGCATGATGAAGCTTTTGCCTTCCTGTTTGTATTCTGTTCCGTCCACAGGTAAAGATAGCGGTGTGTCGGTTTTTCCCCTTCTGACAGTTCGTTGGAGATTCTTGAAAAGCGAGGCTTCCAGTTCTTTTGCATTGCAACCTACCAGCAGTTGCCAATCCATGAGAAAAGACATCTCCAGTACTTTCTTCCCACTCTTTTTCCATGCCACCTTATATACTTTCAGGTCGACGTGACTCTCTGAGAACATGCACGTGGTATCCAATGAAAGAGCGGTTTGGTAGCTGCCTGTCGCAAAGTGTACATTTTCCCATGCCAGTTTGGTACCATACTCGCTGTTGGCAGGAATGGCATTTCTGGACAAGAGGTATCTTTCCAGAAAATCGTAAACAGGCATCGGACGAGCTGCTCTTATCCCTTGTGGAAAGAGCAGCAGTCCGATGTGTTCTATCTCGTTCCATTGATTGACACGTACAGATAACGGACGTTGACGGTATCTCAAATGGGTGTATACCCCAGGCTTGAGACCTTCAAATTGTTGAAGTCCTATACATGTGCCCAACTCTTTCAGATACTCATTGGCAAAGGTTTGTGCCTGAGTAGTCATCCAAGAAAGGCAGAGCAGAATCAATAGAAACGTTTTCTTCATCATGGTGAGAAAGATTTTATCTCTTCACAGGGATAGTTTCGCCATTGGTGCGGAAGAGTGTTACCAACAGAGGTTGTCCATTTTGGAATGTACCCTCTATGCGATCACCTTTCTCGGCTGTTACATCTTTGCTGTTGACAACCTGATGCGAGCGAGTGTAGGTCAGTGTGCCGGCACCGTCTGGTTTGCCGTCCACCAGTTCTCCCGAATACTGGCCGTATGCCAATTGGATTGTTCCTTGATATCTCACGCCTGGTTGTGGTTTGTTTACTGGCTTTTTCTCACCTCCACCGGTTTTTACCGTTGTGCCGGTGTCGTCCTTGCCGGTTTCGCCTCCATCTTTAATAGGTTGCTTCACAGAATCTGGGTCTGGTGTGACGATGCTTGTGTCAGGGGGAGTAACGATGGTCGTATCAGCACCTAAGGAGTCTACTCCTGTCTTGTTGCCGTCAGTATTGTTTCCTCCGAAATAGATGCCCGCACCGATACCTGCTGCGATGACAGCTGCACCGATACCTCCGTAAAGGCCCCATGGTTTTGGGGGCTTGGGAGGAGGACACTCGCGTAGATTTTTTCCACATTCAGCACATACGAAATCTTTGTGCGCTGAGATTTGCTGAACCTCTTTTGTCTTACATTTGTCGCATTTTTCGTTCAGACACATACCGTATCTGTAGCGTATACGATCTGATTTTGTTGTTGCCATATAATATTAATTTAATTTTCAACTGGATGATTTAAAATGAATTACAAAGAATGTCTGTTTGTCTTGCCAGCTTGCGAAGTCAACGGTCGATACCGAAAGACGCTTCAACATTACATAGGAGGCATGACAGGAGGCATGGGTGGCATTCCTGTAGGAGGCAGGTCGGGCATAGCCGGTGCAAAGAGTGATTGCAGGGCTTGGACTTGTCCGGCAGGAGTCCATGCAGCCATACCTTCCATCCATACCATGGTCTGGGGAGTGAGCTGACCTCTGGTGACCAACTGTTTACAGACATCTCTGTTGTAGGGACCGTATTGCTGTCCGTTCAGGTACAGATACAATTTGAGTTCGGGTTCTGCCACAGGAGGAAGGTCAATGGAAGGTGGCGTTGGAGATACTGGCGGTGGCGTGGGTGACGTGCCGGGCAGAACTGTAGACTGATTGCCAGGGTTAGTGACGGGCTGTTGCTGTTGTCTGTTCCTCTCCTGTTCAGCCAGTTTCTCACGTGCGATTTCTTCTGGATTCTCAACGGCATAGAGGGATGCCAGCTGACTGCCGTCGCCTTCGCTGTGCAGCAGGATGGCATTACCCACATCGGTGGATGGATTGCCCGTATGCAGGAATCTTTCATAACGTTCCTTATAGGTCTTCATCCATTCGATGGCACGCATGGGGAAGCAATAGGCAACAGTAATGATGGATAGCTCGTCCTTACGTGGACTCTTCCTGTTAACGGTAATCGTAGTGCGGGCTGTACTCTGATTAAATGAGTTTTTGAAGGCATTTTCCAACTTGTCAGCAAAGCGCTTCTGGCTTTCGTTCTCGTCGGGAGAAGGAATGCTTACCAAAATGGATTTCTTGTTGATGCTGGCAGGATTCGTAGGACTCAGATTCCCTTCGTTGTTGCGCAGGTGCAACTGTATCTGGTCGTTGTCAAGTCGCAGATACACACCACTTTGATTTACAATCGTAGTAGCGAAAGCCTTGATGTCATCTTCAGTCTTCAACTTCTGTTGCAGTTGCGTCAAGATGTTCAGACCCAACACCTTATCTTCGCTGTCTGCTTTTTCTGCATGCTTGGACTTGATAATCTCTGAAAGCTTGATGTCGAATGCATCTTTAATCTCGTCAATGCTTATTTCATTAGCCAGTCGCCCAAAGTTGATGAAGTCTTCTTTCGGAAGAATGGTCTCTCGCAGTTGTCTGGCGATGTTAGGCATTTCTATCTTGTCTATCTGAATATCCGTTTCAAATTCAGCCATGCCTTCTTCTTCACTGACTTCAATGATGGCTCCCTTCATATCTTCCAAACCTTTATTCACCTTGCGCTGTGCCATGACGAGACGTTCCGTTTCTTCAATGGCATCATTGATTTTCTGGGCAAAAGAAGATATGTCAGCATCCATCTTGCCTATTTCAATGAATACTTTAGCTGCTAATTTCTGGGCAAAGTCCAGGGCAACCATCATGGTCTTGGCGGTGTAATAGTCAGTCAGCAATGTCTGATGTTCAGCATATCTGCGGGCTCCTACATTTACCATGCGCTGCAGAATGTTCAGCTTGCTCCATTCGCTGACATTGTCCTTGCAATCCTGATCGATAGCGTCGTAATTATCCTTCGTTTCTTTGGCCTTCTGAACCAGCTCCTTGCGGATTTCTCCTATTCTTTCAAGCAACAGTTTAGAAACTTTCTGCAATTCCACGATAGAAATGTCGCCTATCTTCCACTTCTCGAAAAGACCGCTCTCTATGGTATGGCGAATCTCGCGTGAGAGTTCAGGCAGCACTCTTTCCTTGCCTTCATAGAATTTGGCAACACCTTCTTCGCGGAAATGTGATTCGAAGAACTCAGCCATGATATTGTCCAATTCATTCAAAGGACAGCTGGCTTTTTTGGCTTCTTCAGCATATCCCATGGCCTTGTCGTGCCAATAGTCGTTAAAGGTGGGATAGTCTGTATCTGCTTCCAGTATCTTTGTCTCCAGTGTCAGGTGTGGGTCATCAAGCATCCACAGTGTCAGATTATCTTTGTTCAGATATTCCTTCCTGTAGTCCTTGTTGCGTTCTTCGTTGACAAATCCCTGATTCTCACGCCAGTTGTTGTACTTAAATTGGTAAAGCACACTTTCTCCTACGGTATAGGTGATATGCTTGAGGACGCGCAGTTCGGGATAAATGACACGTTTGATTCCGAAAGTGTTGATCTTCTTGGTGCGTGCCACGGGTATGCGTCCGTTGGCATCTGGGATGCCTGCTTCGTCATATTCGTAGGCGAAATCATCCATGTTCTCAAAGTTATAGGCACGGATGATGTCACTGTTTACTGCATCCTGTTCATTGATAAAGAAGATACGGGCAAAGATATAGTCGCTAACAATTTTGGGCAGCTCAGTAAGTGAGTTGATGGTCAGACCATTTTCATTGACGTTGCTATAGATGGTCAATCCGTCTGCCACGCCCTTAATCCTGTCATTAAAAAGACGAGCCTCTCCGCCTCCTGTGACATCCTGGGGGAAGAAACGGCCTGCTTGTATGGAGTTCAGTTCGTTCATGGCTGCATAACCGTTCTGGTAGTAGCGCCCCTGGTCCATGTCTGCCTTGGGAAGATTCATCTCAGGTATCATGGCATATACGGAAATCTTGGCATTGGGGAATGCCTTTCTGCTTTGCAGCAATACATCGATAACCGAACCGGAACCTGTACCTCCGCATAGGCCGGCAAAGATATGGATATTCAGTTCGTTGGTGCTGGATGAAATCTGTTCGCAGCGTGCATTGGCATCACGCAGTGTATTGATATATCCTACAGCATTGGCAGCGAAGAGCAGTCGGCCCGCGCGGCGTTTTTGTCCGGCAGCCTGTCCCAAAGAACCAATGGCAGACTTGACGGCAGAAACATTGCTGACAATGCCTTTCACAGAGGGATAATTGTTGATGTGGTCCAGAATATGTTCCACGTCAACAGCCTTGATATTCAAGAACTCGTTGTTGGTAAAGGATGCATCTTGCCCCATCACACGGAAGTCTGCACGTGCTTTGCCATCTTTGGGCATCATCTCGTCTGTAGAGTCTATATACAGAAGTGCTACAGGCTGTTTGTCACGTTCTTCCTGTGTAGGAAACTCCTCGAACATCCTCATCTTGAACGCGCGGAGAATTTTTCCACCCGTTCCTCCCAATCCAACCAGAATATGGTTAGCGGTGCAAAAACTTTGTTGTGGCATATTATTAGGGTTTATATATTTATTGTCTTGATATATGTGTAATCTCTGAAACTTATCTTCTTATTCGACGGGTTTGACGTGTCGGGCGTATTTGATTGCGGCTGCTGCCTGCATTCCGGCTGCGAGCTGAGTAGGAAAGACCTGTTGTCTCGCGTGTAACGGCCATCACGATAATGGCAACGACCAGAAAACCGAAACTCCAGAAGAATCGCCTGATGATATAGTCACTGATGGACTCCTGTATGTTGGAACCTATCAGAGAGGGCATCGCCTGCAGGTTCTCGCCGTCAAAATGGATGTCGCTAAGGAAGGTGGTTGGAATGTGGTAGTCCTTTTCCAGCTTCCTCAATATCTTTTCAGACTGCTCCGAGGGTACCATATCTTGAACGCTGGTGGTTGTGGTCTGAACCATGAGTTCTGCATTCTGCTGTATGTCTTCTACCATGCCCTTTAGTTTGAAACCGCCAGTGATGAGTGTTCCTTGGATGGTGAGCAGGATAAACAGCAGTGCTGCAGTAACATAGCCGACAGGACTTAACTGCTTGCGACTCATGGTCATGAAAAGGAACAGAAGGAGTCCGACAATGAGCAGAGCGGCTAAAGCCCCCCATAAGATACATGAGAATGATAAGCTGACCAGTTCGAACATATTTTTTTGTTTTTCTTGGTGATACTGTTAATAGATTTAGTGGGCTCGTTTTAGCCAACGGTATTCCCTATATAATAATAGGTATATACTGTTTGCAAAGATATGGAAAATCTATGGAAAAAAAACATTAAAATGGTAAAACTTTAATAATTTAACATCTTTAACAGACTGATTCTGCGATGTCAGCTGTGTGAAAGTGTCTGTTATGGTGTGAAAAGAGATCAGAAAGTCTTTGTCCAGATGCCTTGATAGGTATTGATATGAAGGCAAATGGAGTCGCAATCAAGAGAGTCGCATAGGATGGAAACGTATAATTTTTTAGAATAGTATTCAGGTATACTGTTCTGGTCATGATAGAAGGTTAGGTGGGCGATACGTTTTCCGCCAGTATTGGTCCTGATACTGTCATTGATGATGGCAATCTTCTGTTTGGGACTCTCTTCCGTTGTCTCTGATGTCATGATATAAAGCCCCATGTTGAGGTATTTACCTTGTTTGCTGAGCCACGCACTTTCCAACTTGACAGGGTCAGTCTTCATCTCCTTCACCTGATGGGGCGGAATAATTTCTAATGTAGGTATCTGACTGGCAGAAATGGGACGGCAGGTCCCGTTTCCACCAGTCAGGTTATAGTAAAGAACAGCGCGGTATGAGGTGTCAGCCTTTTCTACCCAATCTATTTGATACTCGTGATCAAAAGACAGCAGGGTTCCATTGTCTGTTTCTGCCTGATAGATACGTTTCTCACTGTTGACGCTCAACTCCACGAAATCTGCCTGTAAGAGGGAGTTGGGACCCGTACCGCTGTCGTACGAATCCTGTTCGCATCCTGTCAGACAGACGGATGAAAGGAGAAGAGCTAAAGACAGTGAGCGAATGAACTTCATGGCAATGCCTCTTTTTGGTTGAACAGTGGGTTTGCATACATGTACAGCATCTTCTCACGAAGGAAGTCCATATCTGGATTCTCTATGTCGGTAATCTTTGCCAACTGCTGCTGCAGATATGCTTCGAACCGTTGTCTGTCTTCAGAAGTATAATGCTCGGCAAATTGTGCGTTTCCCTGTAGCAGGTCGGCTGCCACATAGTTGTTGGGATAGAGCTGATAGCCGCGGAATATCTCCTGGTCTATGTGTTTGGCCACCGTCTCGAACAGTTCGCCCTTTGGCATGGCATCATCCAACTGTTCTAAATAAGCGTCCATGCATGGAGCGCAGTGGTAGTGAATATGCCCCTTATATCCCATGATGCCTGTCTGCATAGACGTTACATCATCCTGTTTGGTTTTCTTCCATCCAGGTAGGTCTCTTTTCAGTTGGAACTCCCTTGCCTTGAGAAAGTCACAAGGGTCGTATTCATAGCTGATGGCAAGCGGGACGATATGTAACGACAGCAAGCGTTGTCTGATACTGCCTTCTCCTCCCATAGCCATCATTTTCAGGATAGACTGTTGGGTACGGTCATTGCTGTCTTTGGCACGACCTTCTCTTTGGGCAATCCAGATGTTGTCGTTCTTTTGGTTGATGACATAGTGCATGTATTCAGACATACGTTTGCTGGACGCAAGCATCTCACGTATGCCTGCACTTCTCTCAACGATGAACGATTTGTTGATTCTTACAAGGTCTTTTATCCAGGGCGCTGCCAGCAGGTTGTCGCCAATGGCAATCTCACAGGTTGTGTCAAAACCGTTTTCTATCAGCAATACATCCAGAAAGGCAGAGTCGAGCACAATGTCACGGTGGTTGCTGACAAAGGTGTATCTGTGCTGGGTGTTCAGTGCCGACACATTCATGGTACAACCTTGGCTCGCTTTCTGAATCAGGTCTTTCAGGAAGCCGTAGCAAAGAGCTTTCTGAAACTCCAGATTCGTCTTGCATAGGCGTATCTTAGAAGCCAATGCCTCAAAGGGTATGCCGGGAAAGATGTATGAGATGACCGTTTGAAACTGTGGGTCTGCCAAGAGACGGTCGTATGCCTCTGGGAGTTCTTCCGGCTCGAAGGGGCGGATAGGGTCGAATACTGCGGGAGGAAGCATTTTGAACGATTTGTGAAGTGAGACAATAGTTGTGGAAGGTTTTAGAACTGGTTTTCGACGATGTCGGTCAACACATCCTTCATCTCAAGTCCGGCTGCTTTCACCTGTTGTGGGATGAAACTTGTAAGAGTCATACCTGGGGTTGTGTTGATTTCAAGCAGGTGAATCTTGTCCACCTCTTCGCCGTTTGAGCCTGTTCCGCGGCCGATGATATAGTCAATGCGGATAATGCCGTTGCATCGCAGGATGTCATAGATATGACTGGTGAGTTCTGCTACGCGGCGTGCTGTATCCGGATTCAGACGAGCAGGTGTGATTTCCTTGACCTGTCCGTTGTATTTGGCATCATAGTCAAAGAATTCGTTGGAAGTAACCACCTCTGTGGCAGGCAGAACTACCGACTTGTTCTTGGTCTTGTAGCATCCGATGGATATCTCTGTGCCTTCGAGGAAGGATTCGACCATGACATCCGAACTCTCCAGCATAGCCTTTCTGATAGCGGGAGCCAGCTGGTCTTTGTTCTTGACTTTCGAAACGCCAAAGCTGCTCCCGTCAGCTGCTGGCTTTACAAAGCATGGCATACCGATGCGAGCTTCTATCTCATCATCACTTGCCACTTCTTCATAACCCTTTCTAATGAGCAGACTGTCGGCTACCGAAACGCCAAATCCGCGCAGATACTGGTTGAGCACAAACTTGTCAAAGGTCAGTGCCTCTACCAGTACATTGCTGGTGGAGTAGGGAAGTCCAATCAGTTCGAAATACCCCTGAAGCAATCCGTTCTCACCGGGAGTTCCATGAATGGTTATATAGGCATAGTCGAAGTGTTTGGTCTGTCCATTTTCCTGGAATGAGAAATCGTTTCGGTCGATGGGAGAAGAAGTCCCGTCGGGCAGATTGACCCTCCAGTCAAGACGATTAAAATCAACGATATACACATTGTAACGCTCCTTGTCAAAGAAAGAATAGAGTCCCTGAGCGGAGCGGAGGGAGACATCATGTTCTGAGGAGTCGCCACCACAGACGATGGCTATTGTTCTTTTTGAATCTGTCATGATGGTTTGTGATAAGTGTTTCTTTTGTAATGTTGTTGATGCGGTGATTATTGTTGCATATTCTTGCTTTCTGTTCCGGGTGGATTGGCATAACGGCGCCACTTGGCGATGAGCGCTTCCATGTCAACAGGCAACGCACTGCTGAAGTCCATCTGTTGGTGGGTGGTGGGGTGTATAAAGCCTAAGGTGCGTGCATGGAGGGCTTGGCGTGGACACAGTTGAAATGCATTCTGAACAAACTGGCGGTAGCTGGCTGTGCGTTCTCCTCTCAATATTTCCATGCCTCCGTAGCGTTCATCAGCAAACAGAGGATGACCCAGATGTTTCATGTGTGCCCTTATCTGGTGCGTACGTCCTGTTTCCAAGATACATTCTACCAGCGTCACATAACCATAGCGTTCAAGTACACGATAATGTGTGACTGCCGACTTGCCTATGTCACTGTCGGCAGGGAAGACCGCCATACGCAACCTGTCTTTCGGGTCGCGACCTATGTTTCCTTCAATGCGGCCATCCTCTTCTACAAAATTGCCCCATACCAGTGCGTTGTAGCTTCGGTGTGTTGTCTTGTTGTAAAACTGGACTCCCAGACTGCTTTTGGCTTCGGGCGTTTTCGCAACTACCAGCAGTCCGCTGGTGTCCTTGTCTATGCGGTGAACAAGACCTACTTGTGGGTCGTTGGGGTCATAGGTTGCGAGATTCCTCAGGTGCCATGCGATAGCATTGACCAGTGTGCCGTTGAAGTTTCCGCATCCGGGGTGTACCACCATGCCTGCCGGTTTGTTGATGACCATCAGCTGCTCGTCCTCATATACCACATCCAGAGGTATGTCTTCTGGTTCAATAGTCGTGTCAAAATGGGGCCTGTCCATCATCAGAGTGACAATGTCGCCGGGTCTCACCTTGTAATTGCTTTTCACAGGCTTGTCGTTCACATGAACGAAACCGGCATCGGCAGCTTTCTGTATGCGGTTGCGGCTGGAGTGTTGCAGTTTCTCAAACATGTATTTATCCACACGGACAGGTATCTGGCCGCGGTCTACTTCAAAGCGGTAGTGCTCGTAAAGCTGTTGCTGCTCGTCGTCAGCCTCTGTATCTATGGGCATGTCCGCCCATTCATTGATGTCGTCTTCCACCTGTGTCATGCGTACTTGTTCTTCTGAATGCTCTTATTCCTGAGGACTCTCCGTTCCTTCTGGTCCTTCAACTATCTCAAATTCGTCTGCTTCGCCAGGCTGGATGTCGCCGTCTTCGTCTACGTAATCCAGTTGGTTGTCCATGTCGTCATAAGTGCCGCTTCCTACCATCAACGCTATGGGAATGTCCGTGGCAACGCGCTCGCCGTTGGTGAGCTGTCTGCCTCGGCAAACGATGCCATAAACCCAATCTTTCTCTCCGTCAACAAACTTGGGTGAGAGTAGTGTGAATCCCATCCCCCTCAGTCTGGCTTCTGCCTCGCGCATGCTGCTGTTGTCGATGATGTCGGGAATGGCTACCATTGGAGATGAGAGAGAGTTGACGGTAACATATACGGTGCGTCCAGACTTGACATGACTGCCGCCTATCGGATTTTGCAGCAGGATGCAGTCGGCAGGCAATGCCCTGTTTCTGCCAGAGTCGCTGACTTCGACGCTTACTCCGTAAGATGCCATCAGTTGGCGTGCTTTTTCGACGTTCATGCCATGCAGGTCAGGAACCAGTATGGATTCTCCGTGATGGGTGTAAGCATTCAGTCCGAACTTTACTGCCATGCACAGAGCCACCACAACAAGTGCCATGGCGAGCAGATTTCCCCAAATATATCTGCTGAGAAGTTTTTTGAAGAAGTCGTTTGATGTCATCGTTCTGCTATTTTATCTGCAAAATTAGATAATATTTCTGAAATGAACGACAAAAAACGATATATTTTTTTATTCCTTTACAATCGTCCGTTCTCCTGATAGGAATAGTAATCACCATCCGTAATGATCAGATGGTCCAGAAAGTGAATGCGCATGGTGTCGCAAGCCTTTTTGACGCGCTGTGTCAGTTGGTCATCGTTGAGACTGGGTTTGAGATGGTTGCTTGGATGGTTGTGGCATAATGCCAATACCGTAGCGTTGCACAGCAGAGCCTCTTTGAGTATCAGTCTGACATCGACAGCTGTTTCACTGATGCCCCCATGTGAGATTCTCATTTTCTTGATGAGTTTCATTCCTTGATTCAGGAGCAATATCCATGCCTCTTCTACATCAAGATCCTGCAAGTGAGGATGCATCAGGTCGTAGATTCTGGCAGCTGAGTTCAGCGTAGGGCGTTCTTCTACCTTGACCATGGCCCTTCGCTTGCCCAGTTCGCAGGCGGCCAGGATAGTGATGGCTTTGGCGGGTCCCATACCTTTATAGGCAGTCAGTTCGGAGATGCTCATCTTGCCCAAAGAATTCAGGTTGTTGTTGCAGTCATTCAGCAAGCGGCGCATCAGTGCTACGGCACTTTCTTCCGTATTGCCCGAACCTATCAGAATGGCGAGCAATTCGGCATTGCTCAATGCTTCTGCCCCGTGTTTCTCCAGTTTTTCGCGAGGTCTGTCTTCTTCTGCCCATTTGTTGATAGAAAGATTCTCGCTCATTTGTAGAATGTTTTTTCAAAAGCCTGAAATTCATCCTTGCCTCTGACACATCTTCTCCACCAAGCCTGGATGAACCCCAGTCCATAGCCGGTAAGCTGTACAAAAGCCGCTCCTATAGATATGAATCCGATGTGGATGCTTTTGTTCTGAAAGGCAGAGTCTACCATGATGAGCAGCGAGTACAGAATGATGGGCGAAAGTGCCGAAACCACCAGGGTATACCAGCCGTAGAAGTCATCGGGATTGCCATACACCATCATGATGCGTCCGAAGCAAGCAGTGAGAAAGAGCAGGCATATACCTACCGTGAATACCATTGGCAACAGGTGAACCAGTTTGAGCGACTCAGGGTATTTCTTGTACAGATTGATACGCGCGATGCCGCTATTGAAAACCTGTCTGAAAAACTTGCGCATGTCTGTGCGTCTCTTATGCCATACCCATGCTTCGGGGAACAGTCGGCAGTGACAGCCTGCCTTAAAGATGCGGATGGAAAAATCGATATCCTCGCCGAACCGCATTTTGGAGAAGCCTCCCAGTTGTCGGTATACATCACGCCGTATACCCATGTTGAATGAGCGAGGATAGAATTTGTCGAGTTTCTTCTTGCCTCCTCGGATGCCTCCAGTGGTGAAAAAACTGGTCATGGAATAGCTGATGGCCTTCTGGGTATCAGTAAATGATTCGTGTGCCCTGTCGGGACCTCCGAAAGCATCAGCCGGTTTGCGTTGCAGTTCTGTTTCTATGGCCTGCAGATAACCTTCAGGCACTACTACGTCCGAGTCAAGTATCAGTAAATAATCACCCTGGGCCCTTTCTGCTCCGTAGTTACGGCTCATGCCGGGCCCAGAGTTTTTCTTCATGAAGTATTTTAAGTCCAGTTGTTCCTCGTATTTTTTGCAGATGTCCTCGCAGGTCGTTACGGAACCATCTTCAACGATAATGACCTCAAAATCCTTGATGCTCTGGTGGCAAAGGCTTTCCAGAAGTTCGTCCACTTCGTCAGGACGATTGAATACAGGAACAATGACTGAATATTTCACGGGTAATGAATCTAAGGTGTTATTACTCCTTCATGCGCTGCAGATAGCTGCCGTCGCGGGTGTCAACCTGAATCAGGTCGCCCTCGTTGATAAAGAGGGGTACGCGAATCTCTACACCCGTCTCCAGAGTAGCGGGCTTGGTAGCGTTTGTTGCGGTGTCGCCTTTCACGCCGGGTTCGCTGTGGGTTACGCGCAGGGTGGTCTTCACCGGCATTTCTGCATAGAGGATAGTGCCATCGGTGGTGTCTGTAACCACTTCTACGATGTCGCTCTCCTTCATGTACTCATGACCGATAACGAGGTCGTTGGCAATGGGAATCTGCTCGAAGGTTTCCTGGTTCATGAAGATGCGGCCTGTGGGGTCTTCATAAAGATACTGATAGGGGCGACGCTCAATGATCACATCCTCCAGTTTGAAGCCAACCTGGAAGGTGCGGTCAAGCACACGTCCGTCAGTTACGTTCTTCAGTTTGGTGTTCATAACCGTGTTTCCCTTACCGGGCTTGCGGTGCTGGAAATCGATACATACCCAAATGCCGCCATCCATGCGGATTGCAGTTCCTTTCTTAATGTCTTGTGAATTAATCATATACTTTTTATGTTGATTTTATGTGAAAATCTCCGTAATCGGGTGCAAAGTTACGCTTTTTTTTGAAAAAAACATAAAAGAATGCACTAAAAATAGTATAACTTTTGGTTGTTTGGAAATAAATGTGTACTTTTGCAACCCAAAAGCGTGAAATTATAACGTAAAAAGATAAAATAAGATGAAAAGAACATTTCAGCCGCACAACAGAAGAAGAGTGAATAAGCACGGCTTCCGTGAGAGAATGGCTACTAAAAACGGACGTCGAGTACTGGCTTCTCGTCGTGCCAAGGGCCGCAAGAAGTTGACAGTATCAGACGAGCATCACGGAAAGTAAATCCGTCGGCTCTTCTTTGAGCAACAACCACACAAGCAGGAGATGAAGTGATAAAATACTTCACCTCCTGCTTTTTTTTGCTTTTTCCGTGCAAGTTTCTTTTACGCGCGCGTTTATATAATAGGTACAAGTCATAGCACAATGGGTACAGATATAGAGAAGAAGATAGCAGAGGCGATTCGTCAGGGTGACAACCGGGCGGTCAGGCTGTTCTATGCCCATTATGGAGGACAGCTTACTGCGGTCTGTTCCCGTTATGTGTCTGATGATGATGACGTGAAGGACGTGATGCAGGATGCCATGCTGAGCATCATTTCCCATATCGACAGTTTTACATATCGGGGCAAAGGCTCATTCAAGGCATGGGCAACGCGTATCGTGGTCAATCGCTCTATTTCCTTTATCCGGCAGAAACGCAGAGAGGAAGAACTCTTTGCCAACCAAACACTGCCCGATGTGGCAGAGGAAGAACCGCAGTTGAACACATTTACCCCAGAGATAATACACGAGGCGATACGTGCCTTGCCCGATGGTTATCGTATGGTGTTCAATCTCTTTGTCCTTGAAGGTAAAAACCATCATGAAATAGCCGAGATATTGGGTATCAAGCCCGACTCGTCAGCATCGCAGTTGCATCGTGCCAAACGTATGTTGGCGAAAGAACTTAACAAGAGAAAACGAGTATGACAGAGAATGAATGGAACAAACAGCTCAGACAGATGATGGACGGATTGGAAAAGACCGCCCCGGAACTGGATTGGACAGCGTTAGACGACGCTCTGTGTGAACGTAAGGAAAAAGTTCTCCCGGTATACCATTGGACTAAGCTGAGAAGATGGTCGGTTGCCGCTGCTGTCGCATTGATAGTGATTGGCATTGGTGGTTGGTGGCTACGTATCGAAGAGGCTGGTTCTGCGAAATCCGAACTCTCACAGACTGTCGTATCTCACCAAGCCAAGGAGCAGGCTGGGGAATTTTCTTCCAAGTCAGCTCCAGAGCCTGCAGAAGTGTTTGCGAATGCATCTGTCCAATCAGAAGAGAGTCATCATGAATCGTCTGCTCCCGATATTCCGGCAGCTGTAGCAGAGACATCCCCTTCTGTTATTACGCCTCAAGATGAAGTTCCGCACGAGATGCCTGATATTCCGAGTACTTCTCGCCAAAAGTCCAACCCTTCTGTAAGCGACTCCAGCCCTTCTCACAACAAGTCTGATGCATCTTTCGATATGCCAAAGAACAGTCGCGTGAAGAAACACACCGCAGAACAGGACCTTTATCATTCCATCAAAGCGCCACGCTTGTTGGCCAGTGCCTATTTGGGTAATGCTGTGGGAGTGAGCAATTACAGTCAAGAAGCAGGTACTCATCCTTACAGTGATGCCCTTACCGTGCCGCAGGGTAGTCCGTTATTGTTAGGCAAACCCGTTACAGAAAATATTGCCTATCATCATGATTTGCCCATAGTCATAGGTGTTCAGTTCAAATATGCTTTATCCAAGCGTTGGCATGTTTCAGCAGGAGTAAACTACAGTTATCTCCGTTCTTCTTTCTCTTACTCTTCTGACAATATAAGTGGCAGTGGGGTGCAGAAACTGCATTATGTAGGTGTCCCTGTTTCGCTGGCCTATACCTTATGGCAACATTCCCGTCTGCAGGTTTATCTGTCTGCCGGTGTAGAGGCAGATCAGTTGGTCAGCGGCAACCAACGTACGTCTGAAAGTGTTTTGGGAGCAGCACAGACCGTTTCGACCTCCAGTATCGACGAATCTCGTCTCCAGTGGATGTATCAGGCAGCTGCGGGCATCAGTTATCAGTTGGGCAAGGATGTGGGTGTGTTTGTCGAACCCCATGTCAGACGATATCTTGACAATCACAGCAACATACAGAATATCTATCATGACAAGCCCTGTACTTTCGGCTTGAATGTCGGCCTGAGTTTGCGCTTGAACTGACAGGCAATGGCTTCTGTCTGTAGAGTAGGTGTAAAAAAACGGGATAATGTTTGGCGTTTCGGCTGAATATCCGTAACTTTGCAGAAAAAGAAGAATCCAATATATGACAGCAGAAGAAAAGACAAGGATAGAAGAACGTATAGTAGATGTGCTGAGAACAGTGTATGACCCGGAGATACCTGTCAACATCTACGATTTGGGATTGATCTATAAAGTGGACGTGCATGATAATGGGGATGTGGAGCTTGACATGACTTTCACTTCGCCCACCTGTCCGGCAGCCGACTTCATCCTGGAGGATGTTCGCCAGAAAGTAGACTCCATCGAAGGAGTGATGAACACCAATGTCAACTTCGTGATGGAACCCACTTGGGATCAGAGTATGATGACAGAGGAGGCACGTGTGGAGCTGGGATTGGAATAACCGAGGAGGACAGAATATATGAAGAATGTTTATTTTCTTTCTGATGCCCATCTCGGTTCATTGGCGATAGACCATAGCCGTATGCACGAACGCCGTTTGGTACGTTTTCTGGATAGTATCAAAGAGAAAGCTGCTGCTGTATACCTCTTGGGAGATATGTTCGACTTTTGGTACGAATACAAATATGTAGTGCCCAAGGGATATTCCCGTTTCTTGGGAAAATTGTCCGAACTGACAGACGAAGGTGTGGAGGTGCATTTCTTTATTGGTAATCATGATATCTGGGCATACGACTATCTCGAAAAGGAGTGTGGTGTCATACTCCATCGCAAGCCTTTGACCACAGAGATTTACGGCAAAGTGTTTTTCCTGGATCATGGCGACGGATTAGGCGACCCCGACAAAAAGTTCAAGATAATACGCCGTATCTTCCGCAACCATACTTGCCAGCGTCTTTTCTCCTCCTTACATCCTCGTTGGGGAATGTGGTTTGGCTTGACATGGGCTAAGCACAGCCGTCTGAAGCGCAAGGACGGTCAGGAGCCTCCTTATATGGGCGAACGAAAGGAGCCTTTGGTGCTCTTTACCAAGCAGTATATCCAGACACACAGCAACGTAGATTATTTCATCTATGGCCATCGTCATATAGAACTTGATTTACAGCTGACCAAAAAAGCCCGAATGATGATCTTGGGCGATTGGATTTCCCAGTTTACTTACGTCGTTTTTGACGGAGAACATATCTTCATGGAGGAATATGTAGAAGGCGAATCCAGACCCTGAGTTATTCTTTCATCATCGTTTGTCATTCCTGAAAGGACTGGACTCACCTATAGACTGGTGGCTTCAGTCTTTTTCTATAAGGACAGTGGCATAGGCACTGATACCTTCTTCACGTCCGGTGAACCCCAGACGCTCAGTGGTGGTAGCCTTGATGGAAATGTTGTCTGGGTCTGTCTGCAGTATTTCTGCGAGACAGGCTTTCATGTCGGGGATGTGTGGGTTCATCTTTGGACGTTCGGCACAGATGGTTGCGTCGATGTTGCCTAAGGTATACCCCTTATCCTCAACCAGTTTCATGGTTTTCTTCAGCAATATCTTGCTGTCGATATTCAATGTATCTGCAGAGGTGTCAGGGAAATGGTAACCGATGTCACGCATATTAGCAGCACCTAACAGGGCATCGCAGATAGCATGTATCAGCACGTCTGCATCGCTGTGTCCTAACAGTCCCATGGAATGATCCAGACGTATACCTCCCATCCATAGTTCACGACCTTCAACGAGTCTGTGAACATCAAATCCGAAACCGACTCTGATTTTCATACCGTATATATATAATAAGGTGTAGAATGTTTAGCGTCTGAACAGATCCTTCAGTCCGTCCATGTCAAATGTCAGCGTGAAGCGAAGAGTCTGGTCCAGTGGATTGGTTTGAGCTGTTGAGATAACATAACCCACATCGAGTGAAAAGACATTCATGCGGAATCCACCTCCCACGGTAAAGTATTTCAGGTTACCCTTACTTTCGCTCTGGTGGTGATAACCGGCACGGAGAGAGAACTGGTCGTGGTACACATATTCGGCACCCACACTCCATTGTATCTCCTCCATTTCTTCCTTGAATCCTCCGGGAGCATCACTGAAACTCTTGAAGATACCGGAGATGGAACCTACATCACTGTATTCGCGGATCACACGGTCTTGATAGTCAGCAGAACTCTCGCCTTCCAGCTGTGCAGGAACGGTAGGAACCAGCAGCTTGTTGGCATCAGCACAGATAGAGAAGCGGTTGAACTCGTCTACCGGTACCATCAGCGAGGCACCTATACGCATGTTGGCAGGAATAAACTGGCTGCGGTCGTCGCCGTAGTATGAGATCTTACTACCAATGTTGCTGATGTTCATACCCAAACCCAATTGGCATTCACGGCTGCCGATATTGATGTAGTTGTTATAATACATTGCCAAGTCAGCAGCGAAAGCAGAGGCTGGTGACGACTCTTCGGAGTAGTCGTAACGCAGGTCGGAGTAAATCCATCGGATAGCCGCTGCGATAGAGAACTTCTCGCTGAGCATCAGGGAGTAGGCAGCATCGATGGACATCTCGTAAGGTTTGACGGTCATGGCATCTTCGCTGGTACTCGTCATGACCTCACCCAGAGAGAAATAACGGAGTGAACCTGAAATGGCACTGTAGTCGCCGATACGGTAATAACCGGCAACGTATGCCAGGTCAATGTCATTGACCAGTTGTCTCAACCAAGGAGTGTAGTTGAGAGCTATACCAGCCCTGCTGATGCAGAAGGGATATTTGGCCGGATTCCAGTATTGCGAGTTGACGTCGGGGTCGGTAGCGGCACCCACGTCACCCATACCGGCAGCACGTGCATCGGGAGCAATCATCTGCGAGATGACCGCGTGTTCAACAGGATTGTATTCTTGCAACTTGTAGTCTTGTGCCTTGCTGACCACTGCCATGAGCAAGGCAGTCATCAAGGCATAGAGTCTGAGTGATTGTTTCATTTGTATGGATTTTTGTTCTGTTATCTTTAAGTCTAAAACTATGCTTGTCTCTTTCTAAACGGAGATAGTCCCCTAATTATTGCTTATGACGATTAATTTCTTGGCTTTGGAGGTGCGCGTATTGCCGTCGCTGGTCAGGCGCACACGATATAGATAGACACCGGTGCCCAGTGTACGACCTCCGTCAATAGTCAGGTTCCAGTCTACTGTCAGAGTACTTTCAGCAGGAGTCATGCGTTGTCTGTTAGCCCAGAGTATTCGTCCTGACATGTCAAAGAGTTCAAGCGTCACGTCTACTTCAGAGCCTATACGGTCGTGAGAGACGACGAAGCTGGTGCTGTTGACAGCTGGGTTCTTTGTACACTGTATGTCAAAGACGTTGGGTCTCAATCCGTCTGTCACCCGGAATGTCAGTTCAGAGTAGGTAGAGTTATTCAGGATGTCCCATACACGGAAGGAAACCTTGTGCTGTCCTAAAGGCAGTTCAGGCAGACTGAAACCTACTCGTCCAGACTGGTGGGTTCCGAAATCATACATGAAGTAGTCGTTCAGATTGTATGTCATGGCGACATCGTCATCGATAATCAGTCGCATGTCATGTCCGATACCGCTTCCTGCGGCATTGATGCCGTCCTCATCTCGTATCTCTGCTACGAAGTAGGGTGTGGAATTCACTTGGTCTCCATTGCGGAACGAGGTGGAGTTGAGATAGCAGAAGACGGACGGACCCACAGAGTCGCAGTTCAAGTCGCCTGTTCCTTTGAAGATGACACTCTCGTTGTCTCCGTGGGCAGTCAGACTCTTGTCTTCAGACGTACCGTAAAGCAGTATCTGTCCGGCACCGTCTTCGTACCTGATGTCCTTGGGTACGGCGAAGGTAAAGGTGAACTTTCCCTGGCGTATGCTGTCCTGACCCTTGAAGATGTTGCTGGTGCGGTCTTGGAACACGTATGGGGTCTTGGCACCGTCGTCACTGGTATTGTTCAGCTTGCAGGTAATGGTTTCGATGGCATCTTTTACTTTGACGTTCAGCAGTCCTGTGAAGCTGTCATCAGCCACTCCGTTCCGCTCTACGTGACCCGATACCTTCACTGCCATGCCGGCTTTCATCTCTATGGTATTGCCGGCCGTCATAACCTCTCCGTTGATAGAGTCAACCACCATTGACAGTCGCGGAGTGGCAAGTTTGACGGCAGGGTCTCCCAACAGAGTATATTGCAGTTTGTTCACCGTGAGGTCAGAAGGCGTTCCGTCTGCTTCCACCAGTGCATTCTTGGTGGTTCTCACAGCCTCTCCGATACCTACCCCTCCGTTTTCGGTGCTCAGTACCCTTGAGATGAACGCATTGTTCATCAGCTTGTTTTGTGTGGAGAGTACGGTGCGGGTAGTACCATAGAAAGCGATGGCACCTCCATTGGGATTCAGTACAGCCACCTCTCCGATATTGTCTTCCTGTCCGTCAAAAGGCATGACGTCGCATGAGGCTGTAATCCACAAAGGCATCTTGCCGCTGTTGTCGTTCTTGAAGTAAGACAGCAAGATAGACTGTTCGTGTGAAAGGCAGTAGGTGGTTCCATGACCGTTGTAGTCCATGATGAGTGCGCCCTCTTTGATATACTGTTTCACGAGGTTTTCAACCTCCGGGAAACGGTTACCCGTAGAGGAGGACTCCCTGGTGTAGGCATCCCAGAAGATGCGGCGTACTTCGTATGACGGATATTTCTCTTCTACAATCTTGGCTGCAGCGTCAGCAGCAATCATGTGGATGTTGTTGTTGCCGTCGTCGCCCATAAACACCAAGGTATTCTGCCAGGCTCCGTTGATGCTTTTGTTCAGATAGGTTTCCACTTTGTCCACCATGATTTTAGCCTCTGTCTCGTTGCGTACGGGGAAACGGCCTACAGCCACGTCAGCCTTGCCGCGGTAGTTCGAACCCATTTCGTCTCCGCTGAGTATGGCTTCCTGGTCATCCAGCATACAGAAGAAGTCGTCAGATACAAAGCAGTACACTTCATCGTATGAGTTTTCACTCTCGTAACATAGCAGATAGTCGTCCGGACTCATGTTGCGCCATGCCGTCGTAAGCATGCGGTTGTCCCATGCGCCATCTCCAAACAGCAGCAGATATTTGGGAGCGTCATCTGCCGTCTCGGCACGGTCGTAGAGCATCTTCATGTATCTCTTGTAGGCAGTAGCATCGGGCGTACCGCTGGAGAATTCGTTAAACAGTTCGTCGGCAGGCACGATACGTACGCTCAGCGAATCGTATTTCTCGTGTATGGCCTTCAGCCTTTCAGCCTGTGCTTTCAGTTTCTGTGTAGTAGGAATGATGATGACCATATCCACCGGTCCATGACCGTGCATGTTCTGGTTGGTGATGCGGTACACATATTCGGCTGCAGGGAAGGAAGCGGTTGAGAGCGACGGAGCCGGCGCGTAGGCATTGGTCTGCAATACCATGTAATCCAGACGCATATTATTGCCCGTCAGCTTTTTGATGGTAATCTTGTTGTTGTCTGTCAGTGTGGGTAAGCTGAGGGTCGATTTGGTAGCCTTAGCCTTGCCGTAAGTGTCACGCTTGCTGACGGTAGCCTTGCCGATGGATTCTCCGTTCAGTGTTATTTCTGCTGAGGAGGTGGCGGGGCTGGGCGTGTCGGCAGTAAGCATGATGAACAGACGTCCTCCCTCACTGGGGTTGGCTGCCTGCAGGGTGTACTGTGATGCTTCCGTATCGCTGATCAGTCGGGAGTCATACAGATTTCTTCCGCCGTCATACCAGGCATAGTCATCCACTTCATAGATGGTATTTCTGAAGTCATCTGAAGGATAGAAGCTGCCAACAAAAGCGGCACTGTCGACGGTCAGTACCTGTTCTTCATTCTCGGTAATGAAATAGTAGCCGTAGTTACTGTATGGGTTGCGGATGCGCGTAGCAGTATTGCTCCATGTTACCGGACCTTGGGCGTAGAACAGGTGCTTGCCGTTGACAATACACTGGGGTACCTGTTTCAGGTCGTCCGTCTCTCGCAGATAGTCTCCGCTGAGTATTTCCGGTTGCAGAGCACCTCCGTATCCGTAAATCTTGACCTTGTTGATGTCGCTGAATCCGGCTTGTCTGACAACGTCGCTCGTCAGCTGATACACGCCAGAAGCAGGAACCCTTATTTTGGCCCATGAACCCTTGGCAAGTACCGATTCCGAAGTGTAGCGTTCTGCTGCTTCGCTGCTACGCATCACTCGGGCGCGAGGTTTTTCCTCGACAGCTAATTTGAAGCTTACCAGTTTCTGATAATGGCCGTCACGGCATACCAATGGCATCAGACTGATGTCGAGAATCCCCTGCTTCCTGTCTATGCTCAATTGGGTATTGATGCGGGGCAGTTCGGGCAGGCTGTCGTTGCACAGCTCATGGTACCGCTGAACATCCGCCTCCGACATATCCATGAATTCCGGATATTCAATCGTGACTTCATAGTCAGTGTACTGGAAATGCTCTCCCAACTGTATGCTGTGTGTGAAAACAGGAAGATGGGTGTTGAGGCTGATATCCTCAGCACTCAGATTAAAGAACTCCTGCGCTCCGGTCTTCAGCAGGGCGCAGCAAAGGAAGGCGAATAGTACTATTTGTCTTTTCTTCATTTCATTTGCAGTTAAACTCCATCACTTTGAGGTCTTCTATGAATCCCTCCAGATGATCGTCAATGTGTACGGGACCGATACCTACAGGCGTTCCGGTATATAAGATGTCTCCTGTCTTCAAGGTAAAGAACTGGCTGATATAGGCAATCAGTTCATCGATGCGGAACAGCATGTCGGCTGTGCAGCCCTCCTGTACGGTTTTCCCGTTGATGTCGAGATGGAAAGGCAGTGCCTGGATGTCCCTGAACCGTTCTTTAGGAACCCACTCGCCGATGGCAGCAGAACCGTCGAACCCCTTGCACAGCTCCCAGGGAAGACCTTGGCTGCGGAACTTCCGTTGCCAGTCGCGGGCTGTGAAGTCGATGCCTACTGTCACTGCATCATAGTATCTATGGGCGAAGCGTTCGGGTATTCCTTTTCCCAAGCGGCAGATGCGCACAACAATTTCCGTTTCGTAGTCCACTTGTTCACACCAGTCTGGAATGAAAAAGGGTTTGTGGTCTTTGAGCAGTGCCGAGTCTGCTTTGGTGAATATGACAGGTGTCTCTGGTTTATATAACGTTCCATCCAGCTCTTTATTGTGTTGGGCGTAGTTCATGCCTACGGCAAATATCTTCATATCAGTAATTTTTGCGCAAATTTACGAAGAAAAGCCGAAAGTGCCAAATGATTGGAGCGTTTTCTTTTTCAGGCGGTGTCAGAATGAAAAGGTCGGCCATCTCAGCACCTTGTTGCCAAAATCAGTGCGCACAGCGAGGTGAGATACCGTTTGTGCCGGCTCAGGACGATAGGGAGAGGACAGGAGGCGGAGGATTCGCTTCTCCCCTCAACTGTTGGTGATGACGGTGCAGATGGTGGAAACCTGCTCCTCAAAGGCATTGCGGTCTTTGGCCTTGTTCTTGAATGCCGACCGGTAGTTGTAGATGGTGCGTGGCGTATAGTAGAGCAGGGAGGCAATCTCTGAGCTCTCTTTCACCCCCAGCCGGATAAGGGCAAAGATGCGGAGTTCGGTGGTGAGGCTCCCCGGTCGTTGGATGACAATCTGCTCCTCGTCTTTCAAGAGCGTGTTGAACTCCTGGATAAACGAGGGGTAGAGGTCCAGAAAAGCCTTGTCGAAACGGTTCATGAAGGTAGCGGCATCCTCTTTGCTCACTCGTGACGACGAAGCGTAGCTCAGTAGCTCATTCACCTGCTTGGCCTTGATCTTGCGTTGTACCATCACCTGGAACTGCTCCAGTTTGTCGATGTATTTGGCACAGAGGTCGATATAGAGTTTGGCCAGACCCTCGCGCCGCTTGTTGGTGTCGAGCAGCAGGGCGTTGGCTTGGTAGAGTTGGGCATTGGCTTGGTTGAGTTGGTTGTTGGCTTCGGTCAGCTGGCTGTTGCTCTGATAGAGTTCGTGGCGTCGTTTGGAGAGCAGTTTGTTTTGGCGGAATATAAAATAGAGCAGCACCATCATGCCCATACCCAGGAAGAGGCAGCACCCCAATGCGATGCGTAGAATCTTGTTCTGTTCAGTCACTACCTGTTGGTAGGTGGTGACGATGATGGGCAGTTTTTGGGAGATCTCGAGGATGCGCAGCCGGTTGTTGTAGAACGTGGCATCACTGAGGGCGGCGTGGATATAACGTTGGGCTCGTTCGGCGTTTTCATTGCCCTGTTTGAGCAGGTACAGTGCGAGGTCCTGCAGTGCCAGGTTCTCCTTGGTGCAGCAGAGGATGTCGCTGATGCAGGCCTTGATGAGATACTCCTCGTATTGGCGGGAATCGCCTTGGGCCGAATAGTAATTGGCGAGGGCAAAAGAGGCCATGGCATAGATACGCGAATGCTCGTCAAGCTGATTGATGGTTTGGAGGTAATGGTCACGGGCTTTTTCGCTGTCATTACCCACATAGACATAGTATTCGCCCATGAAATAGTGATATACGGTCATTGTAGAGTCAATCATCCGGATGGCCTTCTGGAGATGGATGTCAGCCAACTGGCGGTAGCGTGGCCGGTAAAGTTGGTCATTGCAGTAGTCGGCCCAGTAGGCATAGATGATGCTGTAGGCGGCGTGGTACTGGAAGCGGGTCTCTTGGTCGAGACTGTCTGTGGCGAGCGACTCCATCAGCGAGGTAGCTTCGCTATAGAGCCCTCCGATGGCCAGCAGTTTGGCTTTCTTGATGGTGAAATAGGACATGTAGGATACATGGGCTATCTCTGTAGCCAGTGCCAGCCCCTTGTCTACATAGACCATGGCCGAGTCAAACTTGTAGACGTAATACTCATCAGCGAGTTCTTTGATTTTTTCAAGTCGGACGAGGGGAGTGCTGCCGGTGTGGCTGAGGCTCTTGAGCAGTTCAATCCGTTTGAGCTTGTTGGCTTCGATGGCAGTGCTGGCAGTCAGTACGCTGTCCAATTGTTCGAGGAGAGCCGCAGTGGTGTGGGCTTTGGCAGTGAGGATGCCAATGGCACTTATGATTGTGATGAAGAGAGTTCTCATAGAGTTTTTCGTTAGTAGTATAGGTATTTCGATTGCAAATTTACGCGTTTTTTTCCATATTCCATGCAGGAACAGTGGAAAATGAAGAGTGGGATGCCATTTTTTCCTTCTTCCTTTGAATGTTTTTTGCGATACATCAAACAGAATGAGGGTTGGTGGGGCGAACTGATTGCTGTATTCAGTTAAGAGCTGATTGGAGCGGCGGTGTCTATTGCAAGTAAAATACATGGCCATCTGCTACTTTCCGGTCAGAATTATGCCTTATTCCTGTACATGCATCATCTGTACGAATGTACTTTGACCATTTCGGAGTATATGAGTTAATATGCAGAATGCCAATTTGTTAACCATATTTTTGAGAGGGAATTAATTACTTGATATGTACTTAGGTGAAGAATGAGCCGAAAAAAGTTCTATCTTTGCATCATAAATAATCAAATAGCTGGCAAATCCTTATATCTATTATTGAAAACCGTTTGACATTGACCCCTGTTGGTCATGGAGACTGCTTTATCATCATAAGAATGTCTATTATATAATAATGTTTATTACTAACTTTACTATCATGAAATTTTTAAAAGAACAAACCGAAAGTTGCCGG
>CAMAHD010000001.1 GCA_945834405.1 uncultured Prevotella sp. | reverse complement strand
ATAGCTCGCAGTTTAGCGCTGTTATCATCTTCAGACATATGTATATATTTGTTAGTTATAACACGTATTACTTTATGACCGTGTTACCTTATTATTTAATTGAATTATTTCACAATAAAATCGAGTGCCAGTATCATGACAAATGCAAACACTATTGTGAATACGAAAGTCACAATCAGCATGATTTCCTCCAGTTCCAGCTCATGTATCATAGTTCCGATTTTAGTGTTTGGTATTTCCTGATTTCCGCAAGGCAGTCTTTCGCCCCCTCTGTATTTCCGTTTCTTTGATAGATATCCTTCTGCCGATACAGCATACTGATGTGTGTATTTATCGCCTGTCTCAGCATTTCTATTTTCTGTTCATCCATAACCTTGAAATTTTGAATATCCAACATATAATAATTATTTGTCACGTAGAACGGCGAAAGTCCTACCCTTTTGATAGGACTTCCACCGTTTCTTTTCAGTCGTTCAGCAGCATGGGCATCTGCAGCATGAGTACTTCCATGTCCGTAGGCTGTTCCGCAGGCATTATCAGAGCCGCCCGTGAAGGGTCTGCCAGTTGCATTTCAATCTCCTGTGCGCTCATGTTACCCAGTATCTCGATGGTCTTCGGTCCTTTCATTCCGATGCTCATAGGTGTACCGTTGTAGTCACATGTCATATGCTCCGATGCCTTCTTAGAGAAATCGTAGTCCTCTGTGCTGAGTGTCAGTTTGCCCTGTTCCACATGAATGCGTACCAGATGGCTGCTATCGTTTGAGAAAGGAGTCACGCGCTTCAGAGCGTTCACCAGAGAGGTGCGGTCAACCATGACGATGTTCGGGTTGTTCTGAGGAATAACGCTGTTGTAGTTCGGATAGCGTCCTTCTATCAGTCTGCACTGCATAGTAAAGTTCTCTGTGGCGATACGTGCCTGTCTTCCGTCGAAGGTTATTGCCGCTGTGTTGTCCCCTGTCTTTCTGAGGATGTTCTTCAAGATGTTTGCCGGTTTTTTCGGAAGGATGAAGCCGCCGATATGCTGTTCGTCCTCTGCCATGATAGAGAGTATCTTGTTACGTACCAGAGTATGTCCGTCTGATGCCACCACAGCCAGATGTTCTGTTGTCAGGTCGAAGTAGATGCCGTTCATAACGGGGCGCAGCTCCTCGTCTGCCGTTGCGAATACTGTCCGTGCGATATTTTCCTGGAGCAGTCCCTCGCTGATGGTAAATACCTTTGTATCACCCTCTGTCAGTACCGGCATAGTAGGAAATTCCTCTGCATTGTCGATGGGCAGTGTGAACAAACCAGAGAAATAATCTATTTTTACTATGGTGTCTTTATTATCCTCAGTGGAGAATGTCAGTGGGTTGTCGGGCAGGTTCTTCACGGCTTCCATGATATCCTTTCCGTTGATGGCAAATTTACCCTCACCCTCGCAGTCTGTCAGTGTGATGGCGGTGTTCAGAGTAATCTCGCCGTCCGATGCCACCAGCAGCAAGGTGTCACCCTTTACGTTGAATACTACATCTGCAAGGATTGGCAGGCAGTTTTTGGTGTTGATGACGCGGTTCATGTTCACCAGAATGTCGCTCAGTTGCTTGGTTGTCGTTGTAAATCTCATGTTGTTTGTTGCCCTTCCGGGACTTGGAGTTTAATTGTTTGTTTATTGTTTTTGACGTTTTTGTGTTGCGCCGTTGTTGTCGTTATATCGGGTAATGGGAGCAGGTAGCCTTTTGTTTTTTTCTCGACTGTTGTCGTTTCGTTTAAGCTTTGAAATTACTCAATATGTTGAGTAATTCTTCTTCCACCCCGTTGTGGCATTACTTGTTACATCGGTATAAAGATCGCAGTATAGCCTTTTTTGTTTGCTTGTGCCCATGCAGGCCATTTAGGGAGGTGTTAGGCAAGGAATGACCATGAAATTCGTCGGAATACCCAGATTGTCTGCAATCTGTGGAAGGCTGCCGACTCATTTCAGCAGGCATATATCCCTTGTGGGTGGTACTTGCCGTGGTTCCCGGTCTGCATAACTTTGCAAAGCAAAAAAGGTGGAGAATACTGTGACTCTTCCGATGTGTTTACAGAAACCGCCGGTGGTGTTGGAGTAAAATTCACTCTATGTATTTGTTATTTTCATCCATTAAATTTTGTACGCGCGTATTCGTGTACATTATATACTATATAATATTGTTTTTTAGGATTAGTATTATCTTTTTTCCCCTTGGTAAAGGATGTCTGTTGCGGTGTTTTTCTCTCCATCATCCAAGCTCAGAAAATGTTTTATAAAAAACGCCTCTTTTGTCTTGATTAAGGCCATTTAAGATTTGAAAAATCGTAAATGTGTTAAATCAAGAGGAAGTTCCTCCGAAATTTCCTCCTTCATTTATAAGGTGTTTCCTTTGCGTCAGAAATCTTTAAAACGCGAAGAAAAGTTATGAGTGTATTCACAATTTGGGCCATCATTCTGACAGGATGTTACATCGTGTATTATCCGGTCATGATTGGTTTGGAGCTTTACGGCAAGAAAGGCCAGAAGAAAGATGGCGTTGAAGAGTTCAACACCGGTGGTAGTGAAGCCCCTGCTGGTGGTGACGATGAAGAGGAAGCCCCCACCGATGTTGTAGATACCGGTAACGGTTACCGTGTCGGTGATGAGCAGCCTGACCAGGATGATGATGAGTCGGAGCCGGTCCATGAGGAAGCACCGCAGGTTCCTCTCACTCCTGAGGAGAAGCAGAAGGAGGATTTCAAGGCTATGAAAGACCGCATCGAGCATGAGGTCAATCAGAATGGCGAGGCCATCAATCCTTCCTATCAGCAGTCGATGACCACCGAGAACTATCTGCTGGCTATGCAGATGCCGCTCAATAAGAAGACGCGCATCAAGCGTAATCAGGTAATTTAAATAATGTGTCATGCTATGAGGATTGGAAACATACATATTGTTCATCGTCTGCTTCTGGCAGTGCTGCTGCTTGCCGTCGTTCAGGCTGTCTATGCCCGTTGTGGTGAGACACGCTACGATTGGGGAGCCGATGCTTTGCATGAGGCTTCCGTCTTCGTGCTGGTTGTCATGGAGTACACCGTTGGCATCCTGTATGCCATCGCCTCCCTGACCGCGTTGTATGCTGCCACCAGCATCTATATCAAGCTCAACACCGGTGAGGAAGGCTTTGTGAAGTCCCTCTTGGTGCTGTTCGGTGCCATCCTGTTCCTAATTGGTGCCACGATAGTGATGCCTGCCCTGTTCGATGTGAATTGGGGCTGATGTACGGTGTATTCTACTCCCGCCAGTGGAGGTGTCTCTCATTTTTAAGTTTCTTTGTAAGATATTTTTTAAGTTTTTAGTGTTAACATGATGAACAAGATTTTTCTTCAGCCCCTCGAGAAGGGTGCTTCGAGCATCTGCAAGGCAGTTGTCTCGACTTGTGAGAAGGCAGTGATGTCCCCTCGCTTTGCGAGTGTTCTGATGCTGCTGATGTGTGTTGGTGTTGTCATGGCCCAGAACGGTGCCGGTGATTATTCCGCCGGTACTACCGCCCTTGGTACGGTTACCACCGAGATTGCCAAGTACGTTCCTGTGGCTGTGAAGCTCTGTTATGCCATTGCCGGTGTTGTCGCCGTTGTTGGTGCTATCTCTGTGTATATCAAGATGAACAACGAGGAGCAGGATGTCAAGAAGAGCATTATGATGCTCGTCGGTGCCTGTATCTTCCTGATCGCCGCTGCTCAGGCTCTGCCTCTGTTCTTCGGCGTCGGTGGCGAGTAACATCTAACACGTTTGTCTGATGGATGCCAAGACTGACTATCAGGATTTCCCCGTCTTCAGGGGTCTTCAGAGACCTCTGGAGATGATGGGTTTGCAGGGACGGTATATCTACTGGGCTGCCGGTACCGCTGGCGGTGCCGTCTGTGGGTTTATTGTAGGCTACCTCGTCGCAGGTTTCCTGGTCGGCCTTGGCATTCTCACCGTTGTCATTGGTGTCGGCGGTGTCTTGATATTCGTAAAACAGCGCAAGGGTCTTCACAGTAAGGTCGTTGACAGAGGAATCTTTATTTTCGCGCGTTCGCGCAGTATTTTATAATGTAGTATCAGTATGCTTACACTTAATGTGATTTTGGCGGTTGTTTTCATCTGTATCGGCATGGCTATTGCTGTCTATGCCTGGGGTACAGGCGGCAAGCGTGCCAATATCTTTAAGGATATCTACTTCAGTATCGAAGATGTTGACGGTATAGGTATTGTCTATACCAAGACCGGCGAGTTCAGTGCTATCATGCGTCTGGAGAATCCTGTTCAGAAGTTCTCTGCAGACATTGACAGCTATTATGCTTTCACTGCTTTGATGACCAGTATTCTCCAGACCCTTGGTGAGGGCTATGCCCTTCACAAGCAGGACATCTTCGCCCGCAAGCATTTCGACATGAAGAAGGTTGCTGCCAGTCGTGACCCCAATGCCGACCAGAGCCGTCTGTTTCTTTCAGACAGCTATTTCCGTTTTATGGACGGTCGCCCCTACACCGATGGCAGCACCTATATCGTCATCACACAGGAGTGTAAGAAAAGCTCCCTTTTGAGCTATGATGCCTCGAAGTGGCGTGATTTCACCGTCAAGGTCCGCAAGGTCTATGACCAGCTGAAGGATGGCGGTATCGAAGCCCGTTTTTTGAATGTCTCTGAGTGCCGTCAGTATGCTGACCGTTTCTTTGCTCAGGATTTCACCAGTAAGATTGTCAGCATGACCGATTTCAAGGTCGATTCCGAGGAGATCCATATGGGTCACCGTACCACCAAGGTCTACAGCCTTTTGGATGTGGACTCTGTCGGCTTGCCCGGCTTGCTCCGTCCCTACGTGGATATGACTGTCAATAACAGCGTCATGCCTGTTGACCTGATGAGTGAGATAGACCATATTCCTGAGACCGACTGTGTGGTCTATAACCAGGTTCTGTTCCTTCCTAACCAGAAGCGTGAGCTGGCTATGCTGGAGAAGAAGCGTAATCGTCATTCATCCATGCCTAACCCCAGCAACACCCTTGCTGCCGAGGATATCAAACAGGTGCAGGATATCATTGCCAAGGACTCCAAGCAACTCGTCTATGCCCATTACAATCTTATTGTGACCATTGATGCCGATAAGGACATGCAAAAGGTCACCAACCATTTGGAGAATATCTTTGCCCGTCACGGCATTCACATCTCCAAGAGAGCCTACAACCAGTTAGAGTTGTTCGTGGCCTCTTTCCCCGGTAACTGTTACCGTCTCTCGCCCGACTATGACCGTTTCCTCACCTTGAGTGATGCAGCCCTTTGTCTTATGTACAAGGAGCGTCAGAGTAAGAGTGAGGACACCCCTTTGAAGTGCTACTATACCGACCGTCAGGGAGTACCCTTGGCTGTCGATATTACAGGTAAGGAGGGTAAGATCAAGCATACCAATAACAGTAACTTCTTTGTCCTCGGTCCTTCGGGTAGTGGTAAGAGTTTCTTTATGAATACGGTCGTCAGGCAGTATTACGAGCAGAATACCGATGTCGTTATTGTCGATACCGGTGACTCCTATGAGGGTATCTGCGGTTATTTTGACGGTACGTATATCAGCTATACCAAGGAGCATCCTATTTCCATGAATCCCTTCAAGGTCACTGAGGTAGAGTATACTCAGAATTTCGGTGAGAAGAAAAACTTCCTGAAGTCCCTCATCTTCCTTATTTTCAAGGGTGCTCAGGAACCCACGAAGATTGAGGATACTATCATCAACAAGGTCATTGTGGACTACTACCGCGAGTATTTCACGCCTTTCAAGGGATATACCGATGATGAGCGTAAGGAGCTTCACGACCGCCTTGTCTTGGATAGCAAGACCAATGGTGAGTATGAGAAGTATGAGGAAGAGTTGCAGACCCGCAACGGCACCGGCTCTTACGATGTCACCGTGGAAGACCGTCAGAAGTACGAGCGTAACCAGCGTATCTCCGAGAAGCTGCAGGCCGTCATTGATGACTCTGCTGCTACTGATGGAGAGAAGACCGCTGCCGCTAACCAGTTGCAGCGTCTCACGCCTGAGATTGTCGAGGGCAAGTTCTTGGAGAAGATAAACAGAGAGATTGACCGTATGGAGCAGAAGCGGAAGTCTTTGAAGGTCACTGAGTTGAATTTCAATTCCTTCTACGAGTATGCCATTCAGCGCATTCCCCAGATTATGCAGCAGGATAGGGTCAAGTTTGAGATTGATAATTTCCGTGCTATCCTCTCACCATTCTATAGAGGTGGAGAGCTGGAGTACACCCTTAATAATGACATGGACGGTTCTCTGTTCGATGAGCAGTTCATTGTCTTCGAGATTGACAAGGTCAAGGATGACCCTGTGTTGTTCCCTATCATTGTGCTCATCATCATGGACGTGTTCACTCAGAAGATGCGAATCAAGAAAGGACGTAAGTGTCTGGTCATTGAGGAAGCATGGAAAGCCATCGCCACCCCTGTCATGGCCGAGTATATCAAGTATCTCTATAAGACCGCCCGTAAGCATTGGGCTATGGTCGGTGTTGTCACGCAGGAGATACAGGATATTACCTCTTCCCCTATCGTCAAGGAAGCCATTATCAATAATTCCGATGTCTTCATGCTCCTTGACCAGTCTAAGTTCAAGGAGAAGTTCGATGAGATCCGTACCACGCTGGCATTGACAGACATTGAGTGTAAGAAGATTTTCACGATTAACTGTCTGGACAACAAGGATGGTCGCTCGCCTTTCAAGGAAGTGTTCATCAAGCGTGCCGGCAATGCCACTGTCAGTGATGTCTATGGCATTGAGGAGCCTATTGAGTGTTATATGAGCTATACCACTGAGAAGGCAGAGAAGGAAGCCCTGAAGCTCTATAAGAGAGAGTTGAAATGTGGTCACCAGCAGGCTATCGAGGCCTTTGTCCGCGACTACAAGCGCAGTGGTATCAAGAAAACCCTTGATTTTGCCATGAAGGTCAACCAGGAAGGCAAGGTTCTCAACTTGCCTCCGAAAGGCAAGCTATAGTTAAATATGAATATAAAGAACTAAATATATAAAGAAATATTGTAATACTAAAATACTGAATATCCCATGAGACGTACTGTTGTCATATTACTGATGCTGCTGCTGGCAAAAACCTTTGTCAGTGCTCAGTCGTACAGTCTCAACTGGGATGTCAAGACCACCAATGAGATGACGGCTGCTTTGGATATTGAGCTGGCTCAGGAAGATATGACCAAGACCCAGTGGGGCAAGATTCTCGACCACTATGGAGCCGCTGAGCTGGCTTCTGCCGGTATCTTCGCCTCGAAATACCTTGACCATCGGGCTCTGAAGAATGAACTGTCTTTCGGTTCTGAAGAAAACTGGTATTATAAACACATCAGGATGATGGTTGCCCAGCGCATCATGCCGAAGATTTTCAATGTCGCCAGCATGATGATTAAGCATCCCGATAAAGCCATTTATTGGGGTCCTTATCTTTTCAAGACCACCGAGGAAGTCAAGCAGTTGTGTATGATTTTCCAGACTGTCTGTTCCAACGGCAAGCTGTCTTTCAGCGATTTGCATTTCCTGGTCATTGTCGATGATTTGAAGGAAATCTTCGACCTCTCCCGTTTCGGTGGTGTTGACTGGAAAGGCATGTGGGACGGTGTCAGCAATGTCGGCGGTCTGACATGGGATGATTTGGAAGAGGACTTCACCAATCTGATGACCGTCGGCGGTGCTGTAGCCTCTGCCGGAGGCACCCTGCTGGACTCCCTGTGGGTGCAGGCCAGCAAGTCCGGCAATATCTTCCATACGAAGCCCAAGGAGATTCTGCAGCTTGGCAAGGAGTATAAGAATACCTTTGAGGGTCTGAACAGTGCCGTTGAGATTCAGGATGCCCTGATGAATATCATCGAGACTACTGACAGCAATGGTGTCACGAAGCTGTTCAAGTTCGATGAGTATAATATCAGCAACTATATCTCTGACTATCTCCATGCCCTTACTGGCAGCTACTTTAAGCAGCGTTGGTATATTTACTGGCATGAGAGTGGCAGGGATTTGCTGGCAGAGTGGCATCCCTGTGACAACAGTACTGAAGCCGGTAATAATGCTATCGTCAATGGTACGGATGGATGGTATCGTATCAATACCAATGATCCCAACTACCATCCCGACCAAAATGTCGAGAATGCTGCCAAGGCTGCCTGTGCTGCTGCCTGTGGCTGGAGTCAGGCACGTTGTGACCAGCTCAACAGCGAGCAGAGCTGGTACACCTATTATATATATTATTATCGTCAGAGCTACTATATCTATCAAGGCAGCAAGGACAATGTTGTCGGCTGGTCATTCTCGTATAATGTCTATGTCTATCGCTCCTGGAACGGAGGTGAGACCGTCTATGAAGAGACGTTAGACACATATACCATGACCGAGGCTGCTTTTGCCCAGCATATGGAAAGCAAAAGGATGGAGATAGAGGCCGAGGACATGGCTCAGAATAATTCCGACGCTCCTCTTCATCAGTATCGCATCGGCAAGGACAGCAAGGTTTACTATCAGGCTTCTGACGAGCAGCGTATGAAAGGCTGTACTGCCGTTGAGTTCTGGCTGAACTGTGACAACGGTGCCAAGCTTGCCGAGGGAGCCACCGAGTGGAAGGTTAATCGTCATATCTATGACGATGAAGGGCCTAAGCCTGATGCCTATAAGGAGGAAGCTATGGCCACCACTGCCAGCAATGATGGCAGCAGTTTGCAGGAGTATAAGAATAGGATTCAGGAGTGTAATGAGAAAATTTCCGCCCTGAATACCGAGATCAATACCTTGAAAGCCCGTCAGTCTGAGCTTCTGAAGCTTATTGCCGAGACTCCCGACTATGATGTTGCCCAGAGTTACCGTTCTGAGTATAACGACATTAAAGATAAGATCTCTGCCAAGGAGGCCGAGAAAAAGAAATGGGAGGATGCCCGTTTGGCAGCCCAGAACGCCTATAATACCGCTTATGGCGATTATGCCGGAGAAGGTGATGGCTGCTATCGTATGCCTGCCATTATGAAGGAGTGTGAAGTCAACTACGGTGTTACATGGGTTGATGACGGTCATTGGGAGAATCTGACATGGGTTCGCAACGGAAAGATTGAGAGCATGGGTGTGAATGTCGTTTTCCGTGGTAATGTCATCAATGTCCGTACCGAGACATGGAAAGACTGTCTATTCTTCACCCTTAGAACCCACCGTAGCATCCTACGTATTTCCTGGTCGCTCGATGCCAACTATTCCACTTCCGATATGGTGGATAACATGCAGTTTTCCAATGACATGTCCGAGAGCGAGCGTAGCAAGCAGGTCAACCAGCGTCAGCAGGAGATTATGGCCGAGCACCCCGGCTGTTCTGTGGAGCTTCGCTACCAGTACAGTAATAACGAGCAGATAGAGGAAGATAACGGAACCTATCATCTGTTATGGATGTCCGACCGTCTGCGTATTGCCCGTGAGGTCGATATGCGTCTTGTCCGCATCCATGCCGAGCTTGTTTTGCTGGAGCGTTACCTCCGTCATAGTGAGAGCATCTTGGATTACCTTGTTGTTCCCTTTGTCGATGCCTATCGTCAGGGAGTGCGTGGTGCTATGGCTAATGAGTCCTATCGCCGTTGGAGACAGAGCAGTCTGGATGCCTTGCATAAGGAAAACCACAGCTTAGCCCCAAGATCTGCCGAATTAAATAAGTCCAGGAACAATGCTGCTGCTGTCCGTCCGAAAGAAATCACCGTTAATGATATAGCGTCCGATGAAAAGTAAGGTTTTGTACATATTGCTTCTGTTGCTGGCGGCCTCTCCGAGAGTCTGCCATGCACAGCGTATGGACTATGGTACGCTGGAGGCTATGATTAAAGATCACAAGAAGATTCGCGGTCCCATCCAGCAGCGGGCAGCGTTGGAAAAAGTTAACCAGGAGCTTCATGACAATTCCAAGAAAAAAGTCTTGGACTATAAGGATGTCAACGACCATTTAGACAAATACACCCGTTGTTTTGAGATACTGGATATTGTCTATAACAGTCTCAGTGTCGCTATCAATATCTACAATACCACTGATGACATCCGCAATAAGATTGTCAGCATCAAGGATTTGCTGGAGCGTTACCGTGCCTGCATCATTATGAAGCAGCAGGGGCAGGTTCAGGACGCCGCTGATATCCTCAGCGGTGTCAAGGACATCAGCAGTATCAGCGGTGCCACCGAATGGTGGCGTGATGCCAAGGCACTGTATAACCAGGGTACGGTCATTGACCCCCAGGACACCATCATTTTCTGCATTGGCCGTGATATGGTCTATCAGATTGGTGATAAGTCCGAGGATATCTACAAGAGTTTTATGACCCTTGTTGGCTATGCCACCGGTGCGTTAGCTTGTAGTACGGAAGGGCTGCTGATGACCATTCAGGGTCTTGATCAGCAGATTACTGACCTCAGGCGTATTGTTGACCACGGTCATTTCCTGCTGTGGAGGTATATCCATCTTCGCACAGGCTACTGGACGAAAGGTATCCTCAAACCGAAGATGAGTGTCGGGGAGCATGCCCGTAATGCCTTGGAGCGTTGGCGGCGGGCGACGTATGGGAAGTTAAAGAATGTCGAAATATAAAATATGATATACAATGAATGAGAGTAACAGAATCAAGCTGACTCGTGACGAACAACTCTGGGAGTGTGCGTTAAGAGGCATCGGAATCCAGCTGCCCGATGAGTATATCCTTCGTTTCACGATGCTGCTTGCCGCCGTGAAGGAGAAAGGTCTGGAGAATGTCACGATGAGCGACTTCGCCGATTTCGAGTTTTTCTCCCGTCAGGTGTCAGAGACAGGTGTAAGGGATTTTAAATAGAATGGTTATGAATAGGAAACGACAATATCTTCTGGCTGCCGCTGTCATCCTGGCGATGACAGGCTATGCTCAGATGACATATAACCATGACGAGGTTGTCATGAACCAGTTCATGAAGGCCGAGATTGGTTCAGGCACCCTTGGTGCCGGAGGCGTCATTGCTGACCAGTATTACAATCTCACTCATAAAAACTATCGTGGAATGGCTAATAATCCTGCCAACAACAAGCTTGCCAGCCGTTCTCTCACCTATGCGCAGGTTTTGAAGCAGGAGGCTTACTCCCTTCAGATGAAAGACTCCTTGGAGAAACGCGCTGAGATAGAAGCATTGAATATGGCTGACCGTGAGGTGGATGTCGAGTGGCTTGTGGAGAAAGAGAAGATTGAGCATCAGCAGGCTACTTTCAAGAAAAGCATCCAGGACATTGTCTATTATGGCGGCACTGCTGATGACAAGACCGCCTGGACACAGCTTTATAATCTTGTTCAGGAAAGTTTGGAGAATGCTCATAAGGCCTATATGCCGAATAGTCAGCGTAAGGCTGTCTATCTTCTGCTGTATAAGGACTTATGTACCTATAATACCACCCTGAACCAGTGTAAGGCCAAGTGGTGGGCAGCCCGTCAAATCCGCAATAATGAGGGTCAGGGTATGAAGTTCACTAAGAACAGGGCGATGATTTCTGACAGCTATGGTCGTTGGAAGCTTGCGTGGGCAGGAAAGAAGACCGGTAGCGGAACCAATGGAGCCACCGGCATTGATATAGGTTCCGGCACAGGAACAGGACATTAGTAAAAAAATAAATATTAAAAGATATGAGACAGTTTAGACGAATCCTTCTGACGCTTGTAGTGTTCCTCTCCTGCACCGTCGTCACCTATGCCAGTGACCTGATGGATGCCTTGGGAGAAATGTCCAGTACAGGTGTCGGTGTGGAGCTTTTCGAGGAAGAAATTGATGATGTGATCTTCGCCACCAATGAGTTTCTGACCGATGCCACCTTTATTGGTGATGACGGTCCTTTTTGGATGATCATGCAGGTCTGCATGTGTCTGGGTGCTTTGTTTGCTCTGATTATGGCAGCTGGCATGGCTTATAAGATGATGGTCAAGGGTGAGCCGTTTGATGTGCTGAAGATACTCCGTGCGTTAGGCATCGCCACTGTGATGATGTTCTGGTATGGCAATCCCATTGCCGGTATGCGCGGTATGGTTTCCGATGGTTATGTCTTTGATGGTGGTGTGTTGGACATGCTTGCCTATATTCCCAACTGTATCGGCTCCTACACCCATGACCTCTATGAGATAGAAGCTTTGCAGGTCGAAGAGAAATACCGTGAGCTGACCCCGCTGTTGGCACAGCGAGACTCTTTACAGTTGAAGGTAGAGTCCTCCTCAGGTTCCACCAATAAGATGATTCACTCATCCTCTACAGCGGAGGCAGCCGGTGATGTACAGGATCCGAAGTCTGTCACTGAGGCACAGCAGTCTTCCGAGAAGCAGACCAAACAGGCAGCTTTAGCCGGTACGATGGTGTTATTTGACAAGATTGTATTGTTTCTGTCCCTTGTCATCTATCGTATTGGTTGGTGGGCTACTATCTTCATCCAGCAGATTATGTTGGGAATGCTGACCATTTTCGGACCAATTCAATGGGCTTTCAGTCTCTTGCCGAAATGGGAGGGAGCCTGGGCGAAATGGCTCACGCGCTATCTTACTGTGCATTTCTATGGTGCGATGCTCTACTTCGTCGGTTTCTATGTCCTGCTGTTGTTTGACATCGTCATCAGCATCCAGATAGACCAGATTTCTCAGATTGTCGCCGATGGAGAGAGCAGTTATTTATCCTATGTAAAGGATATCTTCCTTACTGCCGGTTATCTCCTTGTGGCTGCCGTCGTTGCTTTGAAGTGTCTGAACCTCGTTCCAGACCTTGCCGCATGGATGATTCCTGAAGGTGATACCTCGTTTGCTGCTCGTAACTTCGGTGAGGGTGTGGCGCAGGGTGCCAAGGCTGGTGCTTCCAGCATGATTAAGTAAGTATAATTTATAATCTGTATATATTATGTCAGTAATCAAGAATTTGGAAAATAAGATTAAGCTCGTGATGATTGTCTCTATGATGGTCATCGGAGCTTGTGTCATTATCTGCTTGGGTACGTTCTTTATGGCCAAGGGCATGGTTGACGATGCCCATAAGAAGGTCTATGTGTTGGATGGTACCGTCCCCATCCTTGTGCAGCGCAGTACGATGGAAGAGACGCTGGATGTCGAAGCCAAGAGTCATGTAGAGACCTTCCATCATCTTTTCTTCACCCTTGCCCCTGATGACAAGTATATCAAATATACGATGGACAAGGCCATGTACCTGGTTGATGAGACCGGCTTGGCTCAGTATAATGCTTTGAAAGAGAAAGGCTTCTACCAGAATATCATGGGTACGAGTGCTGTCTTCTCTATCTTTTGTGACTCCATCAACTTCGATAAGGAGAAGATGACGTTCACGTACTACGGTCGTCAGCGCATTGAGCGCCGCACGAATATTTTGATGCGACAGTTGGTTACGGCTGGTCAGCTAAAGCGTGTCCCCCGTACAGACAATAATCCTCATGGACTGTTGATTACCAACTGGCGTACCCTGCTTAACAAGGATTTGGAGCAGCGTAAGAAGAATGATTTTTAAAGTTTATCTGTTATGAGTTGGAAGAAACTATTCAAGCCTGTCGAGATGCCCGACAAGAACGATCCCAAGTATCGTGAGACCTATAAGGAGCAGGTTACTGCCGGTGAGAAGTTCGCCGAGGTCTTAGGTATCAAGAAGCTCGCCGGTTACCTCCAGTCCTGGGGCAGCAGCAATAAGAAGCTGTTCCTTGGTCTTGCCTTCGGCTTTGTCATTCTGCTGTTTATCCTCAATGTCATCCGCATCGCCCGTGTCGTGAACCGTCCTGAGCGCAAGGCTATTGCTGTGGAGCGTGTTGACCAAGCCTTACAGCAGCGTAAAGAGAACAAGAATGTGAAACCCCTAACCCCTGTAGATTATGACGTCGCAAATGAAAATTAACTTCAAGCAGCCGAAGTATATTCTTCCTGCTATTCTGTATTTTCCGCTTCTGGGTTTAGGGTATCTCATTATTGATATATTCCATACCGAGATTCCCGACGAGGTGCAGAGTGACTTACAGACCACCGAGTATCTGAATGCCGAGCTTCCTACTGCTAATGTCAAGGAGGGTCTTGGCGGCAAGCGTGAGAATGTCGAGAAGACTTTCGGTAATATTCGTGACCTCAGTGCCATGGAGAATATTGAGAATGATATTGACAGCGTGAAGAAGAAAGAGGACTTCGAGAGTAACTATACCGAGAAGGACTTGGAGGAACTTGCCAAGAATGCCAAGAGTAAGGCAGACCGTGACCGTTATCTGGAGATGCGTCAGAAGCTCCAGCAGCAGGCTGGTGATGCCCGTGACCAGGCAGGAGCCGATTTCGTAAAGGACATCTCTGATGAGGAACGTGCTAAGATTGATGCCTTACGTCGCAACCATCGTCTTGACGAGGTTGAGCAGGCTCTTTCTCAGGTTCGTGATAAGGCTGGTGATATTGTTGCCGATGCCGAGCGTCGTGCTGATGCTCAGGTTAACCGTCAGGACAGCATCAATGATGCTGTTGCTGGTATCAATGCCAGTGTCACCACAAAGAAAAATAAACCCGTCAATGCCCTTGACGAAGATGATGAAGCTGTCTCTGTGGTGAAGAAAGTTCGTGAAGGTAGTGATTTCTTCAATACCCTCAGTGTCAATGAGAAGGAGAGTAACATGATTAAGGCTATCGTCGATGAGGACGTGAAAGCCGTTGATGGCAGCCGTGTACGTCTTCGTCTGCTGGATGACATAGAGATTAACGATGTTGTGTTGAAGAAAAACACCTATCTCTATTGTATCATGTCCGGTTTTGGAAGCCAGCGTGTCAAGGGAAAGGTAGAGAGCGTGATGATTGACGACCAGCTGGAGAAAGTCTCTCTGGCTATCTACGACCTTGACGGCTTGGAAGGTCTTTATGTTCCTGAGAGCAGTTTCCGTGAGACTGCCAAGGATGTCGGTGGCCAGGCTCTGCAGAGCAATATGAATGTCACCGATGGTATGTCCACCAGTACCAGCTTCACCTCGTGGGTCAGTAATGCCGCACAGAACGGCTATCAGCGTGTCGCTAATGCGCTCAGTAAGAATATTCGTAAGAATAAGGCTAAGATCAAGTATGGCACTCAGGTCTATCTGGTCAACAGTGCGCAGAAGCGTGGTGCCGATGGTCGTAAGAATGTCACTCAGGGGCGTTTTTCTGCTGATAATGACAGAAACGTCGGCTTCCAGACTCCATCTGCCGTTCGGAATCTGAGGGGTACAGGTAATGGAACCACCTCTGGCAGCCGTCCGTCACTCAGGAGTTATGGAAATGCCTTGGGTCAGTAGAAATATGTATGTCAAGTAATACGTAAATAAGGATTTAAATATTTTGAGATATGAGTATCAGATTTTATCAAAGACTGTGCGCCTTTGTATGTTGCGCTTTGGTCGCTGGAGCCTCTTACGCCCAGCAGACCTACAATGAGATGGAGCAGCTGACTGTCAATGAGAATGTCACCACTGTCATCACTGCTCCAGAGCCTATCCGTCTGGTGGATATCAGCACCGATAAGGTTGCTGGTGATAAGCCTATTGAGAATGTCATCCGTCTGAAGCCCAAGGAGGGTGGGCATATCGACGGCGATGTCATTGCTATTGTTACTGTTGTCACCGAACGTTTCCGTACACAGTACGCGTTGGTCTATACCTCCCGTTTGGAGGAAGCTGTCACGGATAAGGAGGTGGAGCCTTCCGAGCGTAATGCCTTCCATAATCCTGCTGTCTCTATGAGCACTGAGGATATGGTTCGCTATGCCCGTCGTATCTGGAACTCCCCTGCTAAGTACCGCAACACCAAGGTCAATAAGCACCGTATGACGATGCGCCTGAACAATGTCTATAGCGTTGGTGAGTATTTCTTCATTGATTTCAGTGTTGAGAACAGGACCAATCTCAGGTTTAACATCGATGAGCTGCGTGTGAAGCTCGATGACAAAAAACAGTCCAAGGCTACCAACGTCCAGAGTGTCGAGCTGAAGCCTGTCCTGGTACTCGATAAGAGCCAGCATTTCCAGCATGGCTATCGTAATGTCATCGTCTTAAAGAAGATGACCTTTCCCAATGACAAGGTGCTCACCTTGGAGTTGAGTGAGAGACAAATCAGCGGTCGCACTATCTATATGCAGTTGGACTACGAGGACATCCTTGCTGCTGACTCGTTCAGCTCGTTGCTTCTGAAAGAAGAGTAATTTTAAATTTAATCAGTATAGTTATGAGACATTTATCTATTTTCCGTGCCGCTGGCAATGCCATGATAGCTCTGCTTTTCATGGTGATGATGGCTTTTGGCTGTCAGCAGGCACAGGCACAGTCCGGCAGTAATGTCAATCATCTGCAGTTTTCTGTCGCTGCTCTCTATGAGCGCGGCTTTGATGTCACGTTAGGCTACGATCACGAGACCAAGTATCACAATTCCTGGGAGTATTTTGTCAACGGCTACATCAAGTATGATGAAGACCCGGAGGCAGGACACATTACGAAACAGAGTTTCTGGAACAACTACCGTGCCTGGCTGTTGGGAATAGCCTACAAGCCCTGTATTGTCAGACACCGTAACGGTCATGGCAATTTCCGTTTCGGCTTGATGGGCGGCTCTGACACCCATAGGTTCATCGGTGGTGCCACCGTAGGCTATGAGCACAGTTATGCTTTGCGTCGCGGCTGGGAGTTTTTCTTTCAGGTCAAGAGTGACATAGTAATCCGTGGTGAGGATTTGTTCAGAACGGGTGTTGCCCTTGGTTTCAAGGCTCCCCTATAATATAATTGTTTAACTTAAAGTATTATCGTTATGACGTATCTCCTTTTAACAGCCGACCCCCTTGGTTTTGCCGCACAGGGTGTTGCGAGTTACCTTTTCTATGTCAGAGCAGTATGCTATGCTATTGCGGCAGTCGTATGTATTGTCGGTGCCTTGTCTGTTTATTCAGACATCATAGATGGTGAGCCGGAGGTTCGCATGAAGGTGATGCGTCTCGCTTTCTCTTGTGTTTTTCTTGTCACAGCAAGTACGGCATTGCCGTCTTTCTTTGGTTTGGATTCCACCGCTGCTGATATTGGTCAGGGTTACAGTATCACAGAAAACAACATTGACATTGGTTTTCGTAAGTATGGAGGTCTCACAGGTACAGACATCCGAGGCTTTGAGCCTTATGTTGTCCCCTTGCCTAATGGCGGTTCCGCTGTGATGTGGGGGAGTTTTGATAATATTAAATTTTAGATGATATGAGTTCAGTTAATTTGATACAGCGTTTTGTAAAACATTTGGGCGATAAGTGTGTGATGGTTGCAGTGGCTTGTATGTTGTCTGTGACACTTGTCTCATGTGATGAGCATGAGCATATCGACCTTAATATCCATCCCGGTCACATTCTCTTGAAGAGTGGCAATGTCATCAGTTCTGCTGACTATTTCGCCAATGGTGACAGTACCGCTGTCGGTATTGTCTTCTCAGAGCAGATAGACAATAACCACTATCTCGTTGTCAGTCTTGACGAGTTGCCACCTTTACAGTTCTGTGACAGTATAGGCGGTATGATTCAGGGCACCAGTTGTGACTTGTCAAAATATGACGGAAGGGAAAATACCTATGCTCTACGTGGAAGTTTTGATGAGAAAAGTATGCACGGCAGTCCTTTGGCTAATGCAGTTTCCACTTCCCACCCTTTTGGTTTGACCGAGTTTGTTCCATCTGTGAAGGAGATGAAGATGCTCTATACACAACGTGGTACGGTCAATAGTGTCATCAGCAGCCTTCACGAGCAGCGAAACGGTTTTTATAATGCCGTTCCATTGTCTGCTGATGGTGTGACAGGCGAATGTTGGTATTGGACCAGTACTGAAGTAAAAGACAATCAGGCTGTTCAAGCTTGGCGTGTCTCAATGATCAGCGGTACGGAGCATGAGTCAGATAAAGACATTTTCTGTCATGCCCGTAAGATTTCTTATTACTATCCATTTGGTAAATAACATTTTAAAGAAAGGATATATTATGGTTGGTTTGTTTGCCAAGCTGTTGGAATCCCCGGCCGGGATTCAGATTGCCGGAAAGGCAGCAAAGATTATAGGAATTGGCGGCGCTGTTACCGGTTGGGGTATTTACCACGCCGTTACCGGCAAGGGTGTTTTGGATGTCGCCGGTGGTCATATATTAGGTGAGGAATTCGAGAAGAAAGGCCTTGGCGGTGGATTGAAGAAAGCCGTCCTTGGTAAGGATGGTGTCGATAAGGGTCTTGTTGAGGGTGTCGTAGATACCAGCCTGGGTGAAGGAGCCTATCAGAAAATGGGTGATACTGCCGGGCAGGTTGTTGACTCTGTTGGTAATGGTGTCCGTGCAGCCCGTGATGCTGCCGGAAATCTTATCTCAGGAGCCGCTGGTGCTATGCAGGGTGGTGGTCAACAGCAGCAGCCGATGTATGCTGACCCGAATACCGGCTACTATCCACAGCAGACCATGATGAATGGTGGTGCGAGCCAGTTTACAGGTATGTTTAATAGCATCCCCCAGATGATAGGTAATGCCACTGGCAGTAATGTTACCATGACGAACCTCGCAGGTTTGTTGGCTTCTATGTATATGATGATGGGGCCTTTCGGCTGGATGGGTAAGATTGCCAGTCTTCTGACAGGTAACATGGCGTTGAAGTCCATGCGTCAGCAGCCTGCTTACGCTATGCCACAGCAGGGTTACAATCCTATGATGCAGCAGCAGCCCTACTACCCTGCCGCTCATCCGATGCCCCAGCAGCAGCAAGATAATGCAGTAGTACGTACAAGACATATGTAATTATGAATAATCAGAATTTAGAAAAGAAAGACATGCTCTTAGAGTCCGCTTCTGGATTCTATATGCCATTCCCCGGAGATGAGGAGCATGACGTAGAGATCGGCCTTGGCTATGGTGAGCAGGTTCATCCTGCCACTGGTCAGAAGTTTAATCATTCCGGCATAGACCTCCTTGCCAATGCTCAGCCCCTTTTTGCTGTTGCCACTGGTGCTGTTGTCGGTGTAGGCAGTGATGCTGTTCACCAGAACTATATCATCACCCGCTACGGCAAGTACGAGGTGAAGTATGGTCATGTCAGCGAAGCTTATTGCGGCTATGCTACCCGTGTGAAGGCTGGTCAGCAGATTGCCAAGAGCGGTGATTTTCTTCATTTGGAGGTGAAGTTCGACGGTCAGCTTATTGACCCTGTCGATTTTCTGAAGATGTTGTATAGCAATATCACACAGCTCTCCATCTTGGGTATCAAGGGAGAACCCCAGTTTGTGGACATGGGTGTCCCCATCAAGACCGACTATGATGTCGACCAGAACGAGATTCTTCAGATGATGATGCGCTGGCTTCCAGAGTATATGAATGAAATTCGCAATGGTGGCTATCACACCTCTGAGCGTATCGAGACCCAACTACGGAATATTTTCATGCAGTCTGCTGAGAAGAATTATTTCTTCGAGACCATTCCTAATCTTTCCAATCCATTAGGTTTGGGTTCCCGTAGCTCGTTGATGGCCGGTAAGGTTCAGAGTCTGCTGATAGGCGACTTCTTGAACTTCCTTGGCTCACGGCATAATATTTTTGTGTCTTCGTGGGACGATGATAAAAAAAAAGTGCTGTCGGCGCGGTTTCAGACGGGTTAATAGACCCGTTGGAAACCATGCAGATTGATGTTCAAAACTACGATGTCAAGCGTGTTGCTTCAGTCTATGCCGACAATGCCGGTGAGCGTTGGTGGACTACTGCCTGGTTCAATGGGCGTGACAAAGGAGAGCCTTCTATTGAGATACCCCGTCGTATGGCTATTTCCTTTATCAAGGATCAGGTCAGCAAGGATGAATGGCTCTCGCGCTATTTTCCCAAGCAGATGACCTCTTATTATAACGCTATTGAGCAGGCACGCCGCCACTTGTTAGGAATTTAAAATTGTCAGATTATGGCTAACCCTACAGATAAGAAGATAGATACCCCACTCTTTCGTGAGATGGAGTATGTCTTCACGAAATATTATAATGAGACCATTGCTCCTGTTGTCTCACAGCAGCAGCGTGTTTTACGCCAGAACCAGGTACGAGAGACCCGTGAGAGGTCTGATAGTGGTTGGGGCGGCTATATTGACGCAGCCAGTCCTTTCGCTACCCAGCTGGTAGCCCTTGAGACTGGCCCTTGGAACAAGGCATCTACTGAAAAGCTGTTGTCTATGATTAGACAGCAACTTGAAAGCAAGGGTTTCAAGCATGACCTACAAGTCATGACGGAAGCTTGGCGTATCGCTGCCAAGAAGGAGCTGGGCGAAGAGAACTACAATCGCCTGTCCGCTGGGTGTCCTCATGGTGACCTTGCTTATGATTTCGTCCATAACCGTGTTGAGACGATGATGCTTCGGCAGCTGGGAAAAAGTAAGGTTCCCAAGTCTTCATTGGAGTATATCATAAAGCAAGGCTTCGACGGTAGCATTTGGGGCTTTCTGATGCCAACTATCAGGAGTAAGACAGATATGGACTCTAAGTTGGAGAAAACCATCAACGCCTCTTACAGCCCTTCTGGACTTGAAAGAATTGGTGCTCACCTTGTTTCTTTTGCTGGTGATGCGGTTGCTTTGCCTATAGGTTACAATAGTGCGTTGAGAGCAGCAGGTTTGCTTGTTGCTGATGTTTCCCTTCGTTTCGGTTCTGATGCTTTGGAAGATAGCAGCTTTGATGAACAACTTGGTTCAGCCGTCTTTGATGACAAGACCGCCTGGACACAGATACAAGCAGATGCCAAGAAGGTAAAAGCTTCCGGCTCTGCCCTTATCAATCTGGTTAATCAGAACCTCACAAACAAGATGAAGGTTCCCGCCTATCGCCCTCCTTATAGTAATGAGGAGGAAAAGCTGATTCGTAAGCAGCTGTTGGATGCCGCACAGGGTGACACCTCTACGCATCTGACTAATGTATTCAACAGCCTACAGTCAGAAGGCATCACCGTCAAGGCAGACAGTTCTGTTCCTGCTTGGATGATGCAGAAGACTCCAGAGGAAGCGTTACGCTATTCCGCTACCTTCGCGGCAATCGCTATAGAGATGAAGCGTACCGGCAAGTCAGTAATGAAGTTCGGCGACAAGAATATATCTTTTGCCGATGTAGCCCAGCGCGGCTATGACTATGCCCGTGCTGCTGACCAGATGCAGAAACAGGCCAGGAAGCCACAGATGCAGGTCGCTGCCGCTGCCGTTTCTTCCCAGCAGGCACCTTCGCAGTCTCCAGTCCAGAGCCAACAGCAGTATGCCCAAGCTCAGTATCAGCAAGGTCAGCCTATGCATCAAGCCGTCAATTATCAACAGACAGGGATGTCAGGTTGGGATGGCTTGATGAGTCAGTTCGGACTGACGGGTATGAGTGACATCGGTAAGAACCTCGGTTATGTCCTGGCTATGCTTCCCGATATGCTTATCGGTATGCTGACTGGACAGAGCAAGAGCCTTCGTTTGAAGGATAATCTTCTTCCCTTTGGTGCCATCTTTGCTGGCATGTTCGTCAGGAATCCTTTCTTGAAGATGCTGTTAATAGGTCTTGGAGGTGCCAATATTCTCAATAAGGCAGGTCATGAGATTCTGGACAATGCAGGAATAAAGACTACTCAGCAGCGCCCCAAGCAGTATGTACAGCATCGTGATGAGATACTCTCTGAGCGTATAGAGCAGCCTGCCATGAAGGGTAATGCCCTTGTGGCTACTATCGACCACAAGCCTTGTGTAATCTATGTCGATGAGCAGACTGCCGATGCCTATTATCAGGGTAAGTTGCCCTTGAATACCCTCTGCAATGCCGTATTGAAAAAGTACGATGAGCAGCAATCAGCTGTCCGTGACCAGTATGACCGCGGTGTTGTTCAGGGTCAGGAACAGCAGCGTACCTTTGGTTTAAAGTAAATGTTTTATGATATGATAATCAAAGAAAGAGAACATATGTTATCCTTCTACAAGTCTGTAGGTAATGGTTTTTTGGAAGAATTATCAAATGCTTCCGAAATTCCTACTTATGTATCTTTGTTAGAACATAGTTATAAAATGCGCGTCATCAATATAGATGATGTAAGTCGGTCTTTCCGTTTCAATCCTATTCAGTTAAAGTATATTCCAACGTTACAAGATTCTATTACTTTTTCCGAAAAATTAAACTTTTGTGGTTATAGGGGGCACTTGGTCACATCCCAGCTTTTCTATGAGAAGTCTGCCGCTAATTTATTAGCTGCCTGTATTTGGTTTTTTTTGAATTACAAGATTATACCTTATTCTGAAAGTGGTGAAACATTATTTCCTGAGTATTATGATGATCTTGCAACGGGTCAAAAAAAACCAACGGGCCGTGTATTTGATTCCAAGGCTCATCTTCTTGAAGCAGAGCAATCCAGACAACAAGGAAGATATTCGAGTGTTGGCTGCGTAAAGCCGGCATACTGGCTGGGAAAATACTCAGACATGCCTCATGTGCTGTCGTTTCTCAACAAGGACTACGAGACTATCTTCAATGTCTTGGAGACTGACCCTGAGTGTTTGCCTTTGATTCTCCCGTTTATGACAGCCTTTCTTCACAAGGCAATGGATCAATACGAGGGTATGGTAGGCACACTGCGTGTGCATCTATCTCGTTTGGTAAATAAGGAATTTTTTTGGATTTTTCATCGTGATGGTGATGATTTTGATTTGTCTGATAAATGGAACAGAGACTATTTAATGTTAGTTGCTAAGGCAAATCAAAAATATCTGTTTTCTTTGGTTTCTTCTGTTATTACAGGTGCCGTTCCTTCTGGTTCTCCACAAAGTATTTATTCGTATAAAAAGACTTTGAAAGGTTCATTCAGGACAATTAAAGAGTCTCTTAGAATTGAACCGTATGTATTTTCTTCTGAGGAAGAAAAGAGCCGTATTCTATATGCAAATTATAACCGTGTCAATAAAGACGTGGATGACATGATCAATGAAATTAAACTTCAATATATAAAAGATGCAACTTAATGATTTAAAAAGACCCTGTATTATTCTTCCTGCTATTCTGTATTTTCCGCTTCTGGGTTTAGGGTATCTCATTATTGATATATTCCATACCGAGATTCCCGACGAGGTACAGAGTGACTTACAGACCACCGAGTATCTGAATGCCGAGCTTCCTACTGCTAATATCTGTGACCTGAGTGTTATGAAGAATATCGAGGCCGACATTGACACTGTAAAGATGAAAGAGAATGTCAAGAGTGAACCAACCTCACCTACTCGTCCTGAGGCTTTTGACAAGGTTAAGCGTTGGTTCAACAATGCTGCGAGTTTCTTCAGTGATATATTCACCAAAGGAGCCGTTAGGGTTTATATTGTAGAGCAAAGTGAAGAAAACAGTAATAAAAAGGAATAACTATGGAAGCGTTTTCTACCTATTTTATCATTGTGTCTGTAGTTTATGTAATCTATTATTTAGCTTTATTTTACTACATATCGAAACATCATCCCTGGACTCGTTCTTTTGAACAAGTTTTTGGGTATCATACAAAATATGTGATTGAGAATCCTTTAATGGATGGCACTTTTTGCGTGACGGATGAAAAGCTTGATAGTTATCCCATAACAGAAGAAGTGCCTTCTGGAGAAGATGTTGATTTAGTTTCAGTCGACTCTCCAGAGTCTGTTCCTGATTCTTTAAAGAACAAAGAATCATTGGAAGAATGTTTTGATGATACTTTAAAAACAGAAGGTCATGACATAGCCTCTTATTATCAACAGTCAATATCCAGTGAAAATTATTTATTAGCGTTGCAACTTCCCCTACCTAAAAAGGTTAGAATTAAAAGAATTCATTGATGGAAGATTCAAGTCATGGATTTCACAGATAATATAGTGTAAGAATATGAAACATCCAAGCGAGATTTCTCCATTGAGTCTTACGACTATGTTGATGACCTCCTCCAGTATGAGCGTCAGCGTCCAGGGGTGACAGTGGAAAAGACTGAGCACCCAATTCTTGGCGAGTGCTATGCCGTTGTTCATGCCGATGCAAAAGAAGACGCCCCACGAGTGTAATATGTGTTGGAAGATTTTGAGGATTGGGAGGAAGAAGATGCTGAAAAGTTAGGCGTTCCCAAGACAGGATACAGTAAAACGTCTTTTATTGAAGATACGGCAAGAGGTGTGTTTACCACCTCTTTGACAGATAAGAATGGAAGATTGATGTTCTTCGGGCAGTTGGATAATAAAGAGAATTTCAGGGTGACATACTATCTCTTGAAGAGAATCCTTCATCCGAAAAGCCTTTGGGCGTTTCCCATAGCTCTGATATAAATCCCGGTCAGCTTGCAGCCTTATTATTTGAAGCTGAAGATAGTCAGTCTCAGGCTCAGTCTCAGCTGCAAGATAAGAGTTTGGGAAGATAGTATTCTTCTCTTTCTTAAACGATTGCTGTTTACGATTTTAAAATTCTTGATTTTCGGTGTTTAAGACCCGAAAAATCGTAAATGTGTTAAATCAAGAGGAAGTTCCTCTGAATTTTTGCTTTGCATATAATCTGTATTTCCTTTGTGGAAAAATAACGAGCAAAGCATAGTATTATGGCATATAACAAGCATCAGAAGTTGAATGACAATATTGAGGCGATTCGCATCGCCTTGGAGTGTGAGCATGATGGACGTGTGGCTACCGCCGATGAGGTGGCAGTCCTTCGTAAGTATAGTGGTTTCGGTGGTTTGAAGTTTATCTTAAACCCCGTTTACGGTGTCAACATCCAGGATGGTAACATCTGGAAGTCCGGCGACCGTCCTTTCTTGAATGACACCATCCGTCTGCACGAGATACTGCAGCAGTTCAGCAAGGATGATAAGGAGTATCAGGGCTATGTTGACAGTCTGAAGCGAAGCGTTAATACCGCTTTCTATACTCCTGATGTCATCATCCGCTCGCTCAGCAAGGCTTTGTCTGATGCCGGTATTGCGGTGAACAATTTCCTTGACCCATCTTCAGGCAATGGAAAGTTCATTGATGCTTTCAAGGTTGACCAGGAGGGTATGCAGGTTTCTGCTTTCGAGAAGGACCTGCTGACAGGTAAGATATTGAAAGCCCTCCACCCTGACGATAAGATTATAGTGAATGGTTTTGAGACCATTCCTCTGGAGGCGTTAGGTTCTTTTGACCTTGTCACCAGTAATATTCCTTTTGGTGATGTCAAGGTTTTTGACCCCGAATTTGCCAATAGTAAAGACGAGTATAAGCAGTGGGCTGCCGGTACCCTTCATAATTATTTCTTTTTGAAAGCTCTTGATGCCGTTCATGACGGTGGTCTGGTAGCTTTCATAACTTCCCGTGGTGTTTTAGACAGTCAGCGTAATAATTATGTGCGTAAGCGTATATCTGATATCGCCCGTATTGTCAGTGTTGTCCGTCTTCCTGACGGTATGTTCAGCAGTGAGGCTGGTACCGAGGCAGGCTCTGACCTTGTCATTTTACAGAAGAATCCTGACATCCGTTCCCGCCAGAAGATGGAGCGTCGCGATGATGTTTCTTATTTGGAGGGCTTCTTCCGCAATGAGGTGGAGCGTGATGGCATCGTTACTAATATGGTTTTTATCAAAGATACTGCCGGCCATATCCTTTCCGATGGTGTTGTTGTCGGCAAGAATATGTATGGTGACGCTGCCTATGAATATCCCTTTGACGGTGATCTTGAAAAGCTCTCTCAGCGTCTTTATGATACGCTGTCTGCTGACTTTGCAGACCGCCTTGACGTGAATCTCTATAATAATAATATATATAAGGTGAAGGTGGAGCAGCCCAGGCCCGCCGTCAAGGCACAGCCCAAGAAGCAGGAGCCGTCTTCTGGTCCTGTCCAGCTTGACCTTTTCGCCATGTGGGATGCCGAGGAAGAGAAAAAGAATGCTTCAGAGCCGCGTCCGTATGACGGTGTTCTGAAAGCCCACTGGCGCGATGGCATAGTTATTGCCGATGGTGACCAGATTGGTACGTTGAACGGTATCAAGATAGGACGTCCCACTTTCAATCCTTTCACGGACAACCAGCTATCTCCGCGTGACTATCCTGTCATGCGTGACTATATTACTGTCCGTGAGCTTTATAATGAGCTGTATAATATTGAAGCTCAGGAAAAGGCCGAGCATGCAGAGCTTCGCCAGCAGCTCAATGAGGCCTACGACCGTTTCCTTGCCCAGCATGGTGCACTCAATGAGCGTCGTAACCAGCGCGTCATTCTGTATGACACGATGGCTCGAGACATGCTGTGTGTGGAGAACGAGTCCAATGGTGAGTTCGTCAAGGCCGACATTTTCCAGCGTCCTGTCTCTTTCGTCTCTTACGAAGTAGAGCATGTTGACACTCCTGAGGAAGCCCTCTTCCTTTCTATGAACCGTTATGGTCGTGTCAACCTGGGCTATATGGAAGATGTCACCGGCATCGGTAAGGACGAGCTGATTGCCGTCTTGAAGGGGCAGATGTACTATATGCCCGATGGTCATTTCCAGATTGCTTCCAAGGCACTCTCCGGCAATATCTATGATAAGATTGACGAGGTGGAATCCGCTATCCGCTATCGGAAGGAGTTCCTTGACGATGCTGACAAGAAGTTTGATGTCGTCGGCAAGCTCGAAGAGACGCTGGCAGCTCTGGAGTCTGCCCGTCCGAAGGAGATAGACTTTGATGATATTGGCTTACAGTTCGGTGAGCGCTGGATTCCGACATCATATTACGAGGAATACGTCAGCAAGCTTTTTGCCACGCCGGTGGAGATTCATTATGCTGAGCATATTGATGAATACTCCCTGAAAGCTAAGGAACGCTATAATCTGAAAATCCGCGAGGAGTTCTGCATTCATGGAGAGTATAAGGACTATGATGGTATGGCCTTGTTAGGTCATGCCTTCCATGACACCACTCCAGACATTCAGAAATGCGTTGGCTATAATGAGGATGGTGAGGATGTCAAGGGTCCCGACATGGAGAAGATACAGCTTGCTAATAGCAAGATTCAGGAAATCCGTAACGGATTTACGGAGTATCTTACCAATCTCCCCAAGGAACAGCGTGACGAGCTTCAGGCTATGTATAATAGGAAGTTCAATTGTTTTGTCAAGGCACAGTACGATGGCAGCTATCAGACATTCCCCGGCATTGACCTGAAAGCCTTGGCTTCTCCTAAGTTCAATATCAAGGATATCTATCAGAGTCAGAAGGACTGTGTTTCTATGATAGTCCAGAATGGCGGTGGCATCTGCGACCATGAGGTAGGAACCGGTAAGACTCTTATCATGTGTATGGCCGCTCATGAGATGCACCGTCTCGGTTTGGCTAACAAGCCGATGATTATAGCTTTGAAGGCTAACGTCAGTGAGATTGCTGCCACCTATCAGGCAGCCTTCCCCGATGATAAGATACTGTATGCCTCTGAGAAGGACTTTTCTCCTGTCAACCGTGTACAGTTCTTCAATCGTATTAAGAATAATGACTACGCCTGTGTCATTATGTCTCACGACCAGTTTGGTAAGATTCCTCAGTCTATGGAGATTCAGGAGCAGATACTGGGTGATGAGATCCGCGACATTGACGAAGCCCTTGATGTCATCCGTCAGCAGGGAGGTAATATCTCCAAGCGTATGCTCACTGGTTTAGAGAAGCGCAAGGAGAATCTTTCCGTCAAGCTTCACCAGATGCAGTACGAGATGGCGAAGCGTACTGATGATGTTGTCGACTTCGGTACGATGGGTATTGACCATATCTTTATCGATGAGAGTCATCAGTTCAAGAATCTAATGTTTACGACCCGTCATCAGCGAGTTTCCGGCTTGGGTAATCCCTCTGGTAGCCAAAAAGCTATGAACCTGCTGTATGCCATCCGTACCATCCAGAACCGCACCGGTAAGGATTTGGGAGCCACCTTCCTCAGTGGAACCACTATCAGTAACAGCCTTACCGAGCTATATCTATTATTCAAGTATCTCCGTCCAAAGGCGATGGCACAGCAGGGCATCCACAGCTTTGATGCGTGGGCTGCTGTCTATGCAAAGAAGACCACCGACTATGAGTTCAACGTCACCAACCAGGTAGCCGCCAAGGAGCGTTACCGCTATTTTGTCAAGGTTCCTGAGCTGGCGACCTTCTATAATGAGATTACCGACTACCGCACTGGTGAGGATGTCGGTCTCGACCGCCCTGATATGACTGTCGATTTACACACCATCAAGCCCACTGCTGATCAGCAGGACTTCAACCAGCGTCTGGTGGAGTTCGCCAAGACGGGTGATGGTGAGTTGATTTTCCGTTCGCCTCTTTCCGAGCGTGAGGAAAAAGGCAAGATGCTTATTGCTACTGATGCCAGCCGTAAGGCAGCCCTTGATATGCGTCTTGTCTCACAAGAGCTGTTTGGTGATAATCCCGACAATAAGGCCAGCCATTGTGCCAAGCTCGTGTCGGAATATTATTATAAGTTCGACGAGCAGAAGGGTACACAGTTCATTTTCAGTGACCTCAGTACCTATAAGCCCGGCGAGTGGAACGTTTTCTCCGAGATCAAGCGTAAGCTTGTAGAGGACTATGGTATTCCTGAGCATGAGATCCGTTTCATTCAGGAAGCCAAGAATGAGAAGCAGCGCAAGCAGATTATTCAGGATATGAACGACGGAAAAATCCGTGTTCTCTTTGGAAGCACCTCTACCCTTGGTACTGGTGTCAATGCCCAGAAGCGTGCCGTTGCCGTCCATCATATCGACATACCCTGGCGGCCCTCTGACTTGGAGCAGCGCAACGGTCGTGCCCGTCGTACCAACAACTGGGTAGCCAAAGAGTTTGGCGGTAATAAGGTTGATGTTATCATCTATGCCGTCGAGCGCAGTTTGGATGTCTATAAGTTCAACCTACTCCAGAACAAACAGTTATTTATCACACAGTTGAAGACTAATTCCCTTGGCACCCGCGTCATTGATGAGGGAGCCTTTGACGAGGATAACGGCATGAGCTTCGCCGAGATGGTTGCCATCCTCTCTGATAATGACGATCTCTTACAGAAAGAGCGTCTGAAGAACAAGGTTATGGGTCTGGAGTCAGAGCGCAAGAGCTATATGCAGGCTCGCCGCGATACCGAGTGGCGTTTGCAGACCGCCCGTGAGAAGTTGGATAAGAATGATGCTATCATCCGTCAGATGACGGAGGACTACGATACCTTCCAGAGCCAAGCCAAGCGTGGCGAGGACGGCACTGTCCTTCCTGGTCTTGTTATGACCAAGGAGCCGGAGTTCACTGCTGCCGGAGCCTATAATATAGAAGGTATGGGCAGCGTCCTTCAGGATGCCGGTCGTACCATTGGCAACAAAGACCGTCAGATGGGTACCGTCTATGGTTTCCCCTTGCTCGTTGACAGTATCTATGTGTATGATGAAAAGGCAAGGAAAGACACTTTTGCCGGTAATCGTTTCTACGTACAGGGACATTATATGTACGAGTACAACAACGGTCATCTTGCTATGAGCAAGGACAACCGCCTTGCTGCTGTCCGCTATGGTGTCAACGCTTTGGAGAAGATTCCCGGCTATATCGAGCAGTACCAGGAGCGTAATCAGAAGCTCCGTGAGGATATTGCCGAGTATGAGCGTATTGCTGGTAAGGCTTGGCCTAAGGAGCAGGAACTTCAGGAGTTGAAGCAGCAGATGGAAGAGTTAGATAAGAAGATCCAGGCCAGCCTTGACGAGACAAAGGCCTCTATGCCTAAGCAAGAGGAGCCGGTCTATAAGATTAGTAGAGAGGGCCGGTACCATAATGTTACTTTCGCCCGTGAGGCGTTAAGTCTGGTTACTTTCAAGGAGATGCGCGAAGCTGCCGACACCGGCTCTTGGCGTAATCGTGGCTCTGTAACCGGCTATAAGTGGTGTGGAGATCATTTGGTCAGCGACCCATATACCGAGGCTGAGTTCTCACTTCGCCAGAAAGCAGAGGAATGGATTAAGGAGATGATGGACTTGCAAAAGTCCCGCTTGGATGATAGAGAATGGCTTACTGCCAAGGCTCAGGAAGATACCGATGGCTATATGGTTCATCAGGACAACGAAGTCATCTTCGCTGCCCGCAAGCGTCTTGCTTTCTTGAATGGCGAGAGCTATCAGATGGTACTTCCAGATGATGTCCGTCAGCAACTCTTCGAGGTCGCTAATAAGGAAGACTACCATGCAGACCGTAACGGTCATGGCAGTAAACAGTGCGAGATGGCTCGTAAAACGCTGGAGGATTACGGCATTGACTGGCGTACAAACCTTGCCTTAGCTGCTGTCAAGAGTTATATTGACAAGTGGACGGCTATAGAGTTCGATGACCTTCGTGGTCATGTCAATAAGGCTGTTGAGCGTTTTGGCAATGTCGATATGTCTGTCTTCACTCAGAATGAGGTAGACTTCCTTCGTATGTTGGAAGACCGAAACGGCAAGCGTATGGATCGTGGCGACCGTGAGGAAGCACTGGTTCGCTTGGGTGTCTATCTGGACTACCTTCTTGACGCTGCTGTTTTACGTGAGGGTCAGGTACAGCCTGTCACCGAGCAGTTTGAGTTGAATGCTGATGAGGAGCATTATTATAATACTATTAAGGAACTACTTGGTGCTGATGCCCTTTCAGACAAAAAGATGCAGGACATCTCAAAGGCTATTGCCATGAGTGTCTCCAATTACACCAGCCTTCCCGACTGGGATCAGCGAGAAGGCGTAGAGGCGAAGATGCGTATTCAGATGAAGAGTGTCTTGCGTGTTGGTGGTTTCCCTGAGGCATCTGTCCCTAACGCCGTTGACAGATGTATGATGTATGTCTATCATAAGGGAACCAATGAAAAAGCCTTGCAGCAGCAAGCCAATCAACAGGAGGAGCAGGCTGAGACAGTTCAGGAAGAACTTTCTCCGATGATGAAGCAGTTCTATAACCTGAAGGCCAAGCATCCCGATGCTTTGCTGCTGTTCCGTTGCGGCGACTTCTACGAGACTTACGAGAAGGATGCCGACAATGCTGCCAAGACCCTTGGTATCACCCTGACTTGGCGCAATACCAACATGCAAGACTTTGACACCTATAGGGGTGCTATGGCTGGTTTCCCCCATCATGCCCTTGACACCTATTTGCCGAAGCTTATCCGTGCTGGCTACCGTGTAGCCATCTGTGACCAGCTGGAAGCACCCAAGCAGACTGTCAAGCGTAGCATTACAGAACTTGTAGAGCCAGGCCTTGAAGTTCGTATGCAGATTGTTGACCGTCACTCTTCATTGACTCCTACAGAGAAGTCGTTGATGAGTCAGATTGTCAGCGACCTTGAAACGGGCAACCACCTGTTAGGCCGTCCGCGTCCAGAGGATTATTGGGAGTTCGCTGCTGAGCATGATGCAGCCGTTCTTGCTCTGAAGCAAGGTGCTACGCTCACGGAACGTCAGCGTGACATCCTGTTAGAACGTGCCAATAATCTTTATGAAGGTCTTCATGACTTGGCTATAGACCTGAATATCGACGAGCAGCGTTTACGTAATGCTCTGTCTGTCGGTTCCGTCAATGAGCATCGCTCTGTTGAGGAATACCCCATCACTCATGAGGGTAATTATTGGTTTGTAGGCAATGCCAATGGCTATGGCATCATGCCTCAGTATGCCGTACAGGTTGCCGGACTGTATAATGGTGAGCAGGTCAACCGTGACGGGCGCATGATGATGCGTTTCGTCAGTGAGGATGATGCGAATAATTTTGTTGGTAATATCCGACTGTTGAATGACAGATATACCAACCAGCTTCGTGACGGTCTTATTGAGAAGATGAAGGCTGCGGGAATCAACGTAAGCACTGACTGGCAGGAAGGTGAGCGTGTATTGGCTCTGGAGAATGGACGTGTAACCATGATGGGCAGTCGTGTTGATAAAAAACAAATTGCTATTAGCCGTTATTTTGAAGATAAAGAATTAACAGAAAAGCAGCGTGCATTTGTAGAAGTCTATTCTGGCAAAGAAAAGGAAGTTTCTGTTGAGATCAATCGCCCTGAGCGTAATTTCACCCTCTCTGTCATTGCTGGCAAAGAAGAAGGTTTAGGCACCAAGCATAGTTTAATGAAACATTTTGGTACTACAATGGGTGTTTTCAACGAAGACGATATTCTCTCGATTTATGAAGTAATTGAAAAAGGAGAGTGTAAAACTGTTGATTCCGGTTCTCGAAGAAGAAATGTATATCAGCTTGTTTTAAATGGTGTAAAACATACTGTTCTTACTGAGGTTCGGAAAAACAAGGAAGTTTTTGGTGATTACTATACAAATCAAAAAGCACGTCCACTTAACAACAAAATGGCTAATGCCGACACGCTCGATGGCGCAGGTGTTAACAGTGGAAATGCTTTAGATGCTGCAAAGGTACGACAAAATTCCGATATCTCCAAGGAAAATCAGGAAAAAATCCGAGAGCAGCGCATATTAGGTAATAATATGTACGGATATGTCTCTGACATGAACGGCATGCCGCTGATGGTATATCATGGTACTGCCATTGGTCTGAACCGTTTCGAGGAATACAGGGAGGACAAACCTATCTGGTTTACCCCGGACAGGGACTATGCCGATATCTATGCCAACAGGACGGAGCGTAACATCTATCGTTCCGATATAAGGCCGTCATATATAAAGATGTACCATCCTGTTTATCTTAGCAATCTCGACCGTGGTATAGACAGTTTTTTTACCCGTGAGGACTGGTTAAGGGAGTTGCAGGATGCGACGGATATTGGTATTGAAGAGTTGCGCAGGGATGTTCCTGATACCTCTTGGCTATATCAGGCCGTCAACAGTGAGGCTTTCAAGGAGATGATGCTGCGTCACGGCTATGACGGTATCATCGGTCAGGAGCGTGGACATGCCTCCTATGCAGTCTTTGCCAACTATCAGGTTGAGCAGGCTGCAAAGGCACAGCTCAGCTGGCATCTCCGCTTCTTCCGCACCCCTAATGGCGAGTCCTACGGATTTGTACGTCAGGATGGCAGTATATATATAGACCCCCGTATTGCCACCGCCGAGACACCCATTCATGAATACACCCACCTGTGGGCCGAGGTGCTACGTCAGCGCAACCCGCAGGAGTGGCAGAATATCGTTCAGATGATGAAGGACACCCCGGAGCTATGGAACTATGTCCGCGACAACTATCCCCATCTGATGACCGATGACCAGATAACCGATGAAGCCTTGGCACAGTTCAGTGGCAAGCGCGGCTATCAGAAGCTTCAGGACTTTGTTGACGGTCAGGATAACAAGTCCATCTTCGACAAGATGATGGAGGTGTTGGGTAAGTTCTGGAGTAATGTCGCTGAGTTCTTCGGCATCCATTATACCAATAAAGAAGAGGTCGCCGACCGCATCCTCTTTGACCTACTCAGTGAGGTTAATCCTCTGGACTATAAGCAGAATGAAGCCAATACTTTACGAGAGCTTCAGAATATTCAGCAGTCCAGCAAGGATTTCAAGGAGTGGTTCGGTGACTGGCAGAAGCCCTCCATCTACCGTGCCTACATGGTTGATGATGTGGACTCCCTGAAGGAGCGTTATCCTTCTGTCCTGCCCCAGAAGTTCTATGATCATTCCACCGTTACCTACGGTTTGCAGGTTATGGATGACCGTGAGGGTCAGCGTAAAGAGTTACACATCATTGGCCGTCTGACCACTGATAAGGTTGATGTCTTGGTTGTAGAGAATCCAGAGAGCCACAACCAGTATGCCCATATCACGCTGGCTACAGTTCCGGGTGTGAAGCCTGTCGAGGCCAATGCCGAGTTGGAGAAGCATGCTGACGCCATCGTTCCTTTGGATGACTATGTGCACGTCACCTTCAAGAATGTCATCAACCGCAAGCTTTCCAAGGTCGTTGACGAGAATGGTAAGCCTCTCATTGTTGAGCATGGCAGCCATGCCGACTTTACGGTCTTCGATATCAGTAAGATTGGTGAGAACAGCAAGGATAACGGACTTTTCGGTGCCGGTTTCTATTTTGGTACCCAGGCTCCAGGCTGGTTGAATGATGGTCGTGAAGACTATCATGTTATGAAGGTGTACCTTGACATCAAGCATCCCTTCGAGATTTCCGACCATATCTCTACCGACATCTATAGTGAGATAAGGGATAAGCTTGACACCCCCGCCATGCGTGGACTCACGCTGACAGGATTTAACGATAAGCAGATACAGGTCGGTGAGTATATTGACCATATCAAGGCAGTCGATAACCTCATTAAGGAGAATATGCCGTTTGTCGAGGAATTGATGTCGAAGGATGAGGACTTGCAGTTCATTCATCCTGACGACCGTCTGCGTGTCTGGCGTGAGCATGAGATCAACAACCGCTCTGGTATTGGTAGCCTCGGAATGTCCTGGCAGAATGTCATCTCAGAACATATTGGAAGCTATCAGTTCACTGCTGCTGCCATTCAGGACGGCTATGACGGTGTCATCGTCGACCGGGGTCATGGCGAGAACGAATATGTAGCCTTTGAGCCGAATCAGATAAAGTCCGCTACGGAGAATATTGGTACGTTTCTCCGTGAAAACAATGATATCCGTTACCACTTCATCGGTGAGAAAGGTGCCCAAAATCTTGACCAGGCTACTGGTGGCAATGCCATTGACATGCTTCAGAAAGCCCAGCAGTCTGTCAACACTGAAATACAGGAAGCAGAGAATGTTGACGCAGTGCGTCAGCAATCTCCTGCCCCACGCCGTCTGACCCTTGAGGACAGAGAGGCCGGTGGTGCTGTTGTTGATCATCTCCGTGCTATGGGTATCACGGTTTCTACCGACATCCGTGAGAACCGCCGCGTTCTGAAGGCTGCTGTGGCAGACCAGAGTGAGGTCGGCAAGGTTCGTCATTTCAAGACTGAGCAGGGCGAGAGTTACGGTTTTGCCTATAAGGGTCAGATTCATCTTGACCTTCGTAAGATTGATGCCGAGCTGCCGCTTCATGAGTATGCTCATCTGTGGTGTGAGGCCTTACGTCGCATCAATCCTGACAACTGGAACAGTGTCGTAGAGATGATGAAGCAAGATGCTGAGACGTGGAATTTCGTCAAGGCTTCCTATCCTGAGCTGACCTCAGACAGTGAGCTGGCTGAGGAAGTCATCGCCCACTATAGCGGTAAGCGTGGTGCTGCCAAGCTTCATGCAGAATTGGAGCGTATGACTCCCAAGGATGCCAACTATGGTAGCCGTTGGGGTAATATCTATCAGAATGTCGCCAAGGCTATCCAGGATTTCTGGAAGCATGTCGGTGACTCGTTGAATTTCCATTACGAGAGCAAGGAAGACCTTGCCGACCAGATTCTCAACGATTTCGCCAAGCAGGTCAATCCTGTCCGTAAAGTCGAGCAGTGGCTTGAATCCCGCGACAAGGAATATGCCGCTGCCGTCGAGGCAGGTGATATTGACAAGGCTCGCGATATATTCTGGGATGCCTTGCATGAGAATGTCGGCAATGGTGTTACTCCCTTCATGGCTGTTGACGGCTACCGTGGTAAGCTGGACCGGCTCGCTCATGCCGTCAAGGATGAGAATAATATTGAAGCTATCAATAAGGCTGCCGACCTGATGGCGCCTTTCGTCCGTGCAGGTATGGTTTTGGTTCCCGCTCCCGGTCACGAGGGCTATGCCACTTCCACGCTGGCATTAGCCAATGCCATTGCAGAACGCTCCTTTGTTCCTGTTGCCGATGTCTTGAAGAGCGACCCACGAGAGAGTCAGTATGAGTATAAATATGCCCATGATGGCAAGGCTATGTCTGCCGATGCTCTTGGCATTCGTATGGAAGGCGAGCTTCCCATGTGGGAAGGTGTCGAGCGTATGCCTGTTGTCATCGATAATGTGGTGCATACTGGCAACACTGCCGAAGCCTGTGTCAAGGCTTTAGGCAAGGGTGTTGTTTTGTCGCTGGCCAGTGCCGTCAGTCAGGAACGTCATGTAGCTTCCTTGAAGACATTAGAGCCTGTTGTTTATGACAAGGCTGGTAACCTGATACCTCTCAGTGAGCGTTTCGAGTTGAAGAACAAGTATCTCGGTCGTGTTATGCACTATAAGGATATTGTGAATAATGATGTTGTCGATGACACTCCTGTCGTTGCCATTGGTGTCAAGCAGCGTATGGACTTGCTGACAAAGGAAGTTCTTACCAGCATTGACAATAGCCGTGTTGGTTATTCCAAGATGGTTTCAGACGGTAAGGACAAGGAAGGTGGTGAGCATCTGGAGCGCACCCTCTTCTACGATGACAATACCATCGGTACCGTTGTCGTTGACGCCGACAAGGAAGGTATCGGTAAGGTTGCCTACCTGTTAGACTGCCGTGTTCATCCTTTCGATGTTGCCGAGGATGCTTGGGAAGGTATTGACGATATGCCGTTAGATGAGGAGTATGACTATGGTTGTATCCGTTTTGACGACGAAGCATCCCTCGTTGCTTTCTACGAGGCACATAAGGATGATGTCGCTTATCGTAACGGACGTTACAATAAGATTCAGGATTTGGCCATAGAGAAAGGTCGGGCTGCTGCTGAGACTTATTCCAAGGAAGCTCCAGTGCAGTATCTCTACAAGCCCGTTCCACCGATGCAGCAGTGGAAGGATGTCCTTTCCGATAAGACCTTCCTCCATCGTCCTGCTATTGAGCAGAAATCCCTGCGCTATGTCAAGGGAGAGAGTATTGTCGATTTCAAGAACCGCAATCGTCTCTATGGCGGTCATCATGACTTCGCCTGGTATTTCTGGCAGAAGTATGCTGACCAGAAAGACGTAGTAACAGCTATCCTTGGTGGTGGCCTTACCGATGACAACTGTCAGGATGTCGCCAAGAAGCTTGCTGCTTTGGTTGACTTCAAGGATGAAGGTTACGAGATTCGTTCCCTGCTTAACTATAACAACCTCTCAAACCCCACCAGTTACTACTATGCTTTCAATACTGCTTGGGATGAGAAGATGAAAGCTTTCCGTGACAATCCTGTCGTGAAGACTGTGCAGGGTCTGGAGAGCTATGACGTTGAGGAGATCAAGGATCTTGTTAAGAATCACGTCATGGATACCGTCGGTGAGTTTTTCTTCGATGACGGTTTGGTCATTAAGGATATCACTATTATTGGCAGCCGCTCGCGTAACGAAGCCCATGAGGGCAGCGACCTCGACATACTCTTTGAGTATGACGGTACGGACATCAAGGAAGACGCCATGTTCAATGTCCTTCATGTCGAGCCGTTGGAGATTGACGGCATCACGGTGGATATCAATCCTATCTGTGCCCGTTACTCGATGAATACTGCCGACTGGCTGGCCCGTGATGCCCGCTGGCGTGAGGAAGATTTTAGAAAACAACATAATAATATCAAGACTATGAATATCAAGGATAGTTTACAACAGTTACTCGGTGAGGTCATGCCTCACGAGGGTATGCGCTATGCTTTCAGCGCAGGCTTTATTGCTGATGACACAGAGCATCGTGCCGTGTCCGATTACCTCCTTGTCCGTACTCTGAAGAATACCGCTAACGGGTATCTTGCAGGAGAGGACACGGAAGGCTACCTCAATATCAGCCGTCTCTCTGTCAATGAGCAGGAGTTTATCCAGAAGCTCATCCGTGAGCAGCAGCTGGTAGAAAAGATTGGTGAGGGTCGTTCCATTAACTGGAACAGTCTCAGAGTCGGTTTTGACAGTAATCCTGAGACGAATAACTACAAGACTGCCACTTTACGCTCACTGTCTGTTGAGCGTGGCGAGTTAGTCTTCAACGGAACTATCACCAATGGTGACCATGTCGGCGAGGAGCCTCTGACACTCCATTCCCTCTCTGCTGACGATATGGAGAATCTTTACAAGGCCGTGTCTGAGGACATCCGTCGTAATGAGCAGTCCGTGTCAGACCTTGCTGACATGTATCAGGATATTTTCCGCAAGGCTTCCGCTTTGAAGCAGCTGGTCAGCACGCCGTCTTCTCTCTATGATACGTTGAATGCTCTCAGTCAGCCGATGGACGTTGGTCTTGTTCCTTTGAGAGGCTTTGCCGATGCTTCTATGGAGGCATTCTATAATGGTGAGTCTGAGCATCAGGCACTCAACGAGCTTACACAAGGCGATTATCTGAAGTTCCTTGGTGAGCTTCAGAATTGCCGTTCTGACCAGCTCGATGTCTTGTCGGCCATGCTGGTTGACCGTCGTGCCGCTTATGACTACACCACCCTTGACAGCATGCTTGCTGGTACTATCCAGTATTATAATGACAACCTTCCTCATGAGTCCGTCAGTCAGGAACTCATCAACCTCCTTGGTGTTACTGACGGCAAGCAGCTGATGGATTGGGTGAACAATGGTGTCACCAATCCTGGTGAGCGTCTGCAGCATTTGAAGGATGCCTTGGCTACTATCTCTCTGTATGATGCCGACCGCCTCATTTCTGCCAAGGCACAGCGTGAGAGCCTTCCTGACCGTATGGCCGAGGAAGTGCGTCTGGCTCCCAAGACCCTCTTGGAAGGTCATTATGCGATGGTTATGAGTTATTTCCTGAACAACCAGGCACAGCTCACATCTGGTGAGAAGGCTGCTTTACTGCCTCTTGACCGCGTAGAGACTCCTGAGGAGCTGTCCAAGTGGGCCAGTGGTGTGCTGACAGGCAACACCCTTGAAGACCTTGCCGGTATTCCTGAGACTATCCGTGAGGAAGCATCAGCCTTGGCTTATGCTGTTGCCGAGACCAATGATGAAGACCTTCCGAAGGTTGTTGAAGGCCTTCATGGTATCGGTCTCATCAATGATATGCACCTCGATGCCCTTGTCAAGGATTCTATGCGTCATCATGAGAAGGTTGCCGGTGAGGTGATATTATATAAGAGTAACGGTCTGCTGACTGCTGTCGGCGAGGATGCTGCTGTCATCAGCCAGGCTACTGGCTGGCCTGCTTCTCTTGTGAAGTATGGTGAAGACCGTTCGGCTCAGGTGCTGCATCTCAACAGTGACGGTTTCGAGTATCTTGTTGAGCAGAATCTGAATCTCCGTGTCACTGCTGCCCCTGTCAGTCTGCGTCCTGTCATGCAGTATTCGATGTCTGATACCCTTTTGGCATTGGAGACCATTGACTATAGTATCAGTATCGCCAAGCAGGAGCCTGTCAAGATAGAGACCGGTGGAAGTCTGAATATAGGAAATTTTAAGGCTAAGACCCTTGATTTCCATCCGTCGGGTCTTGATGCCTACGCCGAGAACGGCGAGAAGATGACTATCCGCGACATCCCCAAGAAGTATTACCATCCTGAGGGTACTTTGGTTGTCGCCGACTATATCAACGGTCACCGTGAGACCATCGAGAATGCGCTGGCCATGGCACAGCCGTTGAATTATGAGCCTTACGACTCTCCAGACCAGGTTGCCACCGTCTTGGAGGAGTACAACCTTCAGAAGAATATCCATCCCGATGAGATTCTACTGTTCCGTCAGAAAGGTTTCGTAGAAGCCTTTGGTGATGATGCCGAGCGTCTGAGCAAGGCTTTTGGCCTGCCTCTCTTCGAGCGTCGTCTTGACAATGGTGTTATCCGCTTTGCGATGATGAACACCTCAGACTATTTGGAGCTTGCTGACGATGCTACTCTTGATGTGCATCTTGCCGTTCCCGATGCCGTTGACACCCGTCAGGCTATCAGTGAGAGTCTGGTACGTATGCAGGAGAATATTGCTGCCGATGCTGCCAAGCAAGGTATTGCTGCCGAGATATTCCCGTCCGGTGATAATAAGTACAGTGTTCGTATTGTCAATGCAGACACGCTGCACCAGGTCAGCAATGCCGTTGAGCTTTCTGCAGACGAGGCAGCCCGCTATCAACTGATGGTTGGTCCTTCTGCGATGTCCCAGCGTGGTGACTTTGTTATGGAGATGGCTGACAAGTATTTTGGCGAGGTTATCCGTCAGGCTCAGCAGGAGAATACGTTATCTGATGAGTTGTCAGTATTAAGAGACAAAATCAAGGATGTTGTCTCACAGCTCACTCCGTCAGAATACCATACTATTTCCATTCCTGAGAATTTTCAGCGCACTACACCGACTGGTGAGCCGATGACCCATGTCGGCGTTCCCAGCGACGGAACCATTATGGTTCCTGCGATGGTCAGCGATATAGACCATATCGACAATAAGGAAGTGCTGGATAATATCTATATGGGTGTTACTGCTGCTGCTTTGAAGCAGGAGATCAGCAGACAGCCTGCTTTCCAGACAGATGAATATAGTATCAGGGTACGCTTTGCTGAGCCTTTTGAAATGATGGATGCAGAACAGCAGCCTGTCATGGTTTCCTCAGTAACTCTTGCTGATAGTGATGGCAATCTGATTATCTATCCCGGACAGGCTAATGGTATGACCATTGCCATGGGCGATGCTGACGCTATGCGTCTGATGCTGGATAAGATCAGGGAAGAAAAGAGGTTCACTCAGCTCCAGCCCGACAATGAATATGTTCATGTACAGTCTGCTGACGATAAGGTAGATATCTACCGCCGTATTCATGGCTGGACCCATGATGACCCTGCCCTGCTCTATAACAATACGGAGGTCAGCGTCTATTTCTATGACAGTACGACGAATACCGTCGAGAATATAGACAACTATGCTGGTATCGATGCCTATGAGAACCGAGAGGGATTTTTCCTTGTGAAGAGTGACGAATACGAGGAAGCCTACCGTCAACTCGAAGAGCATGACCGTGAGATGGGCTTTGCTGTAGAGGATGCCGCTGATGTTCAGCAGCGTGTTATAGCATTTGGTGTGCATGGTCGTACTATCCTTTCTCCAGTTACCGAGAATGATATTACCTTTGATGAGCACAAGGCTCCTGGTATGGTTGAAGGTGCTGTTGTCCGTGAGGTTAATGGTGTTCCTCATACTTTCACCGCATCCTTTAATGCTGGTGAGGATGTCCGCGAGGATATTGTTGATGACATCAACAAACAGATCCGCACTTGGAACATTAAGGAACTTGACCGTTACCTTGGCACTCAGCGCGACCTTATTCAGGAGCGTTTCGACGCTTTTAAGGCTGAGCATGGTGAGGAACCCTTGTATGCTGAGGTTACCATCAGATATAAGGATGACGGTGTTCAGCAGGTGGATATGATTAAGCTCAGCACGGATATTGATGAGCGTGACGATGATAAGATATTCTATAATGTAGATGGTATCGAAGGCTTCAAGAAGCTGTTACAGTCTGACAATGGTGAGGACTTTGACATTATAGACATCAGCGATACCCTGTTCTATGCCAAGAGCCTGTATCTTGGTCAGGAGCAGCAGAGTTCTGTCACTCTCAATCCTATTGTAGAGAATCTGTTGAAGCAGGTTCGTGAAGGTTCTGCCGCTGTCAATCGCGACAATGCCGCTGGTCGTTATGTTCTCACTGTCTTTGACAAAGACCGTTCGTTAGGCTACGAGCGTGGCTTCAAGGAAGTCACTGTTGGTGAGGATATGGATGATAAGGTCTATATTAGTATTGACAACAGCAATGGTGTTACCGCTTCTCAGGTTCCTGCCTTTGTCCGTGACGAGCTGTTAGACTACGCCAAGAGTCGCATCCAGCTCGAAGCCAAGGAACCTGAGCATTACCATATCTCTTTCGGTTCTGATAACCGTCCCGGTGGTGTCTTCGGTGACATCCATGTGGAGATGTTGAATAACTCTCCTCGTGTCACGCTGGACGATGCCAAGGCTATTGCCGAGTCCCTTGGCGGCGAGGCTCGCATTATGAACAACCGTATCTGGGGTGATTTTACCCGTGAGGCAGATGCCGTGCAGTTCGGTGACAAGATGGTAGCCCTAAATGTCGACCGTATGGTTGACGAGCGCGATGCTGCCGTTGAGGAGAACCGCAACATGCTCTCTGAGCGTCTGTGGTCTCGTCTTGTCGACCTGTTGTCGGAGGATGGCGATATGTTGCTATTGCAGCAGCCGTTTACTATTACGGAGGCTGATGGCCTTGCTGCCGGTCAGCGTGTTGATGTCTTCAATATCCGACGCTCGCTTTCTCCTGATGTTGATGCCGTCTGCGTCTTTGTCTGTGGTGACAACAAGGGCGGTGTCAGCACTTACCGCATGACTGCTGAAGACCTTCATCAGGTTGAAGACATCCTTGACAGTAAGAATTACACCATTTCCTTGAAGCGTGACGAAGGTCTTGACCCAGAGTTACGTGATGCCAAGGGCTATCTGATGGATATGATCAGCGAGGCTGTTCCGAGTGTCGGTTCCGGTCTCACCTTGAATCCTGTCAAGCTTGACGATGGAGATAAGGTTGTTGTAGTCAACAATCTCTACCAGAACAGCCAAGGCAATTATACCATTGCCGGTGTTGTCGAAGGTACTGATGAGAGTGCAACTTTGGATGTCAGCCGCCTTGACACCTATTCTAATATATATGCGATGTCAATGGCTGTCCGTGAGGCTCAGATTGCCAACCTCGTTGGCGCAGGCGACGAGATGAGCTTTGTTGAAGGTTTGGCTGTCTCTCGTGAGGAGTATGACCCTGACATGGATTATGTCGATTTGATCAAGTTCGATCAGAACGGTAGTCTGAATATCATCGGTCATCGTGCCGATGCCGACGGTTCTACTGTTTCCTTCGACCATGGCGAAGGTATGTACCTTAATGGTCTTGATGACCTTTACGCCCAGGTGAAGGAGATCCGCGAGACCGAGTCTTTGGAGGAAGCCTTTGATGAAGGCTTGGAAGACGAAACTGACCTTGCCTTCTCTGCTGACCAGCAGAAGATTATCAAGGAGCCTGTCGCCACCTATATGTCTCAGCATTACAGCGACTACTATAGAGTAGAGAAGATAGAGAATGAGTTAATTACAGAATATCCACAACTTAAAACTTTCACAGCTATGGAAGAGAACAAGAATGAAGAAGTTGCTCAGCAGCAGGAAGCTCAGGAGCAGCAAGTCACCAACGAAGAGCAGCAGGCGAAGTCCGCTGGCGAGAAGAAGGTCTGGAATATCGACTACACGAAATATTCCATGCCCGAAGGTGTGTCTGTAACGAAAGCCTTTGTCAACAAAATTACGAAGGGCGAGAATGTTGGTAAGTATGCCATTGTTGCTGTTATCAATGGTGAGCAGAAGGTTCGTACGATGTACTACAACGATGTTACCGCCTTCTTCAATGAGAAGAAGAATCAAGATGGTCCGAAGGCCACCCTTGACCAGCTTGTTGCTAAGTATTTCGGTGCTGGTAAGAAGGAGCAGCAGGCAGTTGCTCCAGATGCAGAGCCGAAGCAGGAAGCTGTTCAGCAGCGTAATGATTCTGAGGACAAGGCAGAAGCCAAGCAAGAGCCTGAGCAGAATCAGCAGGCCGAGGGTTCTCAGAAGAAGAGACCTTTTGAGAACATTGACTATACCAAGTATCACCTGCCCGAAGGTGTGTCTGTAACGAATGCTTTTGTCAACAAAATTACGAAGGGTGAGAATGTTGGTAAGTATGGTATTTCTGCCAATATCAACGGTCAGCGTGTATCTCGTGTGATGTATCTGAATGACACCCGTGCCTTCTTCAATGAGAAGAAGAATCAGGATGGTCCGAAGGCCACCCTTGACCAGCTCATCGCCAAGTATTTTGGCAAGACCGCTGAGAGTATGGCTGTCGGTTCTGTTCAGGAGGCCAAGCATCTTGTCCAGGAACAGCAGGAGCAGAAAGCCGATGCTGCTGAGCAGGAGAAGGTTAAGGCTCAGGAGGCTGAGAAGAAGCAGGCTGCAGAGGAAGCCAAGGAGAAGGAAGAGAAGAAGACTGTTCCTGTGGCTGTTGTTCAGGCACAGCTACTTTCTGGTGCTCTCCTTGCCGCTGCCGCTGCTGACGGTGTCTTTATGAATAAGAATGGTAAGAAGTCTCCAGACTTCGCTTCTCGCGAGCATATGATTGTCAGTCCTTTCAATGCCATGATGATGGCACTCCATTCTGATGCCAATGGCTATAAGACCAATCAGTATGTCACCTTTGACGATGCCAAGAAGGGCGGTTACAGCGTCAAGAAGGGTGAGAGTGGTCTGTCCTACAACTGGTACGCCTTTGACAAGTATGTCAACCGTTATGACAGCAATGATGTTATCTCCAAGGAGGCTTATGAAGGTCTTGATGCTGACCAGAAGGGACTTTATAAGCAGTTCCGCAGCAAGGAGGAGAAGAGCATCTTCAATATTGACCAGACCACGATGTCCAGCGTCAAGAAGGAAGACTATAAGCAGCTTCTCTCTGCTGAGGACAAGTCCGTTGTCGGTCGTGCCATCAAGGAGAACATCGAGACACCCGCCGAGGGTGTTTCACCTATCGAGAATCTGAAGGCTAATACTGCTGGTGCTATGCTGTTGCTCCGCACGGCCAATAACACCTATGAGCTTCACGGTGCTGATGCCATTAAGGCAGAGCAGATTCTTGGTGTGAAGTCCACCGATCATCCCGAGTTGAAGGATGGTGAGGGTAATGCCGTGAAGGTTGTCAGCATCGCCAAGGATAAGCTGGATGCAGTCCTGCCGAAGCTTATCCGTAAGGGTGACCGTGTCGCTATTGCCGACAAGCCAGAGAGTGAGGCTGTCTTGAAGCGTTATGGTACTGCCGACCGCATCTACAAGGATATGGCCGACCTTACTGAGAGCATGAAGAAGGCTGGTGGTGACAAGGTTGTGGTCAGCTCCATCCGCGAGACCGGCTTTGACCGCGAGACCGGCATTCTTCATATCAATGACTCTCGCAGTTCTGCACCTGGTGAGGAGGTGAAGACCGCCATCAGCCGTGCCAACGACCTCTATCGTGCTGTTGCTTACTACACTGGTACTGCTGAGCGTCTGAACCGTGGCGGTCGCATGCTGCCTGCTGATGCTGTCAAGTATGACCAGCTTGTTTCCGAGCTTTCTGCCGGTGTGTTGATGAGCCGCAAGGGTCTTCCTGCTACGCTGTCTGCCAGCAGCAAGGAGCTGGTTCCCTATTTCGAGCGCGAGCTGAAAGAGGATTCTAAGCTCGTCGGCCGTCTGGAGTCTGATGTCAACAATGCCGTCAAGGTTGTTGGTATGATCCGTAAGGGTGAGAATATCGACTATGCCGCTATTCGTGGAGAGAAGTCCATCGAGGCTATGCGTCCTAAGTTTTACACCATCGCTACGGAGATTAACAGCCTTCCCAAGATGGAGTCTTTGAGCGTTGTCATCGTCAAGGATCCTAAGGAGAAGAGCGCTGCCGTCATCCTGCCTGCCGGTGCTTCTCTGGAAGTGAACAACGAGGTTCCTGGTATGAGCAAGAAGCGTATCGCTATCTCTCTGAAGAATGATGGCTATGACAGTGAGAAGATTTCCTTCTATAACGCCGGTGGTTCTCTGGGTTTCAACCAGCCCAACGAGTTCTTTGCCGACAAGGAAGTTATCGTCGGTCATCTGAAGCAGTATAAGTTCATGGTTGACTATACCCTTGACTTGAAGGAGGAGATTGCCCGCACTGGTATGGTGGACATCGAGCAGGTTTCCATGATTAAGGATGACAACAACCGTCACGTCCTGTATATCAAGCCTGCTGAAGGTAAGCCTATCACAGTCTATCCAGAGGTTTCCGATGTCAAGATGTTCTTCGCCAATCTCCGTTCAGAGAACTTTGAAACCGTTCGTGAGAACCTTGGTCAGAAGTATTTTGCTTTCATTCAGCAGTATCCAGAGATGGAGGCTGGTGTGCTGATGCCTGAGATTTCCGAGGATGTCAACCTTGCCCGTATCACCAAGGTCAACATCGCCAAGGATAAGCTCGATGACACCCGCTATGTGATGTTTGCAGAGATAGATGGTGACAAGGTACATCATGCCGTCACCAAGGACCAGGCACAGCGTTTGTTCCTCGTTGATGATCAGTTCCTCTACAAGCAGAGACTCGCCGCCGTCCTCTTCGGTGAGAAGTTAGGTATCGCGGAGGGTCAGGAGGCAGCCCAATTTCGTGACAATCACGAAGGACAGGGTAACGATAATGTGGAGGAAACCCGTCAAGCGGAAGATACTCAGCAAGAAGAGCATAACGAGGAACGTCGTGCAGGAGGTATGCATCGTTAATGTTCCCATTCCCAATAGCCCGGGTGTGTCTGAACAGCAGACACACTTGGGCTTCAAGAAAAAGAAGAAAGATCAGTAATACTATTTATAATATTTATCAGATAAGCATATGACCCCAGAGAAGCAACAATTCTACGAGACCCTTGCCCCTGCTGCTATGGAACAGCAGATTAAGTATGGTATTCCTGCCTCCGTCACCTTGGCGCAGGCATGGATAGAACATGGTAACTATTCCAAGACCACCCACAACTATTTCGGTATCCATGATGACGATGGTTGGTGGAAGCGTCAGGGCGGCGAAACCGTTATGCTTAATGATAACGGGCGTCTGGCACCTTTCCGTGTCTATAAGAATCCTGAGCAGGGATTGGAAGACCATTCCCGTTTCTTCTTCCGGAAAAATTCCCGTTATAGCGGTGCTCATAGTGTCGCTTCCACTGATGAGAAATTTGCCGAGAAGTGGGCGTATGTCATCTGTCGTGCCGGTTATGCTGAGCGTCCGAAGGACAATCCTGACCGCTATGCCAAGTCTATTATGGGAGAGATTAACAGTTATGACCTCACCCGTTTTGACAGGATGGCGAATACCGATGCTGCCAAGCGTGGTTTGGCTGTTGGCTATATGCGTCCTGAGGCATCCAAGGGAATAGCTCCTGCTGTAGACTCTATGCAGTCTACGCAGGATTTTTCTCTTGCCTCCAGCGGCTATTGCTTCCCGATTCAGGGTGGCAATATGACCATGTCTTCCGGTTTCGGTCATCGTCATGCTCCTACCGCAGGTGCTTCTTCCGAGCATAAGGGTATTGATCTATCTGTTGCTCGTGGCACTCCTATTGTCTCTACCGAGACAGGCCGTGTAGTAGCTGTCAAGAATAATATGACAGAGCATGACAGTACCGCTGTCCTTTCTGCCAAGGGGAACACAGGAGGCAATTATGTCATTGTCGAGTATTCGCGAGCCAATGGCGAGTCGTATCGTGTTTCTTATTGTCATCTTACCGAGAATGGCGTTGCCGTCAAGGAAGGCCAGACTGTCCAGGCAGGAACAGTTCTTGGTTATGCCGGTAGCACTGGAGCCAGTACTGGTCCCCATCTCCACCTGACTGTCAGGGAAGGAAAAGACGGGAAATATGGTGAGCCTATTGACCCTTTAAAGTATCTTGCTGAGGTTGCCGCTCGTGGTAACATGCAGGAAACAGTCGTTAAGAAAGGCTCACAAGACGACCTTCTGGCATCCTTGAAGCCACAGGCAGACCTTACCCCTACTCCTGGTGATGAGCTGCTTTTAGCTCAGAACGGCAAGCAGCAAGTGCAGCAGCAGCAACAGTCTTTTTCTCAGCAGTCGATGACTGCCGATGACCTTGCGAAGGTCTATGGTCAAGGTCAAGACCCTCTGCAGATGCTATCCTATATGATGCAGCAGCAGAACCTTCAGGGTAATCCGCAGGATTTTATGAGTGAGATTGTCTCTACGCTGTTCAAGGGGTGTATGATGCTCGCTTTCTCGTTAGGCAATGACAATATCGCTCCTGACTTGTCCGATGGACAGCATCAGGAGGATGCGACCCTCACCCCTGAGCAGAAGAAGTTAGAAGCCATTCAGCGTCGTCGTGACACCCCTGATGTTGACAAAGCTCGTCAGATGGCTGCAATGACTTTCGATGCCGAGAGTCCCGAGCAGCAGCAGTCCAACGGTGTTCGTCTGGCATAATATTTTTCTAAATACCATCTATTTTATCAATTTTTAATTTCTATTTTATGATTAAGTGTGAAGTAAGCGTATGCGCCGCTATCTCGCGCAACGCAAGTGTTAAGAAGGACAAAGACGACAACAGCTTTGTCAGTTTCGGTGTCAAGGTTCCCGTTGTTGGTCGCAACAAGGAGAAGTTGAATTTGGATATCAGCGTCACCACCGATGGTGGTAAGGAGATTGCCGCTATCTATACTACCGGTCGTCGTGTGGAGATTGAGGGTATGATGACTATCCGTAAGAAGGACGGTAAGCTCTATCTCAACCTCCGTACCACCAACGAGGACTTGAAGCTCGGTAAGAGCACCTATGGAGACAAGCTGGAAGGCACCCTTATGTTCCGTGGTAAGATTGGCAAGAAAGGTGTCGATTCAAAGGAGGATAAGAATGGTCATGTTTACAAGACCTTCTCTGCTTTCTCCCTTGACAAGAATGGTGACAAGAATGATTTCACCTGGGTTCGCTTCCTCTATTTCGACCCCAAGGAAGGCGAGGACTTCCTGCAGGCCGGTAGTTTCATAGAAGGCAAGGGCGAGCTACAGGTCGGTGTCTATAAGAACGAGTTATCCCTTGACTGTCGCCTCCAGGAGGTCTCTCATTGGGAGATGAACAAGTAATGGTTATTTCGGTGGTGGAGAGTAATATGCTCTCCCCACCATTTTAAACAAAAAAAGAATTTTCTATGGCACAAATCAAGCAAGGCTCACAGCTTCCCAAAGCCCAGCGTCCTTCCCGTCGGGGATGGTTGCTGCCTTTTGGTGTTGGTGGTACTTTGTTACTGGCTGGTGCTCTCACCCTTGTCAATCCTCTGGTCGGTGCGCTTGTCGCTGTCACCCCTTTAGCTTATTTGACTATTGAAAAGGTTTTACGTCCTGCTTGGAGTTCCTTGCAGCAGCATACAGCCAACATTTTCCGTCCGAGCCGTTCCAAGCTACCATCTGGCAGCTACGGAAATTTGAAGGTCTCTGACGGCGCCAAGACCGGCAACAGCGTTGTTGATGCCTTGGTTGACAAACTTCGCTCCAATGGTTTGCAGGTCTCTACAGACTGGGATGCCGCTCAGGGAATACTGAAAAATCTTCCTGACAAATACGATGTCTTAAAACATGCAGATGCTCGTATCTACGGTTTTGTCTATCAGGGAACCATCTTCTTGAATCCAAAGGATACAAGTGCTGATGTTCCCATCCACGAGTACACCCATGTCTGGGCCGAGGCCTTACGTCAGAACGATCCTTCTGAGTGGGAGCGTATCAAGGAGATGATGAAACGTGAGACCGTTATTTGGAATGAGGTTGTCTCTACCTATCCCCATTTGGAGAATGATGATCAGATAGCCGATGAGGTGCTTGCCACCTACAGCGGTCGTCATGGAGCTATGCGCCTTCAGGAGCATTGTGAGGACGGCAAGCGTTCTGAGCAGGTTTTCAAGAGCCTGCTGGCTGCTTTGGAGCGTTTCTGGAAGAATGTCTCTTTGTTTTTCAAGAAAGACGTTCACTATGACAATCCCAGCGACCTTGCCGACCGTGTTCTGAGCGACTTCCTGACGGGAGTCAATCCCAACAAATATATCGATGAGAATAACATCACTTTGAGTGACGAAGTTCCTCTCGCCAGTCAAGAATCATACAACCATAAAGAAAAACCAGCTGCTATGAATGAGCGTTTAGAGGAGTTGCTTTCTTCCGTATTACCGGAGAAAGGACGTATAGAACTGCCCCGTGTCTTTGGTCTTGACCAGCCTATTGCTGTTGGAACCTATGATATGGATGCGAAGTATATTGTTAGGCGAGAGGATGGCTCCTTTCTTCTTAGCGACGGAGAGTATTCCCTTCCCGTCTCTTATGTCATGGAACATCAGATTGGCAGTCTTTGCAGTCTTCTGGAGGAATATAATGAAAACAATCCCTTGCAGGTTACAGACCAGGAGCATAACAAAGTCTCTGGGCTTATCCGTGACATCCGTAACCTTGTCGGTTTTCATGCTGCTGCTGACGATGTTGATGTGTTCCTACAGAAGCCTGTTGTCCTCGGCAATGGCATTCAGGTTCTCGGTGTGAATGTCGCTTTGAGTAATGTCCGTGACGACCAGCTCATCTTGCGTAATTACCTCAATGGTGATGTCTATCGTTCCGACTATCGCTATTACGATGGAGGTTTGCAGGATGGTGTCAAGGTGTATGATACGTTGGACAGTCACCAACTCTCAGCTGTTTTGAATGAGCTGAAGGGTATGGAGCAGCGTCACACGCTGATACCTGTTCAACGTATTGGTGCTGATGATGGTGTTCTTATTCGTAATGTTGCTACTGATCATCATCTGATGACTATGCTACGTCATAATGCTGCCGTTGCCAGTGTGTCTGACTACGGCAATGACTTAGTTCTGTTGAAGAAAGAAAGCCACCAGCTTTATAAAACCGATGAAGCCCTTAAAAAGGCTTTCGACCGTTCTGCAAATGCCGATATAGAGGTCATTGCTCAGGATGCCCTTTATCAGCGTATCACCGACAAGGGTTCCCGTTTTTTCACTGGTGAACAGAAGCAGGCTATCATGTTCTGGCATGATTCAATGTTAGGTGAACATTCCTCAAATGACCTCGCCGATCGCCTGTTCAAGGGAATTGGTGAACGTTTGAATACTGCTGATGTTCCAGACAGCTGGAAGGAAGACGCTCATGATGAGCTTGTCAGCCTTTTTGGAGGTGTTGAGAGAGAGCAGCAGTATAGTCATCATCGATAAAAGTTTCATTAAAATATTTTTGCTATGTGTAACTGTAAGAAGTATATTTCAGACAAGGTTGTCGTTGAGAAAACAGATTCTATAACTAATAATATCAAGTAATTATGGTACGTTGGAATAAACAGAACAGGCCTAAGTCTGTAGAGGCTGAGAGTAAGCCTGCTGTCGCTGCTGGTAGCAGTGAGTCTCGTGGTCGCTGGCACAGTAAGCCAGAGAGTGTGAAGGAAAAAGAGGATAAGGCATACGATAAGTTTGCCGACATGCTCATTAAGAAGCTGGAGGGCTTCGAAGGAAACTGGGAGAAGCCTTGGTTTGACGTTGGCATGCAATGGCCAAAGTCCATCTATGGCAAGCCTTACAATGGTATGAATGCCCTGAATCTGAGTATCCTGTGTGAGTTTGAGGGTTACAAGATACCTATCTTCGCTACCCATGACCGCATCTTTGCTATGAATTTCGAGAAGGACGAGAATGGTAACCGTGTTCCTGCCGTCAATAATGCCGGTGAGAAGCTGCCCTTCGTTCATGTGGAGAAAGGTCAGTCTGCCTTCCCCGTGTTCCTCTCTCAGACGAATATCGTCCATAAGGACACCAAGCAGAAAATCAGCTATGCTGATTATGTCAAGCTCAGTTCCGAGGAACAGGACAACTACAATATCTATCACAACATGAAGGTCTATCCTGTCTTCAATGTTGACCAGACCAATCTGAAGGAGGCTCGCCCGGAGCTTTATGACAAGCTCTTGCAGGAGCATGGGCCGAAGGAGATTCCTGAGATCAAGGAAGGCGAGGACTATGTTTTCGCTCCTGTTGATAAGATGATAGCTGACAATTCTTGGATTTGTCCTATCAAGATTACAGGTAACAGAGCTTTTTTCCGTCCCGGTGCTCCTGAGATTTGTGTTCCTGATAAGGCACAATTTCCGCATCGTGACCAGTTCTATTCTACCCTCTTTCACGAGATGACGCATTCTACTGGTGACAAGGATCATTTAAACCGTCTCAATCCAGCGGACAGCTTTGGCAGTCCGGGCTATGCCCGTGAGGAGCTTGTAGCGGAGATAGGTAAGGCTTTGACCTGTCAGCGTTACGGTATTCCCAGCCATATGAAGGATGACACCTTGCCTTACTTGAAGAGTTGGTTGTCCTCCTTGCATGAAGATCCGAAATTCATCAAGACCGTACTCAATGATGTCAAGCTGGCTACTGGCATGATAGCTTCGCGTATCGATGAGGTATCATTGAAGATAAGTGAGAATACCAAGCTTGACTTACGTGATGATGATGACGACGACAACCTCCAGTATGATGAGGATGACAACGCCATCAATGTCGATGGCAGCCATTATGCCGCCGACAAGAAGCAAGGTGAAGATGAAGGAAAGGGCAAGAAGGAAGGCGAGCAACACCAGGAGCATCGCTGTCGTCATCGATAAAAATAAAAAGAAACCATCCTATCAGTCACAGACGGGATGGTTTTCTTTACTACTAACATCAAACAGAAGTTTATTATGAAATTTTTTTTCAGTCCAGATACTCGCTATGCGCCTTCTCCTCTTGGTTGAGCCGGTATTCTACGAATTGCTGTGCAGCTCTTTCGTCGGCACTAAGCCCACGCTCAGCACAGAAGTTGATAAATTCTATCTTACGCTCTTCCGAATGGTGAGTGACGTATGTCAGGAAGTCTATTTCATCCTTGTGGAGCATTTCCTGTAGGATTTCTTCGCTATAGTATCCTTCTAAGTCCTTTTTCTCCATTTCTATTACTTTTTATGGGTTATACGTGCATCTGTCTCATATTCTGTCCAGCGGCATGTTGCTGTCCAACGCGACGCATCTCGGCTTCGATCTCGGGAGTGAAGTCCTTATCGTAGATATAGGAGAGGTTACCGTTGTCATCAGCCTTCCAGCATCCGTACATACCAAAGCTGTATTCAGGTAGTTGGTCAGCTTTCGCTTCGCGCTGCCAGTTGAGAGCGTCACCGTCGGCAGCTCTCAGTCCAGTGATGGCCTGCAGGTCGATACCTAACGATGTGATGTTCCCACGCTCGTCAGCCAGCTGGATAATCTTACCCTTGCCGATGTCATCAGACTGTTTCCCGCTGACATTGAAGTTACGTTCTATTAGACTGATGTTCTGCTTGATGACCCCTACAGGAACAGACATGACCTGTTGGATGGCATCGTCGAACTGTACATAGCACTCACCCTTTCCGTCCACGTCTGCTATGATGACCTTACCGCCAAGCAGCTGACGTTGCTGGTTTTCTGTGAATGCCGTTAGGTCGTATGTCTCCCATCGTGGGGAAAGAGCCACGTCCACAGAGTTGTCCGGCAGGCGTACCAGTGAGATACGTGCTTCCGATTTTATTTTCTCTCCTTCTTGGTTGACGGTAATGATTGGCAGCACAGGAGTCTCGCGTGATGCCAGGAGTCGCTGTTGGATGACCGAAGGAAGGTCGTCAATCATTTCTCTCGTCAGTCCGAACCGAGCCAGTTTCTCGTAGGGTATTTCACCCTCTGTAAATCTTTCGAAGTCTACCATATTATATATTATATTTAAAAACTTTCCGCAAAGTTCGGAAAGTGATTTCTGACCGCCGAATTTTCGAGGAACTTTGTCTTGATTTAACACATTTACGATTTTTATCGTCTTAAAAGCGTTAAATCAAGAAATAAAAACCTTTATATTTTACTGTAAAAAATGATGGTTTTACCTTTGTGAAAAATATAAGAAAAATAAGGTATGAATTATAAGCGTTTTTTATCAGTTTTATGTACTGCGGTCTTATGTATGACCGCTTCCGGTTTCACGTCGGATAGTCTGTCTGTTGAAAAGGACAAAGAATATTGGATAAATCGATACTCCAGTGTCAGTTATCCCGTAAAGACCTTAAAAGTCAGCTCGACTTTTGGAGTCAGGAAAGATCTTTTCACCAAAAAAAAGGCCTCTCATAATGGTCTTGATTTAAAGGCGAACTATGAGAATGTATATTCTATGTTCGACGGAATCGTCGAGAAGGTAGGTAGTGACAAACGCTCAGGAAACTATGTTATGATGCGCTATGGCGCATTCACGGTGAGCTATTGTCACCTTTCAAGGAAGTATGTAAATGTAGGAGATACCGTCTGGGCTGGCGACGCGATTGCCGTAAGTGGCAATACCGGTCGCTCAACAGGTCCTCATTTACACCTGACGGTAAGAAAAAATGGGCAGCTGTACAATCCCCATACCTTATTATTATATATAAAGAAGGTTAAGAAGGAGTGCATCGCTGCCCTTGGTGGTGAAGCTGCCGCTATGGAGCCATGGAGTTGCAGCGATTTTATATCGCGTTATGCTGCCATGGCAATGGATCATCAGAAGAGATATGGCATACCGGCATCAGTAACGCTGGCGCAGATGGCTTTAGAGTCTGATTGGGGTCAGTCAGAACTGGCCATCAATGGTAAGAACTATTTTGGCATTAAGGCCACCAGGAAATGGGTCGCTGACGGCAAACCCTTTAGTGAGCATGATGATGAGAAGCGTAATGAGAAGTTCTGCAATTACGCTTCGGTTGAGGAGAGTATGGAGCATCATTCAAAGCTGCTTACCAGCAAGCATTATCAGCGCTATTGTGCCTTTCCTGCTACGGACTATCAGAACTGGCTTAGAGGACTTATTAAGGCTGGCTATGCCAGTGGAAAGGGATACGTAGCCAGTTGCGAGAAGATTATCAGACAATATAATCTTCACAAGTATGACATCATAGGAAATAAATTATAATACTTGAATTTATGAAAGAGGTAGAGATTATCAGAGAATGTTTCTGGAACATGCTAACGAAACGTGCTGCCATCAAGCAGCAACGGAAAGAATTTGCCGATAGCTTAAGACTTATAGATAAGGCTGAAGCCTATATCAAACGCTTGACAGACTGTAAGAGTCTGTATGAGCTATTGGAAATTCACAAGGAATTATGGAACGATGGTTATAGAAACAAAAATTTGGGTCCGGATCCTTATGGGATTTTCCGGACAGAATCTATTTCTGATATGAAACCTGAAGAGGTTTTTCTTGGTAATATCTTTGGCCTTTGGACTTTTATTATTCCAGAATGGGAGAAAGACCATAAAACATTTTTTGGAATAAACGGCTATGGTATTCCCGCTACTGCCACAAACTACGAAGTTGTATTGAGGCAGTATAAGTGTCTTTTAAAGAGTAATGTATTAAGCATCGTCAATGAAACCGATGCTTACCTATATGAATATAAAAAGGTGAATACCATTTAAGGATAGTTGTGCTATATACACGACTATCCATGTAATTTAGAAGGAAATATATGAAAACAGTTTTACTCATCATCATACTCCTTGTTGTTTAAAATTTGCCACCCCGGACGAGTGGTAGCGGACACTCGGAGTCGGAATGGCATTAACTTTATTCTTTGCTACTGTGAACCGCTACATATCACAGGTCGAATTTCTCTTTCACGATGCAAAGATATTATTATAAATATAATTTACCTGTTCATATATTATTTATTTGATGTCTTCTATTGCATAGCCACACCCAGATAGCAATTTCCAAGATACCTATCATTGGGAATATAAAGAACCCTTTAACGCGCCATATCAGCCAGTATACGCCTTGCAGAAAGTGAAAAACCATAGGATAAATGATGATATTATTCATAATTACTGTTTTTTACCACCTTTCGGTTTCTGTCTGTCCTCCGTTTTGTCGCTGTCTTCTTTGACAAACTGTTTCTTGATTTCATTGATCATGTCATCCACGTCTTTATTGACGCGGTTATAGATCTCATAGAGTGCCCTTTCGCGGTCCTCTTTGGTTCCGAAGTTGTAGAATACCGGCAGCGGGTAGTTCTTATAATCATCCTCTTCTGCTTTAATCTCCTTCATGTCGAAGTTCGTCTTACAGTAGAATTTCGATGTCTTGAACTCCTCAGACTCCTGAATGTTCATGGCACCGCCCCTTCCTGTTTTGGTTGGTGTGAAGTCTCGTGCCACCTGTCCGCATACCCAACCTGACGGCATATCCGATATTTTGGATGCCTGTACCATTGAGTCCATGTTCTCGTTCAGGTTGATGCTGGTACGGTCGCGGTCGATGGTGACACCTTTCTTCAGCTGTACGGTCTTTCCGAAGATATCATTCGACAGCCATTCCAGCGTCTCTTTGCTGCGTGCAGAGCCGCTGATGACGTTGCCGATGGTTGTAATGATTTTCTGCATACCCACCTTTCCGTAGTCAGCCTCCAGCTGTGGCAGTTCCTGAAAGCCCAGTATGACCGCCACCTTGTTAGAACGTGCCGTACCGATAAGACGGTCTATCTTATGAAAGTACAGTGTTGGCACCTCGTCCACACATATGTCCACAGGTACATTCTTACCCTGTCCGCTGTTCACTCGCGTCACCAGACGGTTTAGAATCATGGCGTTCAGTGCACCAATGATTGACTCTTTTTCCGGGTCGTTAGCGATGAGCAGGTATGACGGGTTTTTTCGGTCAGACACTTTCAGGTCAAAGTCATCCCCATCCTTATGGAACACCCAGTATGCCTCTTTCGTTGCCAGACGTGATATCTGTACGCGCAGCGTACCTATCATACCTTCCAACTGTTCCATAGCTTTGTTGTGAAATGCCGTCATAAATGGTCCGAGCAGTGGCAGACACTCAGGGTCAGTCTCCAAGACATTGAAGATAGTCTCGTAGTCCTTGTTGAGAAACGACAGCACATGAGGCATGTCTGAGTATTTTCCCAGCCAGTATGCCGGTGTCTCAGGGATGGTATGTGCCTTATCCGCATAGGCGCGACCAGATAGTTTTGCATGACCGGTATCCTTATCGATATAATAATCCGGGTATAGTCTGGTACCGTCGGCTCTGTATGGCATACGCTTGTAGTTCACGAAAAAGAAGATACATGCTGCGAGGAAGTTCACTGCAGATGTCTGGAAGAACTGGTCAGAGCCACCTCCACCCTCTTTCTTACCTTTCTGCAGAGACTCCACCAGTGTCTCAGCCGTTTCCTGTGCGGCTGCAAGCGAGTCGATGTATTTATGTTGGATAGGGTTCACCCGACGGGAGTATTCCACATCCACGAAGTTGATGATGTTGAACTTACAGCCCGGAGGTGTCTTTCCCAGCTTTTTGTTTTTTCGGTAGTGGTAGTACAGCTTAGTGGCCAGTGTCGGGAATTTGTAGTCATACACCACCATTGCGAAGCCTTTTGCCGAGTGTTGCCGGATAAACGGTTCTATCACCGAGAATGTCTTACCAGAGCCAGGTGTACCCACCACGAATGTTCCACGGAACGGGTTTGTGATATTGATCCATCCGTGACGGAACTTATGCTTATAGTAGTAGCGCATGGGAATATTCACCGAGTATTTGTCCGACTTATATTCCTCGTTCTGTTCAAACGACTCGTTTTCGAAGTTAAATCGGTCTTTCAGCATACCCTCTTTGAGGTATTTCGATGCGTTGTCCAGTGCTACGTGTATCGCCACCGTGCCGATGATGGAGAATATGGCATACAGCCATATATGAAAGGCAAATCCCGCTATTGGGAAATTCATAAAGTCCGTGTCGAACATCCATACCGACAGGATGATCATCAGCAGTCCAATGCCGATGGGGTACATTACCATCTTCTTTGCGTTAAACTCCAGCTGTTTCTTATTCTTGGTACCGATGCAGCAGATGATGACCAGCAACAGTGTTGTCAGTTTGCTGTACGGCATATGCCCAGACTGGTATATTGTCCATCTTCCTATTCGCTCCTGAACATCCACCAGCCATGTCCCTAATGGCTCCAGCATCTGAGGCGATACCGCATATTCAAAGAACTCCACCAGGAGAGACACATAGACGATAAAACGAAACGCAGTATATAGTCCTTGCAGGTTTTTGGATTCTTCCATGATGATTGATATTGTTTCTGATTGCTATGCGTGAAATATTCTCACCTCCATGAGCGGCGTGCTTGCATTGATGCAGCGTCGCCGTGTCAGCGGAGCCTGTTCTATAATATACCGGTGTGACTCATAGCCTATAGGCTTTATCTGCCACCTCTCTGGTGACAGTTCTTTATAACCCTCCCCGTCTCGGACGGCTTTGTTAATGACCTTGGTGATATTGATAATATCCTGTGGAATATAGCGGTCTGCCGTGATGACGGCCATCCCTTCCGCATTCTCCACCACCTCTACATACCTTCCACCTACCACGGTGTCCAGTATTCGGCGCAATGCTACCTGTCTTTTCTGATTCTCTGATAGTGCCATAATATATCTGATAATTTAAATATTCATGTTATTTGCCTCCCCATGCCCCTTTCCAGCGCATCCGGCATCTTTCGATAATCTCCTTCCTGTTAGCAGGCTTGTATTTCTTATCGATGATACTGTTCCACACATCTATGAGGTTGGTATATCTGATGAACATAGTCATCCTTCTCAGCTGTTCGTTTACCTTCCTGAGTTTCGGGCGCATGCCCAGAACGATTTTCAGTCTTTCCTTCTCTGTCATTTTCGTCCCAGAGAAGCATACAGAGTGAATGTCCTTGGCGATGTTCATACTCGTTATGACCAGATCAGTGAAAATCTTGTTTCGTTTGGGATAGACGGCTACTGCCACTACGTTATCCAGGTTACGTCCCTCGTCCAGCACCTCCACAAAGTTTTTGACGTTCTTTGACACCATCATCACCTCGTTATAGATACCGTATAGCTCTGCCGCTATCTGAATGACCTCGTTGAACTGGCTCAGGTATTCGTTAAACTCCCTCTGGAAGTTCGTCGTCGCCTCTACTTCCTCTTTCACATAGACGTGCATTCCTGACATCACCAGCTGGGCGCGTTGCTGAGCGTTCAATGTCTTCTTCGCCTGGTCGGTAAAGAGAACCACAGCAGCGGCTCGTGCAGGGTCAGTATATAGCATTTGTCCATATACCCTCGTGCCGATGCCACACAGCAGAAAGATGATGACTATTTTCTTCATAGGATACATTTATTGTAGGTTCTTATATCCTGTCTGTGCTCTCACCCACCGCTTATAGGCCTGACGGGCTATCTCGCCATTGTTCCGGTCAATCAGTCCGGTGGTTGCTTTGTTCCATACATCCGTGAGGTTATAGTAAGAGATGCTAAGAGCCAGCTGCCGTAGTTTACGGTTGAAGCCCTGCATGCTGTCGTTGATAGCCCAAAGCAATTCTGTACGCTCAGCGCCAGTCAGCATGTTTGTAGTGCCGCCCTTTGCCAGTGTATAATTCAGCACATTATACACTTTTATCAGCTCTGCTGCCGTCTCTGCATAGAGGTTGTTCATTGACACCGTTGCCATGACCCCTTGCGGGTTGTTTTGTATGGCTTTCGTAATCTCATACAGATGGCGTAGCGTCGTCACCCCTTCGGCGTAGAGCGTACAGGCACCTTTTAGACCCTCTGCATAGCCTGATGCCGTCTTTAGGTACGAGTTATATTTTCCTTCCCAAGTCTTGATGCCCAGGAACTCTGTACCGATGGCACCGGCCAGCAGGTCTGTCTTTGTTTCTGATGTTGTCTGGCTGGAAATAGCCTTGTTGATCAGCTCTCCACCGCCACCAATGGCCATTATCTGCGTACCGTTCATTTCAGCTGATTGTGCCGAACCCTTTATAGCAGAAAAGGAGATAGTTGCTACAGCTATCATCCTACATACGGTTTGTAATCTCATGGATATGCTTCATTTGTTTGTTATACTCCACCCTTAAACGTATCTCCTGTACGACTTCCTCATCTACCTCTACCCCGATGATGTCAAGGCTTGGCAGGTTTCTGTCGCCGGACATGATAGTGATGGTTTTCAGTCCCGTGAGCTGTTGCAGCAGCGACCGATGCTGCTGGTAGTCTATCACACGGTATAGTTCCATATAATCCGTCTGCTGCATCAGCACCCCATGTAAATAGATGATCTGTTCCCCTGTCACGATATATTCTATCCGTGAGAGGTACAGCACCTGATAGAACAGGTATGCAGCCACCAGCATAGCCAGCAGGAGCAGCATTCCGTGGAACATGAAGCTCGTCATGAAGTATGCTGTTGCCAGTGCTATGCACAGGACTACCCATAGCAGCTGTTCGATGACCAGCTGCCTCCAGCATGGCTTGATGGATATTCTGTCAAATGGTGTCTGCATCGCCATAGTACCAAAAATTATAGTTCAACCTATTTATTTAAGGGATTATATGCCCCGTCCAACACCTCCGCTGCGAGCTACCTCCTGCTGCATGTCCGTCTCGAAGGCCACTGCTGCCACCTCTGCGGGATGTACCACCCCAGGCTTATAGTAGTGCGGTCCTTCCATGCGAGACTCATACAGTTCCGGTCGCGGTCTGTGTGCCATGCCATCCACGAATCCTGCAACGTTGGATGCCGTCACCAGAGCTGCCAGTATTGCCGCTCCGACGTTCACACCCTGTCCCGGTCGTGTCTTCATATCCACCTCATTGAATATCTTCGAGAACATCTTCATGCGCTGCATGTCATCCACTGCCATGAAGCGATCAAAGTCCTTCTGACTGATTTCATGGGAGATAGCTTTGCCGTCAATGACTGCCGTCATCTTATATTTCCCCTCCTGTTGAGGGTCTTTCTCTACGGCAATCTCGCCTACCTCCACCTCGCGTCCGTGTCTTCCTTCGCGGTAGAAGCCTTTCTTCTCGTTAAGAGCCTGTAGGATGCTGCCGTCTACACTGTTGGAACGCGCGTTCTCTATGGCTATCTGCTCCTGAGAGATATAGGTCTTCTGGTCGGCGACACGCTCAGCCAGTCCCTCTTGCAGATTAAATGTCTCGTTAAGGAATTTAAGCTGGTCATCCTTCGATAGTGTCTGGAAACTTTTGTATTGTTCGCGGGAAATCTCCCTTGTCATCAGCTCTCCTCCTGCCCTCGTCGTCAGGATGTACTTATCCTTCAGGTCGGTTAGTTTCTCCTGCCCGATTTCCTGCCGCTCCTCTGGTGTCAGAGCTGCCAGCAGCTCATTGATGCTATACGCCTGAATATTGCTCACCTTCATGGTCTCACCGGCATTCACCCGTCCTGTACCTGTTGCGAGGAAAGTGCCGATATCCGCTACCTTGGCGAAGCTGATGAACTCATCGCGGCTCATCTCTTTCTCGATGAATACCCCAGTCAGGTTGTCCGGATTACGGGTATAGCCGTTCTGCATATACATGTCATCCCCGCCGCGTCCGTCACCTCTATGAATGGTCACCTCGTCGAATTTCTTATCGAAGAATTTCAGTCGGTGTTCATCATCGAGTGCAAGGAACTTGTTATATTCTTTCTCTGTGATGCCGTGAGTCACCCTTTCGCCGTTGATGATAGCCGACATAAGGTAATTACCGCCTCTCGTTTTATCAACGCGGATTTCTCCCACCACAGCCTGCCGTCCCCCATCTATACTGTTAAAGAATCCCTTGCCGGGCAGCAGCTCACCGATAGCACGTCCGCTGATGGCATTTGGATCCTGTTTGATTCGTGCCTCTTCGCGGTTCAGTCGAGCCATCTCCTCTTGTCGGGCTTCCTCATACCGCTTATTCTGCTCTGCTATCTCTTTTTGTTCAGCCAGCAGACGTTCCTGTTCAATATAGGGTGTTTCGTATTTTTGGTAAGCCTCACTGTCCTTTCTCATTGTGATACCTATCATGTCCTTACTTTCCAGCATCTCACGGGTAACACCCTGCTCGAAGTCCTGGAACTCCTTCATGATCTTGTTGTTGATGATTTCCAGTCGTGCATCTACCGATACCCCATTCTGTCCTGTGGCATGCTCTGCTGTCAGCTGACGCAGTTCATCATCCGTCAAGTAATACTTATAGTCACGGTGGTTTGCCGATGACTGGATGGTCATGCTCTTATCAGCAGCGTTGATGACAATTCCGTGTGATGACAGCACATCCTGGAATTTCCCGTTCGTGAAGTATATGTCTGTTGTGATAGCCTCTGACAGCGGCTTTGCCTGTCCTGTAGGACGTGGTTCAGACTGCAGCAGGGTTATTTTCGGGTCAGCCACCACCTGGTCGATGACCTCCTGTGAGGCCTCTTGCCTGTTCCCTTTATAATAGAAGCCGTAAGCTCCTGAGCGCATCTCTCCTGGTTTGATACGTCCGTCAGGACGCTCTGGTGTCATCGGGCCGCCGTGAAACACACGGTCGCCGATACGTCTGAGGTGCCATCCGTCCTGATAGCGCGGTCCCCAGCCGAGGAAATCCCCGAACCATCCTCTTCCGCTACGGTGAGGAGGACGGAAGAACGGTGTGCCGCGATAGCCATATTCCCCTACGCCTATACGGTAGCCATGCAGACCCATTGCCACACGTCCACTGGCGTTTCTTGCCGTTACGAATCCCTGTGGCATGTCGAAGTCATTCTTGACGATAGACGTGAAGGTGTTGTATGCTTTCTTGTTATGGTAGTTCGTACCCCAGTTCATCAAGTCCTCCACTTGACGGTCTGTGAGCTTATAGTTCAGTACCGGGGAATCATGTCCCATTACTATCAGTTCCGGCTCGCCGAAACGGTTCAGCGAGATATGAGCCTGCATGCCGTTTCTTCTCAGGACATCCTGCAAGCCAGGAGAAAGATCCAGCTCCCTTGGATTGGTGAATTTTCGTATAGCCATGTTTCTATATTTTTATATTTATATATTATTATCTTCTTTTCCCGAATATCCTTAACAGGTACAGGAACAGGTTTACGAAGTCCAGGTACAGGGACAGTGCGCCTAATAGGGCCACTTTTTGCCAATCCTCGCTATCCTTCTCTGCCTCCATCAGCATCATTTTTATCTTCTGTGTGTCGTATGCTGTCAGCCCGACGAATATGATAACACCGATATAGCTGATGACATACGACATGGTGCCGTTCTGCAGGAACATGTTAACGATGGTCGCTATGATCAGTCCTATCAGTGTCATGTAGCACAGCTTGCCCATCGTTGTCAGGTCGGTGTCCGTGACATATCCCCATACCGACATAGCGGCAAATGTCCCTGCCGTGATAAAGAACACCGAGGTGATGGACTCTTGAGTGTATGCCAGGAATATCACCGCCATTGTCGCTCCATTGATGACCGAGTAGATGAAGAACATCACCGTTGCCGTTGTCAGCGACAATCTGTTGATTGCCATGGTGAGGGCAATTACCATAGCCAGTTCACCGATGAGCAGTCCCCAGAACATCAACCTGTTCCCAAATATAAGTTGCAGGAGCGTGTCGCTTGTCGCCACCACGTATGCCGTCATCCCCGTGATGGCCAATGCCATTGCCATCCATAGGTACACCTTTCTGATGAGGATGGTATAAGCTGGAAAGACATCCGTAAAGGATTGTTCCTTTGCGGGTGTTCTCTCGCTGATGTTGTAGTCCGTTCTTTCCATGTCTGTATATTGTCTGGAAGCCCTCAGTTTCTCTCCTTGAAGTAGAGCATCACGCAGGTATTGCGGTTGCCCTCCATCGGTATGTAGGTGTTGATACCACCCCGATACTGTTTCTCCATCCTGTCTTCCGGCACACCCTGTTTCTTCAGCAGGTCAATGATGTACTGAGCACGTTTCTGTGACAGTACCTCATTGGTGTATGCCGAGCCTGTCTGAGAGTCAGCCGCTCCCACGATGCGGGCTGACAGTCCATAGCGTTTGATGACGCTGGCAACCTCGCGAAGGTTGATGATCTGAGCCTTCTCGTTCAGGTCGGTGGTACCCAGCTTAAAGAAGAAGAATACCGGTGTCCCCACGAATATCTTGCCGTCCTTCATCAGCTTGAAGTATTCCTTCGGGTCGAGCTGGGTGCTGTCGTTGTCCCATGTCATCGGCTCATAAACCTTATCCGTCTGTGCAAGGCGCGATGTTATACCGTCATCCTCACCCCAGTTCTTACCGCGAAGCCTTGCTCGTAGGCTGTTCAGACCGCTGTAGTTATTCTTAGGATACTTCTTCACCTCTCCTTCTGGAATGCTCAGGTCATACTTGTCCAGCAGTCCTTCAATCTCCAGAATCTTCCGCATCTCTGCCAGTGATGCATCGTCCTTTGCCTTCTGAACGTTCATCTTATGGATTTTCCCGTTGGCATTCTCCAGTCTGCTCATCAGCTGGTCGTTCTGGAAGATGTATGGTGCAGGATCGATTACCTTTTTCCAACCATTCTTGCCGATGGTCACCGTTAGGCCGACGCTCGCGTTCAGAAAATTATCCCCGAACAGTTTGTTATCGCCTAATCCGTCCATATTCTTTGCAGTGAACGTTCCACCTATCTCACCTGTCAGGTGCAGCCTGTCCGTCAGACGGTATCGTCCGGCAATACCTACAGACAATGCGAACGGTTTCGCGCCGTTGTAGCTGTTATGCACCAGACCGATACCCAGATACGGTATCATGTCCCATCTGTTCAAAATCTCATGATCTTCTCGGAAGGCATTTGTCACGTTATACATGATATCGCCGTGAATATTCTGGTAGGAGCGCGATTGCATGTTGCCGTCGATAAATTTCAGTCCCTGGAAGGACACTCTGACACCCACCGTCGGTGTGATCCATTTTCCGGCAGAGATATTCAGCAGCGGTTTGGTGCGGTCAAAGAAGTCACCGTGTCCAACTGGACTGCCCATGAATGCCGAAACACCACCTTGGATGCTGAGAAACCAGTTTGCTTTCCAGCCACCGCCGGAATAAACGTTATCGAGATAGGATACCGTCACAGGAACGATTTCCTCTTGATACAGATTCGGCTGCTCATCGTCTGTGACGGGAGTTGCCGTAGCCTGCCCTGCGAGGGCAGCAGCCGCGAAAAATAAAAAAATCTTCTTCATAAGTTTTGATATTGTACAATAAAACTATAAATTTTTCTGTGAAATTACCTATTATATGACACGCGCGGAAAAAATCGAGTAACTTTGTCTTGATTTAACACATTTACGATTTTTCTGAGCGTAATTTCAATGAAAATCAGTTATGCAGCGCATTATTACATGTCATAGATGTCCATATCCTGAGGAATCTCTGTCGCGTGTTTTATTTCATAAATACATATAGGTAAACACACTTCGTAAATTCCTGCGACAATGAGTAATGCAGTCATCATAGGCGACAGGTTTTAATGTCCAGACTCTGTCGTGTCTTCTGTATCTTCAGCACATTCAACACCATTGTTGCTGTCCAGGAACTCGTTCATATCCTCTGTCACGGACTGTTCGATATTCTCGCGTATCTTTTCCTCGTTAAAGGTGAACACCTTTCCGAGAATACCGATTGACACCGCTTCCTCGTCACCGTTCTCGCCGGTGATGCTGCCTACGTTGAATATCCAGAAGTCCGTCAGGTCTATCTTCCCATTCTGAACCTTTTCGAGAGCCTTCGGTACCACCTTGCCTGAGATATAGTCTGCCAGGTCACGGCTTTCTGCCGGTATCTCGATACGGTTCTGGAAGATGTCATCCACCACGTTCTCCACAACACCTGTCACTGCATTGGCATGATCAAGATTTGACGGGCGTGTATTTTTCATCGCTCCGTACATGACCAGTGCCACTGCCAAGTAAACGATTGACTTCACTGAAGCCTTTGCGAAACCTTTTACCATAGAAAATTGAATTTAGTGATTACTTTTGTTATTCTTCCATCATCGGTCTGATGGTATATGCCGATGCCTTAGGGCTGACCCCCATGACAAATGCCCCGTCCGATACTGTGATGAACGGACATTGCCGCTGGTTGGTATAGTTTGAACACCAGTAGTCGCCCTTGGTACCAAAGTACCATACGCTCCCTACGACATTTTCGCGCAGTCCTGCTGCCGGGAAGAAAATCTCTGTCTTCCCCATCTTCCAGAGTTGCCCTTTGAGATTTTTCTTCCATTCGTGCTCTCCGTTTTCCGATATGAATTTAAAGAAAGCCTCTGTCGGTACACAGTAGCCGGGAGGACACGGATCATATACGGTCTTTACCGTCTTTACCCCTCGTTGTTCCCCTGTAGCCGTAAGGGTGGCGTTCCATAGATTATAATGCCCTGTTCCGTAAGGTCCGGGGAACCCATCTTCCGTGTCAGCAAAATGCACAGTCGGATACAGGATGGCAGTATTGATTCCTTTCGTCTGAGCGTAATAGTTAGATACCGTGTCGTTATGGATGTCATATGCCATACGTGGCTTCTTGCCGTCTGCTGCCGATGGAATTTCCGGGTCTTTCCGTCCCCACTGGTAATAGGTACAGAAGGCATAGCCGTTCGATGTGCCGGTGTCACGACCTTTCTGGCTAACGGTGATTACCTGCTCCTTTCCAGCACCCTCATCCTGTTTGATACGGATGGCAAGTTGCCGGCTGCTCCCACCTCGGCTCAGTTTCTGTCCGTCTGTGCAGTAGCCCAGATTGACGGGCGAAATAGAGAATGTTTCTTCTATTGTGCCTACCGTTATCGGCTCCTCCAGAGTCTCATGTGTGAGCCACAGATGCCATGACCAGCAGATAGTGTCGTTGATTTGAGCTGCAATCACTGCGTTGCCTGTCTGTGCAGAGTCAGGAACCGTGAATGTCAGGTAATCATCTTTGATGGTTGCCTGTGTTATCATCCCCGGTGAGTCCTGCCATAGCACTTCCGCTTTATTGGGATGAATACCGTTCTCTCTGAGCCAAGGATTTTTGATTGGCTCATCCAGATGGTTATGGAAAGGAGTCAGGAATATGGCGCTGTTCGCCCCTTTCGGATGGTAAGCCATTTTGTTGTCGGCTCCGTTCTTGATGGCGTTACCATATACCAAGGGAATCTTATAGCTGCCTGGTGTGTTCACCAGATAGCAGTTTGCGGTTGACATTGGTGTCGTTCCCCCCTTGGTGGACAGGTCATAGTCAAAGACATTGTCACCCTTGACGGGTTGTTCTCGAAGGAAGATGTCTATCGCCTTCGCTTTTGTGCTGCCCTGCCCTGAGTACGTTTCTACCGTTGCCCATAGTGGAACATTCAGCTGCCAGGTACGTCCGCCGTCCACTGAGAATGTCATCGTCCATGGTACAGGTGTCAGCATACTATCCTTCCCGATGCGGTAAGAAGCGATATTGATATGACTCGAACCACCTTGAACGGGAAACTCATGAATCTGGCTTACCTTCAGGACGTAAGTCTGTGACGCTGCGCTGTTGTCTGCCAACAGCAGGTCATGTGCCGACGCCGGTCCGTTGTTGCCAGTACATCTGAAAACAATGCTAACGATTGTTATCACTGCCAGTAATAGTCCTGTCATTATTCCCGCCTTCCGTTTGCTCAATGAAAAATTTACTTTCATAATATTTTACATTTTATGTTTCAGGAAACATTTCCTCCATATGTCGTGTCATACTCATCTTCACATCAGCTATAGCCCCTATCCTGCCATCCAGACTTTTGATATAGTCCTCAAAATCTTTCCGCCGTTCCGCTATGAAATATCCCCTTCTTGTGGCTATCAGTCCTTTCACCAGATCCTTGGTTCTGATATAGTGAAGAATCATCCTGAGCCGTGCCGGATCGACGGGATAGTCAGCGAGATTCAGACGGATGATTTTCTTGTTGGTGATGGCGTTGGCTTTGCCGACACATCTTTCCAGCACCGCGACGACTGCGGGAAGGATTTTCTCCTTCTTGAAGTCGTTCAGCTTGCAGGTGTCTTTCTCGAAGTTCTTAATCATAGCCGTCAGGTTATGTTATTGTCCACCGTTCTGGTCGAACATTCCACGCGGCTGTTGTCCAGCCTTATCCTTCAGTCGTATAAAATCATCAGAGGGTGCCTCGATGCTGATGAGCAGAGCGTTCTTATCCTTGGCTGATATATTCACGATGAAGTTGCTGCCGAGCTGCTTCATGATACCTTGCAACTCATCCAGCGAGGTATCCTTCTTCTGGAACACCATTTTCCAGATGTCAGGGCTCCCTGCTTCCTTGATCTCAACATTTCTGTCCGGGTTAAACTGTGTCTTCTCTACAATCTCCAGAACCTGCGCGACAATCTTGTGATAGTCGCTGCTCTTCATTTCTTCTAATTTCATTTTATCCATGACTATAAATATTAAGTTAAACAACCATTATCTCTGTAATCTTCTGCCAGGTGGTCTCATCATCAGTCTGGCCATACCGAAGCAGCGTCCACGGAACGAGTCATCATCCTCGCCAGGCTTACGCCCCCACTCTTTGCCGGGGCCACCACCTCCACCGCCGTGCGACTGTGCGAAGTTCATCGCATTTTCCACTGCGCCAAGGTATAGCATTGTTGTGATGGCAATGATTTTTTCACTGTCTCTGGCAATATCCCCTAAGACGGAGTCATCCATGAACTCACTTTTGAATTTGTCAAAAACATTTCTTTCATTGTAAGAGAGATTATCACGAAAGTCATCTATTCTGTTATACATGTCTCTGATTTCGTTTGTGACCTCTCTCCACCCTTGTGCCTGAGTCTCTTGGATGACCCTTTTGTTGGTCATGTCTTCGAGGGTATGTTTCTCTCTGTTAATGGAACGTTGCAGCTCATCGTTCTGACGTTCAAATTCAGCCTGTTTGTCCGCCAGCATTTCCAACTGCTCGTTCGCTTTCTCCAGCTTATCTTGTTTATCCTTTATCTTCTTTTCTGTCTCCTCCAGCTCGTTATGAAGCATCTGTGCTTTCCGCTGTAGTTCATCTACGGAAATACGACCGTTATTAGCGTCTTCTTCCAGCTGATGAATTTCCTCGACAATATCATTTCTTCTCGTCGTAAGATTCTCCAGCATTTTCGACAGACCTTTCACCTTAATATCGGTGCGCCTATATTCCTTGTCGAGGAAGTCCAAGGCATCCTGTTTACCCTTCAGCTCAGAGTCCAGTCCTTGGCTCTTACCTTCCAGCTCCTCACATTTATCTTTTAGGTATTGCCAGTATTCCTCTGAGGTTCGATGTTTCGTTCCGGTGGTATTGATGTCCGTTCCTCTTTCGAGGTCGTATTTTTTATTGACTTCAGCCACCTCGTTATGAAGTTCGAGGAATTTTTTTCTTGCTATTTCTTTGCTTTCGCCAAAAACACTATGATAGGATATTTTATTTTTTTCGTTCACTGGTACGAGCGTACAGTGTATGTGTGGATTTTTCTCGTCCAAATGTACGACGAAAGCTATGATGTTTTCTTCGCCGAATTTCTTGGCGACATAATTATACATATCCTGCGCCCATTTTTCTATTTCCGGTTGTCGCGTGATATGTCTGTTGTCAGCTCCTCTGGTGATATCAACCTTCTGGTCACCGAACGCGAGTTTGTGCATCTGTTCGCGTGACCCTCCGAGGATAATATTCGCTACCGTATTTCGATTCGGTTCCAGACCTTTTTTCCTTTTAATGTCGTTAGGGTCTGTAATACCTCTGTTGCGAAGATTATCCTTGAAACGTTGAACAATGGAATACTGTTTGTTGACGGGCTTGATGACCCCGCCTTTTCCGACCTCAAAATTCAAGTTTACTCTGGTCGGATCATAATATCCATATTTTTTCAATTCGGGGTCAGTCACAGAATAGTTACGGAGGTGTTCCGTACTTTGCCCGGCAGACATTCCTTTTCCTTCGCGCAAATCGAATACTTGCTTTGCCATTTTAATATGAGATTAAGCGTTCAACGTTTCGGGGCCTCGGGGTGTAACCCTGAGCCTAATTACGACCCTGAGCTTGCTCCCCGATAGGTTTGGGTCGTTCCGTTTGTTGGGGTGTAAAACCCAAAAACGGTAATTAGGCTTACTGGTTGTGAAACAACCTGGGTGCGCAAGCGCACATTGGGGAGTTCTGAAAGAACTGCCGTAGGTTGCCCTGAAAGGGCGCTGGTGCGTGTATTCGAGGCTTTGCCTTGTAGGACACCACCTTGAAGGTAAAGTCGCTCTGAGACGACACCGGAAGGGTGTTACGTTACGCATCTGAACCATTATGGTGAAGAGAAGTGACGTTTGTAAGTTTGATGACGGCTCGATTACCTACCTTCTTAAAGGTCGCGGCCTCTATGGAACATAGAGCGTCGATGAATTTCTTGACGGTGGTGCGGTCCCATCTCCAGGCTTTAGCGAGGGCGAGAATACCACCACCTAAATAGGATTCATCTTTTGTCAGCATAGACAGTCGCTGACGTTTTATCAGGTCGAAGTATGCTTCGGCCTTCGTGAGCTTATGAGAACCCTCGGAGTCGTTCCCCTGGAACAGCAGACTCCAGAGGTCATATCCCGTCGTGACCGTCATCTTCTGTGCGGTATCGGCGGCTTGTGATTGGCTGCCTGCAGCGTCTGTTTTATTCTGCTTATTCATATGTAGAATTTATTGTGGAATGTTATGTAGAAAAATATCGTTATCCGAAATGTTTTCTTGTATGAAAAATGGAAGTGTTATGCCGCTTTACGGTAGAGCATCTTTGTCTTGTTACGCTCATGTGTTGGAATAGTTTTTCTACCCTTGGGATTTTCTATCGGACGTTTGTTCGGATAGATGTATGCAGCCATCAGAATGATGGTAAATGTCTCGGCTATGATGAACCATCTTGTAGTCAAGATGGCGATACACATCGTGACGAGTCCCACGAGACAGTAGATACGGTTGTTGTTGTGCAGCCGTGTCAGTATGTTGTTTGCCAGACGGAAGGAGAAAAACATCAGTGACAGGCACACTCCCAGCATGGTAGCGTGAGGCTTTGTAAAATAGTGAAGCCATGCTTTCATTTCTGCAATGTTTTCGACATTCTTTTCGGCAGAGTTTTCGAATGCCAGTCGCACGTTATGTGCGACATTTGAAGCGACATGAAAATCCACATATTGAAACACCAGCAACACCAGTAAGGTGATGATGGTGAAGAATCTTCTGAATGAGTCGCTTCGCTTCATGCCGTCATACACTCTGGTAACAAAGTTTATGACGGTGAGGCAAGCACATTGAATTTTTGGAAGGTGCTTGCCGATGAAAGTATAGAGTGAACTTGGTTGATCACCTCTTTTCTTTTGTGCGCGTATGTGATACGCATACGCGAAAGGCATTGCTGCCAGTATCATTGAGAGTAATATTTTTACGAATATCATACTGTCTGAAAGATTAGAAATATCCTTGAATATTTTGTTAAAGAAAATGCGAGCAGAAAGTCATGTAGTCTTCGGCTTCGAGCATGTAGGCATTCGGCTCGGAGAGCATGTATTGCCCAGCGAGATAGTCATGCCGCAGATCCTGAAACATTTCATCCATGGAGTCGTAGAATGCTACGGCGATTTCTTCTATCACACCGTACTGGTGTGACTCTATGGAGATGACATACATCTCGTCACTGTAAGGCATCGAGTAGGCGATGACTTTGATGTTTTTGTCATTCTCTCTGCTGATAGCATAGAGGACGTTTACGTTCCCCCTGTCAGCGAATACTTCAACTGTCGGTTCTATCATTAGCTGACCGATGATAGGGATACGTGCCTCGGCACATTTCTCTCTTGCTATCAGGTTGACATTAACGGTGTCAAAGCCACGGTTTGGAAACCATTTGTCAAGTCTCTCCAAGAAGTCCTTGAAGTTCTCTTGTGCGCTCTCACTGACAGTGAGAGTGCTGGGTGTATTCTGACTGTTCTGTTCCATGATTATAATACTTGATGGAGGTACGACTTTAAGAAATATCTCGTCAGGATACAAGGAAGTTTCTCAGTTTCTGCCTTGTCCGATTTATCGAAGTCCTTCCCGTCGATGTATGCCAGCAGGCGGGGGAGATTCTCTGCTATCTCCTGTAGCTTCTTTTCCTGTTCTTTGGTAATGGATGCCATGGAATAGGTGTCTATCGTCATGTAGGGCTGCAGGAGCATCCAGCGGTAGTTGGCGGCCTGCTGTTCTGACAGCTCTTTCTTGCTTTCGATGTCACGGACTACCGCTTCGGCGTTCTGTATGATACGCCGGTTGAAGCGCATGGAGATGTACATCACCAGCCTTCCACTGACAGGATTCTCAGGTTCCACCTGAGTGCTCTCATAGAGTTTCTGGAATATCATTGCTGTTCGGTCAGTGATATGTTCCAGGTCTTCCTGCTTCACTTCGTTCAGGTGCTTCATGATGGAGCGGAAGCATCTGTCTTCCTCACCGATGAATTGAAGCAGCTGATTTTCTTTTTTGAAGCTGTTATTTTTTGCCAGCAGAGCTTCATATTTTTTTACAGACTCTGTAATATTCTTATAGGTCGGATGTTCATCCAGACCGTTGTAGAAAGCTACTGCATTCTTGTAGTCTTTTGAGGACTGAATTTTCTCCCTGTCCTTCGCTGTGTGTACCTTATAATATACAACGTCGCTCAGCGAGTGGTTCTCCGACATAGCCAGGCGAGTAATCTCGCTGCGGATACTGTCGGAAGTAGCGAAGAAATCTGCTGCGACATCACTGTGGGAATCTATGGTGGAGTCGCGCATCATGACAGCGAAGGTAGAATCCTGTAGCATCAGCCATTTGACGGTGATTTCCGTCAGGTCTTTGATGTTGGCTTTCTGCATAGGACGAATGACAGAAAGTTCTTTGTGACAAGCGTTTACAGCCTCCTGCGCTGTCTTGAAGGAAAATTCATCATTGCTTTTTGAGCACGATGTCAGCACGGCTGTTGCCGTGAGGATTGTCATGGCAGTTGCCATGAGGAAGATAGTGAGATTTCTGTGTTTCATACTGCTTATATCTTTGTTTATTTCTCTGTGCGAAGGAACACAGAAATCTGCACATAGGAGAATTTTCGAGTAACTTTGTCTTGATTTAACACATTTACGATTTTTCGGAAGAGTGTGATGACATATAATAATTATATGCATGAATTTAATAAATATATAATCAAGACTTTCTATAAGGCCTTTTGTCTCTTATATGAAATAAAGTACGAACATAAAAAAAAACTGACATATAGTAATTATATGTCAGAAACGAAGTTTTTTTAAGAAGAAAGGAGGCCTACGCCTCCTTCTTATTGGTTTCAATTTTCTCGATGGCTGTA